>URCB01000016.1 GCA_900546255.1 uncultured Eubacteriales bacterium
ACGAGCGGCCATAAAAACCCGGGTCCAGGGCGGAGCCCTGGTGTTCTTTCCTCCGACTTTCTCCAAAGAAAGTCGGGCTCCCCCGCCGGAGTCGGCGGGGAACCCACGTCGCAGGTGCTAACCTGCGATGGTCCCAACGGAACCACCTACCGACGGCGCCGCCCCCAAGGCCGGTCCAAGGGACAGAGCTTGCGGGCCCCATCCCCGCGCCAGTGAGCGCCTACCTCACAGTTCTACCACCAGCCCGGTGGAGAACTGGGTCACTTGCGCCCCCAATTCCTCCCGGAGCAGGGCAAACCCTCTCTCCCCGGTGCAGTGGCCGGTGAGGATCTGGGCCACCCCGGTGTCCCGAAGGCGGCGGGCCAGGGCCCGGACCTCCTGGTCCGGGGTCTCGTAGAGGTGGAAGCCCCCGACGATGGCCAGGATGGGCCGGCCGGGGAAGGCGGCTTGGACCTCCCGGATGATGGTGTCCGCCCCGGCGTGGCAGCAGCTGCTCAAAAGGACCAGCCCCCGGGGCGTCTCCAGCACCAAGGTCTGCTCGTGGGAGAAGTCGTCCGGCACCCACTGCCCCGCCCGGAGGCAGAACATCCCAGCGGCCGCCCCCCGCCGGGCCAGGCCGGGGGTTGTGTGGGGGAGCAGATGCACCCCAGGCAGGGGAGAGAAGGCCCCGGTGACGTACCGAAGCCGGGAGGCAAACCGGTCCAGCAGCCCCCGCTTTGGCCCCTCATACCGCCACAGGCCAGGGGAGTGGTCGAAGCAGACCTCCCCGCAGCTCCCCTGGAGGTAGAAGGGGGCGGAGGGGTTCCGGGCGAAGAAGGCGTCCATCCCGTTGGCGTGGTCCCAGTGGGCGTGGGAGAGGACGCCGAAGGCCACAGCCCCCAGATCCAGCCCCAAAGCCTCGGCGTTTCGGGCGAAGAGATCGCTGGCCCCGGTGTCCAGCAGGAGGGCATGGCCCTGGTACTCCAGGTATAGGGAGAGGCCCCACTCGGCCTCCAGCCCCCGGGCGGGGAGGTTGTCAGAGAGAACGGTGATGCGCATGGCAGCGCCTCCTTTGCAAAAGAGCATTCAGGGGATCCACTTCCGGCGGAAGTAGAGGTAAGACAGCAGCCCAGGGACCCCCACCCAGAGGAGGAACACCCCCAAGGTCAGTGCCTCAAACTGGGTCGTCAGGGAGAGACCCGCCAGGTAGACCAGGGCCAGGGGAAAGGAGAGGTACCCCACCAGCCGGTGGGCCACCGTCCAGGTGTCCTCGTCGGCCACGGTCCAGGGCAGGCGAAGGCCGGTGTGGCGGCTAAAGGGGAGCTTGGGGGCCAGGTTCCCCAGGAAGAGGAGGACCGCCAGCACCAGGGCAGCGGCGAAGTACTGCTCTCCTGCCTCTGTCCAGGGGAGGTGTCCCGTCTCCGCCAGCAGGGCAGCCCCTACGCACACCAGGACCAGGGCGGCGTCAAAGGCGGTGACCCACCGCAGGGGCTTCCACTTGGGGCTGTCCGCCGGCAGGTCGGTGAGGTCCTCCAAATGGCGGGCCAGGTCCCACACCACCCCCAACAGAACGGCCCCCAGCAGCACCAGCCCCGCTAGGCCGCCCAGCACCTGGGCCAGCAGGGCAGCCCCCAGGATCAGAAGGGTGAGGGCCAGGAGCCGGCTTCTGGGTTCACTCCGTCTCATGGCAGGGCTCCTCCTTTCGGCCCAGCAGGTCGGTGAGCTGAACCACCATCTCCTGAACCACGGAGAGGTTCAGGGTATAGAGGATCTGGTTCCCCCGGCGCTCCGCGGTGATAATCTCCGCCCGCTTCAGCACGTCCAAATGCCGGGAAATGGAGGGCTGGGAGATGGAAAAGTGGGCGGCAATCTCCCCGGCGGTGCGGCTGCGCCATTTCAGCAGCCGGATGATCTCCCGCCGGTAGGGGTTGGCCAGGGCCTGGAAAAAGTCGTCTCCCATATCGTTGCCTCCCTTCACGTATCTATTTTCTATTATAGCTAAATTGCGAAATAAGTCAAGCAAAACCGGGCAGGGTTCAGAGGACCCTGCCCGGTGCGTTCTCCTGGGGGATGGTGTGGGGCATTAACCCTGGGTGGGGGTGCCGGTGAAGATCATCTTGGCCGCCACCTTGTCACTGCCCTCGTTGAAAGCCTCCACGTCCATCACCAGCAGCTGCTTGCCCCGCTTGATAACCTTGGCCACGGCATAGGCTTTGTCCGTTGTGATGGCCCGGAGGAAGTTGATCTTATATTCCACGCCGATGACGGAGGATCCCTCCGGCAGGACGGTGAGGCCGGCATACCCGGCGGCTGCCTCACACAGGGCCCCAGTGACGCCGCCATGGAGGAGCCCGGTCTGCTGGAGCAGATCGTCCCGCTTCTGGCAGGAGATCACCACCCGGCCCTCCTCCGCTTCTTCCACCTGCAGGCCCAGAAGTTTGCCGAAACTTTGGTTCTGGATGCCTGCCGCCACTCTGCGCATCATCTCGTTGTCGTTCATGGGAAATCACCGTTCCGGCCGGGGCGCCTGTGCCTCCGGTCGCCTTTCTCGTTGTTGCTCATAAAATCCCTCCTGGGGGGAGGGGGATGGCCTCAGGCCGGGGCCCGTCAGGGGGTTTGGCTGCCAGAGAGAAAGCCGCCGCGGAAAAAGTTTGCTTCCCCCGTCGGGGTGGCCGTCAGACGGAAGATCACGCAGCCGTCGGGGCAGACCACGTCCTTGGTGTACTTCCCGCTGCCCCCCACGTTCCGCAGGTCGCCGCCGCTTCGGACCGCTTCCATCAGAGGGAACAGGGTTCCCATGACCTTGGAGCAGATCCCCTGGCCGGCCTGGTTCACCGGGCAGCCGTAGGTGCAGGTGTACCGGTCGCCGATCTCCTCCCCGTTGCGGCAATACCCCTCTGGGGTATTCCCCCGGAGATAGCCGATGACCTCTACCGTCCAGGTGTACTCCTCCTGATACCATTTTTCCATGGCCGTTCCGCCTTTCTCCCTGGGCCTGCCCAAAGGGCCCGGGCCTGTTTGCCCTATGGTACCACATCCCGTGCCGGGGGACAAGATGGAATTTCCCTGGCATATTCCCCCAACCCGGCGCATATCTTTCCCTAGCTGATGACGGGAGGTGTATCCATGACGGCTTTGGACAAGGCCCTGCCCCAATTCCTGGGGGCCATGCTGGACTGCCTGCCCCCCAAGGAGCGGGAGGGGGTGGAGGAGCTGCGCCTCCGGGAGGGGTTCCCCCTCTCCGCCGTCCAGGCGGGGGAGGAGTGGACCCACCCCGCCTGGCGGAACCGCCTCCTCACCGAGGAGGACCTCCGCCGGGTGGTGGAGACGGCAGGGCGAGGCTCGGTACACACCATTTTAGACCAACTGCGCGGGGGCTATGTCACCGCCCCCGGCGGGGTACGCCTGGGGATCTGTGGGGAGGGGGCGGTCCGGGACGGGGCCCTCCTGTCCTTCCGGCGCATCACCTCCCTGGCCCTCCGGGTGCCCCACACCATGGAGGGGATTGCCCGCCCCCTTCTGCCCCGGCTCAACCAGGGGGGGCAGGTGCCCAGCACCCTCATCCTCTCCCCGCCGGGGCTGGGAAAGACCACCTTGCTGCGGGACCTCATCCGCTGCCTCTCCCTGGGGGAGGGGACGGCGCCCCGCCGGGTGGGGGTGGCCGACGAGCGGGGGGAGCTGGGGGCAGGGGAGCTCCGCTACGCCCTGGGCCCCCGGGCCGACGTGCTGGAAAACTGCCCCAAGGACCAGGCCCTGCTGATGCTCCTGCGGGGGATGGCCCCCCAGGTTCTGGCCGCCGACGAGATCACCCACCCGGCGGACCTGCGGGCCATGGAGACCGCCGCCGGCTGCGGGGTCACCCTGCTGGCCACCGCCCACGGGGGCAGCTGGGAGGAACTCTCCCTCCGCCCCCTCTACCGGGAACTGCTGGGGGCGGGGATCTTTCAAAAGTTTGTCTTCATCTCCCTGGTAGCGGGGAAGCGGGTGTACACCGTCCAGGACGGGGGAGGGCCCCCATGACTGCCGCCCTGGCAGGGAAGGCCCTGCTGTTTCTGGGGTGCACCGCCCTGGGGGTGCTCCGGGGGCAGGGCCTGCGGCAGCGGGCGGCTTGCCTGCAGGCCTTCCGCCGGGTTTTGGCGGCTCTGGCCCGGGAGCTGGCCTTCTCCCTGCGCCCTCTGGACCAGTTGATGGCCGGGGCCCAGGAGGGAAGCCAGGGGCCGGTAGCGGACTTCTTCCGGGCCTGCCGCCAGGCCTTCGCCGCCGGAGGGCGGGAGAGCTGGGCCGACAGCTGGGCAACCGCCCTGGAGGCAACGCCCCTCCCCCTGACCCCAGAGGACCGCCGCCTGCTGCGAGAGGCGGGGGACGTGCTGGGCCGTTACGACGGGGAGAGCCAGCGGGCCGCCCTGGAGGCCCTCCTGGCCCGCTTGGAGGACCAGGGGGCCCAGGCCCAGGCCGAGGCCCACCGGCTGTTCCGGGTCTACCTGGCCCTGGGGGTGGCAGCGGGGCTCTTCTGCCTCATCCTCCTGTGAGGCATGATCCCAGCGGGAGGTGCATAGAGTGGGAGCAACGAAAGAAACCGGGACGAGACCCTCGTTCCGCGGAAAGGAAGGCGGCAATGGACGTAGATCTGGTGTTCAAAATCGCGGCGGTGGGAATCCTGGTCTCGGTGCTCAACCAGGTGCTCACCCGGTCCGGCCGGGAGGAGCAGGCCACCATGACCACCCTGGCCGGGCTCATCGTGGTCCTCATGATGGTGGTGCAGAAGATCAGCGAGCTCTTCGAGCTGGTCAAGACCCTCTTCGGGCTGTGATGGGCCATGGATATGCTGGCTTTGGGCGCGGTGGGGGTGGTGGCCGCCCTGTTTGCCGTGATGGTCCGGCAGCGGGCCCCGGAGATGGCCTTGGTGTTGGCCATGGCAGCCTGCGTGCTGCTGCTGTGGAACACCCTGCCCCTGCTGGAGAGCATCCGGGACGTGATGGAGGAGCTGGCCAGCCTCACCGAGATCTCCCCCGCCCTGCTGCGGCCCATGCTCCAGACGGTGGGGCTGGCCCTGGTGACCAAGCTGGCCGCCGCCCTCTGCCGGGACGCAGGGGAGGGGAGCCTGGCCGCCTTCGTGGAGGTGGCCGGGGCGGCGGCCGCCGTGCTGGTGGCCTTGCCCCTGTTAAAAATGGTCCTCCAGCTGGTCATGGGGCTGCTGTGAGGCGGGTTCTGCTGCTGGTCCCCCTGCTGGTGCTGCTCCTGATGCCCACCGCCCTGGCCCTGGACCAGGGGGAGATCTGGGAGGAGCAGACCCAAGCCCTGGGGTTGGACGAGCTGGAGCAGGCCGGGGAGGCTTACACCGGCCAGACGGAGATCGGGGAGGACCTGGACGTGGCCCAGTCCTTCCGCCACATGGCCCAAACCGGGAAGGAGGCCCTGGGCGGGGTGGTGAAGGCCTCGGTCCGCAGCTGCGTCCTCCTCCTGGCGGTGACCCTGCTGTGCGGCCTGGCCGAGGGCCTCCAAGTGGGCGGGACGGACAGGCTGGGGGCGGTCACCCTGGTGGGCGCCCTGGTGATTACCACCATCGCCGTGGGGGATGTCAACTCCCTCCTGGCCCAGGGGAAGCAGGCCATCTCCAACATGGAGGCGCTGGGGGACGTGCTCCTGCCCACCGTCTCCATGGCCACCGCCGCCAGCGGCGCGCCGGCCATGGCGGTGGTGAAGCACAGCATTACCATCCTATTTTCCGACCTGCTCCTCCACCTGATCCAGAACCTGCTCATCCCTCTGTGCTATGCCTATGTGGCCGCCAACGTGGCCTGGGCCGCCCTGGGCAACGACGGGCTCAAACGGATCGGCGGGCTGCTGAAGTGGCTCATCACCATCCTCCTGTCGGTGGTGCTGCTGGCCTTCATCGCCTACCTCAACCTCTCCGGGGTGATCTCCGGTGGGGCGGATGCGGCCACGGTGAAGGCGGCCAAGTTCACCATCTCCAACCTGGTGCCGGTGGTGGGGGGCGTGATCTCCGACACGGCGGAGACCCTCCTGGCCGGGGCCTCGGTGCTGCGCAACGCCGCAGGGGTCTTTGGGATGCTGGCGGTGCTGGGGATCTGCGTGGTGCCCTTCCTGAACCTGGGGGTGCATTATTTAATGTATAAGTGTACCGCCGCCCTGGCAGCCACCGCCTCGGGCAACGGGCGGATCACCGGCCTCATCGAGGCCCTGGGCACCGCCTTCGGCCTGATCCTGGCCATGACGGCGGCCTGCGCGGTGCTGTTGGTGGTGGCCATGGTGTCCGCCGTGTCGGCGGTGACGGGATAGGAGGGGAGGCACGTGGAACTCATCCGCACCTGGATTCTCAGCGTCACCGTCTCCGCCATCGTCATCGCAGTGGCGGAGGCCCTGATGCCCCCAGGGGCCGTCAAGAAGGTGGGCAAGCTCACCGGCGGCCTGATCCTGGTGCTGGGCATCCTCCAACCCCTGGTGACCATGGACTATGAGGACCTCTACGACATGGTCACCGCCCTGCCTGCCGGGGCCATCGCCCAGGAGGAGGCCCAGACCCACCAGTACGAGGCCATGAAAGGAATCATAGAGGAGGAGTTGGAAGCATACATTGTGGACAAAGGGGAAGCGTTGGGGGCAGACTGCACGGCCCAGGTGACCTGCACCCCGGGGGAGGGGGAGGTCCCCGTCCCCACCCAGGCCACCGTCACCGGCGACCTGACCCCCGCCCAGCAGGAGGCCATGTCCCGCTACCTGGAGCAGGAGCTGGGCATCCCCCCCGCAGGGGCAAATCTTTGACAGCGAGGAAGTGCCATGAACGGGAGAGAAACCATGGGCCAGCTGGCCCAGCGGGTGAGGGCATCCCTGCACAAGTACCGCCTGGTGTGGCTGGTGATCCTGGTGGGGCTGTTCCTGCTCCTCCTGCCCACCGACGGGGGAGAGGGGGAGGAGGCCGCCGCCGAACCTGCCCAAGGGACCTTCGACCTGGAAAAAACCGAGGCCCGCCTGGCCCAGGCCCTGTCCCAGATCAAGGGGGCGGGGGAGGTGACGGTGATGCTCACCGTGGCCAACGGCCCCCGGCAGGTGCTGGCCCAGGACGTGGACCGGAACAGCCAGCAGGGGGAGGAGAGCACCCAGACCGTCATCCTCTCCCGGGGCAGCAGCAGCCAGGAGACGGTCACCGTCCAGGAGATCTACCCCCGGTACCAGGGGGCCCTGGTGGTGTGCCCCGGGGGCGACGACCCCGAGGTGCGCCTGCAAATCACCGAGGCTCTGTCGGCCCTGACGGGCCTGGGCGCCGATAAAATTTCGATCAGTGAAGGAAAGTGAGGAAGTACCTATGAAACTCTGGAAACGCAATGTCATCGCCGCAGCCATCGTCCTGTTCGTCTGCGGGGCCGTCTATCTCAACTGGAGCTATTCCCAAGACACCGCCGCCGGGAAGAACCTGGGGGAGGCCGCCCTGGTGGGGCAGACCGATCCCCTCCAGAACGCGGAGGAGGGAAACCAGGACGCCGCCGCCCAGGAAGGCGGCGGGGCAGAGGGGGACGCTGCCACCCAGGAGGGCCAGGCCGCCGGGGAGAGCAGCTACTTCTCCACCGCCCGCCTCAACCGCCAGCAGGCCCGGGACAACGCCCTCTCCCTGCTCCAGGAGGCGGCCAAGGATGAGAAGGCCGACCAGGCCGCCGTGGACGAGGCCAACCAGGCCATCCAGACCATGGCCGACGCCACCATGACCGAGGCCCAGATCGAAAACCTCATCACCGCCAAGGGCTATGCCGACTGCGTGGCCTTCCTGGGGGAGGACAGCATCAGCGTGGTGGTCTCCGCCATGGAGAACGGCATGACCGACGCCGACGCCGCCCGGATCGGGGAGATCGTCAAGGAACAGACCGGCCTGAACGCCGATCAAATCAAAATCATCGAAGCCGAATGAGGCC
The DNA here is from genome assembly GCA_900546255.1 of uncultured Eubacteriales bacterium. Taxonomy (GTDB): domain Bacteria; phylum Bacillota; class Clostridia; order Oscillospirales; family Oscillospiraceae; genus Evtepia; species Evtepia excrementipullorum. The sequence continues at coordinate 7,905 of URCB01000016.1, forward strand.
CGCAGCAAGCCCCTCCCTTACCACCGAGAGCCTGGTAAGGGAGGGGCTTGCTCTCCCTTACCGGGGCTGGTATACTGGGAGGCAGCAGGGGGCGGCCATTCGGGCACCCCCTGCGAAAGATACGCCCACAGGAGGAACCATCCCATGTCTAGCCCTATGAAACCCCTGCTCCCCCTGGCCGTGGGCCTGGCGTTGGGGGTCTGGCTGGCCCGCCGCACCCGGCCCCAGACCCAGGAGAGCCCCAACCGCCAAGCCCAGCTGCAGCAGCAGATCCGCCAGCTGAAGGAGGGGTACGAGAAGCAGGACCGCATCCGCCGGGATTTTACCGCCAACGTCTCCCACGAACTCAAGACCCCCCTCACCTCCATCTCCGGCTATGCGGAGATCCTCCGGGAGGGGATGGTGAAAAGCGAGGACGTGGGCCGCTTCGCCGGGAAGATCTACGAGGAGGCTCAGCGCCTCATCGCCCTGGTGGAGGACATCCTCAACCTCTCCCACCTGGACGAGGGGGCCCCGGGGCAGGAGCGCCGCTGCGGCATCGACCTCTACGCCCTCTGCGCCCGGGCCCTGACCCGGCTGGAGGAGGCCGCCCGGCAGCGGAAGATCACCCTCACCCTCACCGGCGCCTGCCAGCGGGTGGACGGAGCGGAAAAGCTCCTGGAGGAGATCCTCTTCAACCTCTGCGACAACGCCATTAAATATAATAAGGAAGGGGGCCGGGTGGAGGTTTCGGTCACCCGGGAGCCCCAGTGGGTGGTTCTCACCGTCCAGGACACCGGCATCGGCATCCCGTCGGGGGAGACCGACCGGGTCTTCGAGCGGTTCTACCGGGTGGATAAGAGCCACTCCAAGGAGATCGGCGGCACCGGCCTGGGCCTGTCCATCGTCAAGCACGCCGCGGCCTACCACGACGCCAAGGTCCACATCGACAGCCAGCTGGGGCGGGGGACCCGGGTGCAGGTGCGCTTCCACCCCAGCGGGGAGGGGCAGCCATGAACCTGCCCCTCTCTCCCGGGGCGGCGAAAGCCTTGGCCCTCCTCCAGGCGGCGGGGTATGAGGCCTGGATCGTGGGGGGCTGCGTCCGGGATGCCCTTTTGGGCCTGCCCCCCAAGGACTATGACCTCACCACCTCCGCCCTGCCGGAGGAGACCCAGCGGGTCTTTGCCGCCTACCCCCGCATCGAGACCGGCCTGCGCCACGGCACCGTCACCGTCCTGCTGGAGGGGGAGCCTCTGGAGATCACCACCTACCGGGTGGACGGGGTTTACTCCGACGCCCGCCACCCAGATGGGGTCACCTTCACCCGCAGCCTGCGCCAGGACGCCGCCCGGCGGGACTTTACCATCAACGCCATGGCCTATGCCCCCGGCCAGGGGCTGCAGGACTTCTTCGGGGGGCAGGCGGACCTGGCCCAGGGGACCATCCGGGCAGTGGGCAGGGCGGAGACCCGCTTTCACGAGGATGCCCTGCGCATCCTCCGGGCCCTGCGGTTTGCTTCCGTGCTGGACTTCACCCTGGAGGCGGAGACCCACCAGGCCGCCCTGGCCTGCGCCCCGCTGCTGGCGGCCATCTCGCCGGAGCGGGTGTTCAGCGAACTGGGCAAACTCCTCTGCGGCAAAGCCGCCGGGCGGGTGCTGCGGACCTATCCCCAGGTGCTGGGGGCGGTGGTGCCGGAGATCCTCCCCATGGTGGGGTTTGACCAGCGGAATGCCCACCACTGCTACGATGTGTGGACCCACACCGCCGTGGCGGTGGACCACGTGCCCCCGGAGCTCCCCCTGCGCCTGGCCATGCTCTTCCACGACATCGGCAAGCCGGACACCTTTTCCCTGGGGGAGGATGGCCAGGGGCACTTCTACGGCCACGCCCGGCGGAGCGTGGAGCAGGCGGAGGCCATTCTCACCCGGCTGCGGGCGCCCCGGCAGGTGCGGGAGACCGTCCTGCTCCTGGTGCGCTACCACGACGCCGTCCTGGAGGAGAGCCCCCAGCGGGTCCGCCGCTGGCTGCACAAACTGGGGCCGGATCGCTTCTTTGACCTGCTGGCCATACAGCGGGGGGATGCCGCCAGCCTGGCTCCGGCAGATTGCACAAGGCTGGAGGGGTTCCAGCGGCTGGAAATCCTGGCCCGGGAGGTCCTTTCCCAGGCTCCCTGCCTCACCGTACGGGACCTGGCGGTGGGGGGAGAGGACCTTTTGGCCCTGGGATACCGGGGGCCCGCCATCGGCCGGGCCCTCCGCGCCCTGCTGGACCAGGTGTTGTCGGAGACGGTTTCCAATGAAAAAAATGCTCTCTTGCAACGGTTAGCGCAAATGGATGCAGAAAATACAGAGAAAATGGAACCTTGCAGCAAAAAGAAAGATCCATGAAAAATTTCGAAAACCGACCATTTCCATCTTTTTGTGAAAAAATTGAAAATTTCTCTTTCCTTTTTCTATGTAGTGTGATATAATGAAGCCACTCAAAAGGTCCGCGGCTTCGTCAAAAAAACGAAAAAGCGGATGAGGAGTACGGCTCGATCCCCAAAAGACAGGAGGAATGCAGTGACCCGGGAAGGTGAATCCACATCCACCGAAAGAAGGAAACACACGTATGGATTTTCCTCAAATGAAGGAAGACATTCGAAGAGACTCCATGCGAAACAAAAGAAGAATTCCCGCCTGGCGATGAAATGAGCCACCCGCCAGACAGGAGACCGCGTGCGAATAATAGTTGTGAGATGATCAAACTATATTTCAACAAGAAACGAGGTAAAAAGTATGAGTAATCAGGGAGAGAAAAAAGGCGTCAGCGCGCTTGACTTTTTCTGCTTAGGTTTCGGCGCGATCGTCGGAGTCGGCTGGGCCGTCTCCATCAACAGCTGGATGTCTGACTGCGGTGGCCCCGTCCCCGCCGGCATCGGCTACATCGTGGCACTGGTTATGATGGTCCCCATCGCCCTGTGCTACTGCGAACTGGTTCCCGCCCTCCCCGTGGCCGGCGGCGGCATGGCATTCGCCTTCCGTGCCTTTAACAGCCACGTGGCCGTCATCTCCGGATGGGCAGCCTTCGGCGGGTTCATCTCCATCATTCCTTGGGAAGCCATTCAGATCACCGACGTTCTGGGTTACCTGATCCCCGGCCTGAAGGCTGGCGACCCGCTCTATTCTGTGGCTGGTACGCCTGTGTACCTGACCACCATCATCATTGGTGTTATTTGCTCGTTGCTGCTGTTCGCTCTGAACATGCGCGGCCTGGCCTCCGCCGCTGTGCTGCAGAAGATCCTCTGCTTCGTGCTGGTGGGCGCCGGCATCCTGGGCGCCATCGCATCCCTCATCAAGGGCGATGCTTCCAACTGGCAGCCCATCTATGACACCAGCAACTCCCTGCTGTACGGCGATCCTGACCTGGGCTATGTGGAAGCCACCAACAGCAACATGTTCGGCGGCATCCTGGCCATCCTGTCGTCCGCTCCCTTCTTCCTGGCTGGTTTCGAGACCATTCCTCAGGGCGTTGAGGACGCTGGCGGCGACATCAAGTCCGTCGGTAAGACCGTGGTGCTCTCCGTGGCCCTGGCTTGTATCTTCTACGCCATCCTGCTCTTCTGCTTCGGCTATGCTTGGTCTTGGCAGGAGTTCGCTACCCCCACCGCCGTTGGCGGCGAGATGACCAACCCCGCAGCAGCTACCATGCTGAAAATGCTCTACGGCGGCGCAGCCGGCGAGGTCCTCTACTGGATCATCACCATCGGCGCTCTGGCCGGCCTGTTCACCACTTGGAACGGCTTCTTCATGGCCTCCGCCCTGCTGCTCATGGGCATGTCCCGTGGCCGTCTGATGCCCAAGGTCTTTGCAACCCAGAACAAGAACGGCATCCCCGTTCCCGCTCTGCTGGTCTGCCTGATCCTGTCCCTCATCGGCCCCTTCGCAGGTGCTGGCGTCATCGGCGACCTGACCTGCTTCTCCGGCGCGGCCTTCGTGCTGTCCTGGACCCTGACCTCCTTCTCCCTGGTTGCCCTTCGTAAGAAGGAGCCCGACCTGGAGCGTCCTTACAAGATCCCCGGCGGCATCGGCATGGGCTACTTCGCCTCCATTGTCTCCGCAGTGGTCTTCGTCCTGCTGTTCGTCCCCGGCAACCCCGTGTACATGGGCAGACTGGCCATCATCATGTTCGTTGGCTGGATGGTCATCGGCCTGGTCCTGTATCTGATCTCCAGCGGTCAGCGCAGAGGCATGACCCAGGATCAGCTGCGGGAAGGCGTGTTCCACGGTATGGAGGAGAGAAAGCATCAGGCCTAATGGTTGGCTGATCGCTTGCCCCCAACTTTTCGCGACCCCTATTTCCCCAGTAATGTTTTCAAAGGAGTAATTCTATGAATGAAGCAGAGGCTGCGGCCACCATCTTAGAGGATGTGGCCAATAGTCAAGTCATTATGATGGAGGTTTTGATTTACGGCGTTGCCAGTATCGTGCTCATCCTCCTCATGGATCTGTTCGCCGCAAAGGCGATCGGGGATAGGCAGTCAATGGAGTATAAGATTCTGAAGATCCCGAGATTTGTCTCCATCTTCATTGTCTGTATGTTCACCGTGATCATTGGTGTGATCTGCCTGTACAATGACCAGTTCAGCGTAACCCGGTCCACCTTGACGTATTTCGGCTTGCCCTACTTCATTGCTGTGTTTTACTACCTGATCAAGATGCTCCGCAGAGTGCGCTCCGTCCAAAAACGACGGAAGATGATGCGGTAAGGGCATCGAAAACAAAACCAGAAGCGCCGGAGCAAACGCTCCGGCGCTTTTTGTCTGGGGAGCCGCGGTTCCCCAATTTAGGGGATGGCAGCCCGATATGATTGTATGGGGTTCCGCGCCTGCAGGCGGCGGAAGCCTGTGACGCTTTTGAGGGAAGCCTCGCAGAGTTCCGGCTTTCGCAAAAGCCGGAAAAAGTGAGATCCATTTTTTGACCGGCTCTGCCGGCCAAAAAATTCTTCTCAGCCCGAGCGTGCCAGCTTGCTGGCGCGGGTCGGGCTGCATCCACCAAAAGTTGGGAGCCCAGCGAAGCGGGTCCCAACTTTCCATACGCAAAAAACCGAACGCGAAAGCGTTCGGCTTTTTGCAGTGTATTAAGGAAGAGAGAAAAAAGAGAGAGAAAAGAAAGAGGTATGTTTTGTTTGGTTCCTGCTACAATGATAGCATAGCACAGGGAGGCAGCGGAAAAGTGGATAATTTACTAACTTTAAGTGAACAAATTATGAACATAAAAACAGGTATTTGAAACTTACTCTACCGCGATGAATTCCGCCGCCACATACCCCACCTGGTCGCCGAATTGGATCAGGTACCAGTCGGCGTACTCGTTGATCACCGTTACCTGGGCCCCGTCGTAGAGTTGGGCGATGGGGGTAGCGTCCACGTCCGGCCGGGGATACACGTCCAGCACCCCCAAATCCAGCCGCACCTCCCCAGGCATGGGGGTGCTGGAGGGGAAAAAGGGGATGCCAAAGTACTCCGTCAGGGAGAGGACCAAGCTGGCGGCCATGGCCTGGATGTGGGAGACGATCCACTGGGCGTCCTCCTCATTGTCGTGGAAGCCCAGCTCCAGCAGCACCGCAGGGGCGCGCACCCGGCGGACCTCCCCGATGGTGGTGGTGGGCTCCGTGCGCACCAGGTTGGGTTGGGGGTAAATGGCCTTCAGCCCATTGGCCAAGAACTGGGCCGCCCGCATCCCCCGGGCGCTGCCAGGGAAGTAGAAGGCGATGATCCCCTGGTTCTGCCCCGCCTGCCCCTCGCCGGAGGCGTTGGAGTGGAGGGCCAGGTGGAGGTCATAGTTGCCTGCGTTGGAGGCGCGGATGGCGGCGGCAGCGGTCTGGTCCCGGTCGTTGCGGGTGTATTGGATCCCCGAGGCAAAGAGGATGGGCTCCATGGCGTCGGCCAGGTGGTTCATCCACTCCTCCTCGGTGCCCAGGTCGTTGACGTAGGCGTTGTACTCCTGGGTGGATGGGGACAGAAAAATGATCGGCAAGTCGATCCCTCCTTTTTTTCCATCCTATGTCCCAGGGGCCGGCGGGGTGCCCGGCAGGGGCGTCCGTTGCAATCCCCAGGGGGTTGTGCTATGATGGAAAAAATAGTTGCAGGGAGGACGGTTTCATGGACCTGTGTAACCCCAAAGAGATCAAGGCCCTTTTGGGCCGCCACGGCTTTCACTTCTCCAAGAGCAAGGGGCAGAATTTCCTCATCCAATCCTGGGTGCCCCAGCAGGCGGCGGAGGCCTCCGGCGCAGCCCCCGGGGTGGGGGTGCTGGAGATCGGCCCCGGCATCGGCCCCCTTACCGCCCAGCTGGCCCAGCGGGGGGAGAAGGTAGCGGCTGTGGAGTTGGACGCCACCCTCCTGCCCATCCTGGCGGAGACCATGGCCCCCTATCCCAACGTGGAGATTGTCCCCGGAGACATTTTGAAGCTGGACCTGCCTGCCTTCTGCCGGGAGCACTTTCCCGGCCTGCCGGTGGTGGTGTGCGCCAACCTGCCCTATAACATCACCACCCCGGTGATCACCGCCCTGCTCCAGAGCCAGTGCTTCCAGGCCGTCACCGTGATGATCCAGCGGGAGGTGGCCAAGCGGATCTGCGCCCAGCCGGGCACGGCGGAGTACGGGGCCTTCACCCTCCTGTGCCAGTACTACGCCCACTGTGAGGTCCTCTTTGACGTGCCCCCCTCCTGCTTCCTGCCCGCCCCCAAGGTGACCTCCTCGGTGATCCGCATGACGGTCCGGGAAGCGCCGCCGGTGCCGGTGGGGGACCCGGCCCTCTTTTTCCGGGTGGTGCGGGGGGCCTTTGCCCAGCGAAGAAAGACGCTAATCAACAGTTTGTCATCCTCCTTGACGGATTTTGTAGGAAAAGAGGAGGTTACCCAAGCCCTTCGGGCCTGCAATTTGACGGAGACGATTCGTGGGGAGCGCCTCACTTTTGCCGACTTTGCCCAATTAACGGAAAAACTCCAAGAAATCCGGGGAAGTTAGGGATTGTCACTTGCATAAAAAGTTGCAAAGGGCTATAATGTTAAAAGTATGGGCTGCTCGAAGGAGGGCGTTTAACATGGAATTAACAAAAAATCAGGCCGTGCTGGACTGGATTGACCAGCAGGTTGCCCTAACGAAACCAGATCAAGTGATTTGGATCGACGGCAGCGAGGCCCAGCTGGAACAGCTCCGGCAGGAAGCCTGCGCCACCGGCGAAATGTACAAACTCAACCAGGAAAAACTCCCTGGCTGCTATCTCCACCGGTCGGACCCCACCGACGTGGCCCGGGTGGAGAGCCGGACCTTCATCTGCTGCAAAAAGCAGGAGGACGCGGGTCCCACCAACAACTGGATGGACCCCCAGGAGATGTATGCCAAACTCCACAAACTCTACGACGGCTCCATGAAGGGCCGCACCATGTACGTCATTCCCTATTGCATGAGCGTGGTGGGTTCCCCCTTTGCCAAGTACGGCATTGAGCTCACCGATTCCATTTACGTGGTCTTAAACATGGCCATCATGACCCGGATGGGGGAGGAAGTGGTCCCTTATCTGGATGAGAACTTTATCAAAGGCCTTCATGCCCGGGCCAACCTGGACCCGGAGGAGCGTTACATCGTCCAATTCCCCGAGGACAACGTGATCATGTCCATCAACTCCGGCTACGGCGGCAATGTGCTCCAGGGGAAGAAATGCTTCGCCCTGCGCATCGCCTCCAACCTGGGCCGGCAGGAGGGGTGGCTGGCTGAGCACATGCTCATCCTGGGCATCCAGAATCCCCAGGGCGAGGTGCGGTATGTCACCGGCGCCTTCCCCTCCGCCTGCGGCAAGACCAACCTGGCCATGCTCATCCCCCCCGAGGGCTATCAGAAAAACGGCTGGAAATGCTGGTGCGTGGGGGATGACATCGCCTGGCTCCGTGTGGGCGCCGACGGCCGCCTGTGGGCGGTGAACCCGGAGAAGGGCTTCTTCGGCGTGGCCCCCGGGACCAACGCCAAGTCCAATCCCAACGCCCTGGCCACCACCCACCAGGGGACCATTTTCACCAACGTGGCCCTCAACCTGGAGGACGACACCGTTTGGTGGGAGAAGCTTACCCCCAATCCCCCCCAGCACGCCTTGGACTGGAAGGGCAACCCCTGGAGCCCGGACACTGCCACCGGCCCCGCTGCCCATCCCAACTCCCGCTTCACCGCCCCGGCGGAGAATTGCCCCTGCATTTCCCCGGAGTTTAACAACCCCAACGGGGTGCCCATCTCCGCCATCATCTTCGGCGGCCGCCGGGCCAAGACGGCCCCCCTGGTCTACCAGTCCCGGGACTGGCAGCACGGCGTTTTCGTGGGCTCCGTCATGGCTTCGGAAAAGACGGCCGCTGCCGAAGGCACCGTGGGCGAAACCCGCCGGGACCCCATGGCCATGCTGCCCTTCTGCGGCTACCACATGGGGGACTACTGGCAGCACTGGCTGGATATGGAGAAGGCCATTGCCAACCCGCCGAAAATCTTCAACGTCAACTGGTTCCGCACCGATGACCAGGGCAACTTTATCTGGCCCGGCTTCAGCGAGAACCTGCGGGTGGTGGAGTGGATCCTCAAGCGCTGCTTCGACGAAGTGGGCGCCCGGGAGACCGAGATCGGCTACCTCCCCAACGTGGAGGACATCAACCTGGACGGGGTGGATGTGGACCGGGAGACCCTGGCCTCCCTCCTCTCCGTGGACCGGGACCTCTGGCGGGAAGAGGCCAAGCAGATCCGCGCCTTCTATGCCCAGTTCGGCGACAAGCTCCCCCAGACGCTGGAGAAGGAGCTGGAGGGTCTGGAGGCCCGCCTGCAGGACTGAGGACAACTGCATAGCGTGAATACCGCCGCCGGCCCCCCGAAGGACCGGCGGCGCTTTTCTGCTGGGCCCGTGGGGGCGGGGAGACCGTCCTGCCTTGCGCCCTTCCTGGGTTCTATGGTATACTATATTTCCTAGCTCATCACTTACGCGGAACAAGGAGGGCGCCATGCGAATTCTCGGCATTGACCCGGGGTATGCCATTGTGGGGTTTGGGGTCCTGGAGGCCCAAAGGGGCCAGGCGCGCCTGGTGCGCTGCGGGGCCATCAACACCCCGGCAGGGGTTCCCATGCCCCAGCGCCTGGTGCAGATCCAGGAGGATTTGGAGACCCTCATCCACCAGTTTGCCCCGGACGTTATGGCCATTGAGGAGCTTTTCTTCAACACCAACGTCACCACCGGCATTGGCGTGGCCCAGGCCCGGGGGGTGATCCTGATGACCGCGGCCAAACTGGGGCTGTCCATCTACGAATACACCCCCTCCCAGGTCAAGCAGGCGGTGGTGGGGTACGGCAAGGCGGAAAAGCGCCAGGTGATGGACATGACCCGCCGGCTGCTCCATCTGGCCGCCGTCCCCAAACCCGATGACGCGGCGGATGCGGTGGCCATTGCCCTGTGCCACGCCCGCTCCCACACCTCCCGGCTGGTCCAGGGATGACAGGAAGGAGAACCGTCCCATGTTTTACTATCTCAAAGGCACAGCAGCCCACCTGGGCCCCAACCTGGCCGTGATTGACTGCGGCGGGGTGGGCTACGCCTGCCGCACCACCAGTTACACCCTCTCCGCCCTCCAGATCGGGGCGCCGGCCCAGCTCTACACCCACCTAAACGTCCGGGAGGACGCCATGGAACTCTACGGCTTTTCCACCGAGAACGAGCGCAACTGCTTCCAGATGCTCATTGCCGTCTCCGGGGTGGGGCCCAAGGCGGCCCTGTCCATCCTCTCGGCCACCACGCCGGAGGGGCTGGCCACCGCCATCATCACCGGCAACGAGAAGGCCCTCATGGTGGCCCAGGGCATCGGGAAAAAGACCGCCCAGCGGATCATCCTGGAGCTGAAGGACAAGCTGGCCCAGGGCCAGATCGCCCCGGGGGAGGAGAGCTACGGCGGTACCGGCGTCACGGTGATCCCCCAGGACAAGGCCTCGGAGGCCACCGCCGCCCTGGCGGTGTTGGGCTATGGCCCGGCGGAGATCACCGCCGCCCTGAAGGGCCTGGACCTGGAAACCCTCTCCCTGGAGGAGATCGTCCGCCAGGCCCTGAAAAACATGATCCACTGAAGGGAGGTCCCCCATGAGCATTGATTTTTCCCAGGAAGAGAGCCAGACCCCATTGATGACCTCCGCCCTCCGGCCGGAGGACGAGGGGGAGACCTCCCTGCGCCCCAAGCGCCTGGCCGAGTACATCGGCCAGGAAAAGGCCAAGGAGAACCTCTCCGTGTTCATCGACGCGGCCAAGCTCCGGAACGAGCCCTTGGACCACGTCCTCCTCCACGGCCCCCCGGGGCTGGGGAAGACCACCCTCTCCGGCATCATCGCCAACGAGATGGGGGTGAACATCCGCATCACCTCCGGCCCGGCCATTGAAAAGCCCGGGGACCTGGCGGCCCTGCTCACCAACCTCAACGAGAACGACATCCTCTTTGTGGACGAGATCCACCGCCTCAACCGGTCGGTGGAGGAGATTCTCTATCCCGCCATGGAGGACTTTGCCATCGACATCATCATCGGCAAGGGCCCCTCTGCCAACTCCATCCGCCTGGACCTGCCCCGGTTTACCCTCATCGGGGCCACCACCCGGGCCGGCCAGCTGTCCGCCCCCCTCCGGGACCGGTTCGGGGTGATGCTCCGCCTGGAGCTCTACAGCCCGGAGGAGCTCAGCCAGATCGTCACCCGCAGCGCCAGGATTTTGGGGGTTCCCATCGAGGAGGCCGGGGCGGTGGAGATCGCCCGCCGGGCCCGGGGCACTCCCCGGATCGCCAACCGCCTGCTCCGCCGGGTGCGGGACTTTGCCCAGGTCCGGGCGGGGGGCGTCATCACCCAAGGGGTGGCCGACCAGGCCCTCACCGCCCTGGAGGTGGACCAGCTGGGGCTGGACGGGGTGGACCGGCGGATGCTCCGCAGCATCATCCAGCACTACGCCGGCGGCCCCGTAGGGCTGGACACCTTGGCCGCCACCGTGGGGGAGGAGGCCGTGACCCTGGAGGACGTGTACGAACCCTACCTCATGCAGATTGGCTTCCTCACCCGCACCCCCCGGGGGCGGTGCGTCACCCGCCTGGCCTATGCGCACCTGGGGCTGCCCTTCCCGGGCCAGGACCCGGACCAGCTCCACCTGTAACAGGAGACCGAGTCCCAGCGCCGGGGAAGTGCACAAAAGCAAACGGGGAAAGGCAAGATTTCCCACGATTTTGATAAAGTCCTTGACTTTTTGGGTTTGGTAGATTATAATAAAAATATAAAATCTATGAGCGTTGAATATGGGAAAAATATCAGTATTCCAGACGAAGTTTTATGCGCACAGGTTGCCGCAGGCAACCGTGCTGCCGAGGAAACTCTGGTTCTCCGTTATGCCCGCCTGGTGCGTGTCTGCGCACGCCCCTTGTTCCTGGCGGGGGGAGACAGTGAGGATCTAATCCAGGAGGGGATGCTGGGCCTGCTGGCAGCCATCCGTCGTTACCAGCCCGACCAAGGGGCCCGGTTCCGGACCTTTGCCGAACTCTGCGTCCGCCGCCGGCTTCTCTCCGCGGTGCGCGCGGCCGCCGGTGGAAAGCACACCCCCCTGAATGATTCCGTTTCTCTCGATCCATCCCTCTTTTTGGCACACCAAGATTTTACCTTCTTTGGCACGGCACACCACCAGCACAAGAACCCCGAGGACGTCGTCATCCATGAGGAGAATCTCAGCACGCTGGAGGAGGCGATCCGCAAGGGGTTAACCCCCCTGGAGGCCCAGGTTCTCTCCCATTACCTGGAGGGGTTGTCTTACGCCGAAATCGCGAAAGAAGTGCAGCGCTCCACCAAGTCAGTGGACAATGCGGTGCAGCGGATTCGGCGGAAAGTCGCCCAATATCTATCCCGCGGCGAGTCCAGCGAAAGCTGATCGCATATATCTGGCCCACCGTATGTGGGTCGCAAAGTCAAAGAGAGGGTAACAGCATGTACGAAGACAAGACATTAGTATGCAAAGAGTGTGGGAAGGAGTTTGTGTTCTCCGCAGGGGAGCAGGAATTCTACGCAGAACGCGGGTTCCAGAACGAGCCCCAACGCTGCAAGGCCTGCCGGGATGCCCGGAAAGCCGCCGCCCGCGGCCCCCGGGAATACTTCACGGCAGTATGCGCCGCCTGCGGTGGCGAGGCGCGGGTTCCCTTTGAGCCCAAGTCTGACCGTCCCGTCTATTGCAGCGAGTGCTTTGCTCGGATGAGAGAGGCTTAATTCCACAAGACATGCCCGTCAGGAACGGCGTCAGAGAGATCTGACGCCGTTTCTTTTTGAGAACAGCCCGACGTCCTTGGGGGGACGGACGCTGCAAAGGCGCCCATGGGATGGGGGTGGGATGAATGGGGGAAAGGCGCGGAAAGGGAAATATGGGTAAGAAAAGGGTTAAAATCAGGGAAAATTCAATAAAATCTATGGATTTTCCTTGCAGAATCGGGAAAATAGGGCTATAATGAAACCAATCGTAAACCGTAGGCATTAGACATTGTGAGAAGGAGTAGGCAACCAAGTGCATAGCGACCGATCAGGAGGTGAGGTCCATGTTCCGAGTAGGCGATAAGATCGTCCATCCCATGCACGGCGCCGGCGTGGTGGATGAGATTGTAACACGAAAGGTAGACGGCGTCCTGCGGGACTACTACAGCCTCAAGCTGCCCATAGGCGGCATGCAGGTGATGATTCCCACAGACCACTGCGGCGAGATCGGTGTGCGGTCCATCCTCAGTGGCGCGGAAACCGAGTGGGTTCTGGGGCAGATCCCCTCCCTCCGGGTGGAGATGGACCCCAACTGGAACCACCGCTACCGGACCAATATGGAACGGCTGAAAAGCGGAAACCTGTTGGAAGTGGCCAAAGTGGTGAAGGGCCTCATGGGGCGGGAAGCCAAGCGGGGCCTGTCTACGGGGGAGCGGAAAATGCTCCATGCCGCCCGGCAGATTCTCGCCTCGGAGGTCGGTTTGGCCCAGTCCATCAGCTATCAAGAGGCAGAGGACCGCATTGAACGGGCACTCCATTCATAGGATGGCTACGGAAAACGGCACGATACCTAGAAGGAAACGCAAGAGGAGCCGGCACGGCTCCTTTTTTGCAGAAGGAGGAAACCCTATGGCGTTTCTGCGCACCTTGTTCCACCGAGAGCGGGAACCGGCGCCCCTGTGCTCCGCGGTGATCGTTGCAGCGGGGCGGGCCTCCCGGATGGAGGGGATCGATAAGATCCTCACACCCATGGGAGGGCAGCCCCTCCTGCTATACACCCTGGCCCCCTTTCAGGCCTGCGAGCAAGTGGGGGAGATTGTCATCGTCACCCGGGAGGACCTGATGGTCCCCATCGGCACCCTGTGCAGCCAGCACGGCCTGACCAAGGTCCGCCGGGTGGTGAAGGGCGGGGAGAGCCGCACAGAGTCCGTCCTGGCCGGCCTGGGGGAGACCGATCCCCAGGCAGCCCTGGTGGCCATTCACGATGGCGCGCGCCCCTTCCTCCCGGAAGCGGTTTTGGAGGAGGCCATCCAGGCCGCCGCCCAGCACGGCGCCGCCGCCCCGGCCATCCCGGTGAAGGACACCATCAAAGTGGCCCAGGCCGGGGTGGTGCAGAGCACCCCGGACCGGGGGCAGCTCTTCGCTGTCCAGACCCCCCAGGTGTTTGACCGGGCCCTCCTCCAGGAGGCCCTGGGCCAGGCGGCGGCAGAGGGCTTGTCCCTCACCGACGACTGCGCCGCGGTAGAGCGGCTGGGCCGCCCGGTCTATCTCACCCGGGGCAGTGAGGACAACTTGAAAATTACCACCCCCCGGGACCTGACCTGGGGCCAAGCCATTTTGGCGGAAAGGATGGGACGATGAGAATCGGACATGGCTATGACGTACACCGGCTGGTGCCCGGCCGGAAACTGATTTTGGGCGGGGTGGAGATTCCCCACCACCTGGGGCTGCTGGGGCACTCCGATGCAGACGTGGTGACCCATGCCCTGATGGATGCCCTCCTGGGCGCGGCGGCGTTGGGAGACATCGGCCAGCATTTCCCCGACACGGACCCGGCCTATCAGGGCATCTCCAGCCTCCGCCTGCTGGGCCGGGTGATGGACCTGCTGGCCCAGGCCGGCTGGCGGGTGGAGAACCTGGACCTGACCATCCTGGCCCAGCGCCCCAAGCTGAAGGACTACCTGCCCCAGATGCGCCAGAACTACGCCCGGGCCATGGGCCTGCCGGTGAGCGCCATCAGCGTCAAGGCCACCACGGAAGAGGGCCTGGGCTTCACAGGCAGCGAACAGGGCATTGCCGCCCACGGCGTGGTGCTCCTGGAGGCTGTGGGGCGGTGAACCGACGGCCTGCGACAGAAAGAAACCTTTCCTCCTCCCGTGCATACACTGGTGCGGGAGGAGCTTTCTTATGGTATATCTCATTATGTGCCGGTCCCTGACCTATGCCCAGCGGGTGTCCAACGCCCTGGAGCGGGCAGGGATCTCCGCCCGGGTCCTTCGGTCTCCCAGCGAGATTTCCCCCACCGGATGCAGCTATTCGGTGAAGATCGCCGCCCGGAACCTGGCTCGGGCTTTGACCATTCTCAACGGGGCGCGGCTGCCCTATCTAGGTGTTTACGTGAACACAGCGGGGTATGGTTACCGGGAGGTGGAACTGTGATCTATTTGGACAGTGCCGCCACCACACTGCAAAAGCCGCCGACGGTCTACCGGGCGGTGCGGAGCGCCATGGCCACCATGACCAGCCCGGGGCGGGGGACCTATGGTCCCGCGGCCCGGGCCTCCCGCACGTTGCTGGCCTGCCGGGAGGCCGCCGCTGCCCTCTTCCGGGTGGACCAGCCGGAGCAGGTGGTGCTCACCTTCAACGCCACCCACGGGCTGAATTTGGCCATTCACTCTCTGGTCCGCCCCGGGGCCACGGTGCTCTTGTCGGGGTATGAGCACAACGCCGTCACCCGTCCCCTGGCCGCCATCCCGGAGCTGCGCCTGCGGGTGGTTCGGGCGCCGATGTTCTGCCCCGACCTCTTTCTGGAGGCCCTGGAGCACCAGCTGAACCGGGGGGTGGATGTGGTGATCTGCACCCACGTCTCCAACGTGTTCGGCTATGCGCTGCCGGTGGAGGAGGTGGCAAACCTGTGCCGGCAGCGGCAAGTGCCGCTGATTGTGGACGCCTCCCAGTCGGCGGGGGTGCTGCCGGTGACCATGCAGGCATGGGGGGCCGCCTTTGTGGCCATGCCCGGGCACAAGAGCCTGTATGGCCCCCAGGGCACCGGCCTGCTGCTCTGCCGGGAGGGGGGCGAGCCCCTGCTCCGGGGGGGTACCGGCAGCCTCTCGCGCCAGCCGGAGATGCCCGACTTTCTGCCGGACCGGTTGGAGGCGGGGACCCACAACGTCCCCGGCGCGGCGGGGCTGCTGGAGGGGCTCCGGTTTCTCCGGCGGCGGGGGATTGCTGCCATCCGGCGGCAGGAGACCGCCTTGGTGGCCCAGCTGGCCCGGGGGCTGGACCGGCTGCCGGGGGTGCAGGTGTACGCCGCTTGGGAGAAGGGGTGCCAGACGGGGGTGCTCTCCTTCCGGGTGGCCCACCGGGACCCGGGGTGGGTGGCCGACGCCCTCAGCCAGCGGGGCGTGGCGGTGCGGGCGGGGCTTCACTGCGCCCCGCTGGCCCATGCCACCGGCGGCACAGAGGCCACCGGCACCGTGCGCGTCAGCGTTTCTGCCTTCAACACCAGCGGAGAGGTGGAACGTTTCCTCAAACACATGGCAAGGCTGGGATAGAAACGAACAAAAGCGCCCTGGGTTTCAGGGCGCTTTTCTCTCACGAAGGGGGTAAAATTCCCCGGTCCCCGGGGTTGTAAACAGGGAAAAAATCAAGTATAATAAGCTGATATTACTATGGGAAACTTGCCGGATTCTAGCTGGGAGGAGGTGAGGGCGATGTCGTCTTTTCTGGCATACTGTATCAATACCGTGGGCTATCTGCGGCTGGTCACCATCTCAGACCTGGTGGACATCGCCATCCTGACCTTCCTGTTCTATAAGCTTATCGGCCTCTTCCGGCGGACCAATGCCGCCAAGGTGGCCCGGGCGGTGCTGCTCATCGTGGTGGCCATGTGGCTGGCCTACCAGTTTAACCTCCATGCCCTCAACTTCTTGTTGAGCAGGGCGGTGGAACTGGGCTTTCTGGCACTGGTCATCATTTTCCAACCGGAGATCCGCCGGTTTTTGGAGCGGATCGGCAGCAACAATGTCTCTCTGCTCTCCCGCTACTTCCGGCCCCAGGCCCCCTCCAGCGACCTGGAGCAGGCCATTGACGAGACGGTGGAAGCCTATGCGGAGATGTCGAAGAACCGCGTGGGCGCCTTGATGGTCTTCGAACGGGGGACGGACCTGTCCAACATCATCTCTTCGGGGACCCCCTTCCAGTCCACGGTGACCAGCGAGCTGCTGAAAAACCTTTTCTATCCCAACGCCCCCCTCCACGACGGCGCCGTGGTGGTGCGGGACGGGCGGATTGCAGCGGCGGCCTGCATGCTCCCCATGTCGGAGCGGATGAACCTGAGCAAGGAACTGGGCATGCGCCACCGGGCCGGCATCGGCATGAGCGAGCGGTCCGACGCCGTGGTGGCCATCGTCTCAGAGGAGACCGGCGCCATCTCCACGGTGGTCAATGGCAACCTGCGCCGCCACCTGTCCCCAGAGACCCTGGGGCGGATCCTGCGCAATGAACTCCTCCCCCGGGAGGAGACGAACCAGAGCAAGCGGAAACACCCCCTGTTGTTCTGGAAAGGGAGGGGAGCGAAACCGTGACCAGCCCGAAAAAACAGCGAAAAATCATCAACCTCATTTTGGCCATCATTCTGGCCGTGGGTGTGTGGCTCTATGTCATCAACGTGGAAAACCCCACCAGCCCCACCACCGTGCGGGACATTCCCATCACCATCGTGGGGCAGGAGGAGTTGACCGACCGGGGCCTTATGGTGATCCAGCTCAGCGAGGACAGCGTAGACCTGCGCATCTCCGGCCGGAAAAAGACGTTGATGAACTTAAACCGCAGCAACATCACCTTGGAACTGGACGTGTCCACCATCACCACGGAAGGGGAGCACACCTTGAGCTGCCGGTATGACTTTCCCAGCAACGTGGGGTCGGACAGCGTCTCCATTTCCGATTGGGATGACCTGCGGGTCACCGTCACCGTGGCCCGACAGGAGACCAAGGAGATCCCCGTCCGGGGCGAGTTCATCGGGACCGAGGCAGAAAACTGCCTGGCCGGCACCGTCACCACCAACCCGGATACCGTAGAGGTCACCGGGCCGGCAGAGACCTTGGAAGGCATCTCCTATGCCCTGGCCTCGGTGGGCGGGAAGGAGATCAGCAGCACCCTCACCGAAACCACCAGTGTGGTTCTCATGGGGGAGGACGGTACGCCGGCAGACCGGCAGAATGTCACCGTCAGCACAGAGACGGTGGAGGTCACCGTCCCGGTGCGCCAGGTGGTGTCCATCCCCTTGACGGTGGACCTCATTGACGGCGGCGGAGCCACCGCAGCGGATGTCAACGTGGAGATTTCCCCTGCCACCGTGACGGTGACCGCCGAAACCGAAGGGGACGTTACGCTGCCCGACTCCATCTCCTTGGGAGAGATTGACCTGAGCAACGTGCTGGGGAACACGTCCTTCTCCCTGCCGATCACCCTTCCCGAGGGCGTCACCCTGTGGGGGAGCCAGCCCAGTGTGGCCACGGTTTCTCTCACCTTCCCCAACATCACCGCCCGCCAGGTGGCGGTGCAAAACATCATCTTGGAGAATGTCCCCCAAGGCTATGAGGCGGAGCTGGTCAACCAGCAGCTCTACGTTTGGGTCCGAGGAAATTCGGACCTGGTGGCGGATCTGGACCCCGGCCAGCTGCAGGTGGAGGTGGATCTCTCCAATGCCTCCACCGGGAACGGCCTGCAGCGGTTTGCAGCCACCGTCACCTTCAAGGGGGACAACCCGGAGGGCGTGGGGATCATGGGGACCCAATACAGCGTCGCGGTGCGTCTGCACCCGGCATCCTAAAAGAAAGGACAATGGTGAAGGAGGTTTTACAAAATGGAACAAATGGCAGTTGTAAAATCCGTTCAGAGCAATGGCATGGCCCAGGTTTCCGTGCGGCGGACCACCGCCTGCGCCCATGACTGCGACAAGTGCGCCGGTTGTGAGCAGCTGAATACCCGCATGGAGAACACGGTGCTGGCCTATAACGATGCCCAGGCAAGCCCGGGTGATCTGGTCCGCCTGCAAAGCGAAAACGCCACGTTCTTTAAGACCGCGGCCATCGTCTACGTCCTGCCCCTGGTGCTGGCCCTGGTGTTTTACGGGGTGGCTTCCGCCCTCCAGCTGGGCAGCGAGGGGCTGCACGCCCTTTTTGCCGGCATCGGCTTTTTGTTGGGCATTCCCATCATCGTGGCGTGGGACCGGCACATGAAAAAGGTCAATGGCCTGCGCTTCCACATTGTGGAGATTAAAAAGGCATGTTCGGGTATGTAAGGGCGGTGACTTCCGTCCTTTCCCCCGAGGATGCCCAGCGGTACGAGGCGGTCTACTGCGGCCTGTGCCGCACCCTGGGAAACCGGTATGGAAAGACCGCACAGCTCATTCTCAACTATGACTTCGTATTCCTGGCCCTTCTTCTGGCCAAGCCGGAGGGGGAGGGGACCTTCCCCTGCTGCCCCTGCCCCGTGCACCCCTGGAGGAAGAAGACCTGCTGGCTGGGCAGCCCAGCGCTGGACGAGGCGGCGGACGCCACGGTGATCCTCACCTGGTGGAAACTCCAAGACGCCATCCGAGACGGCGGCCTGTGGGAGCAGGGGAAGAGCCGGGCAGCTGCCCTGGCCCTGCGCCGCCATTACCGCACCGCCGCCGCCCGCCGCCCTGCCTTCGACCACACCGTCCAAACCTGTTTGGAGGAGCTGCACCAGCTGGAGGTGGCCAACACCCCCTCCTTGGACCAGCCAGCGGACACCTTTGCCCGCATCCTCCAGGCAGCCGGCGCCGAGACCGGCTTGGCTGCCCGGACCCACGGGGTGGAGCAGATCCTCTACCATGTGGGCCGGTGGATCTACCTGGCCGACGCTTGGGACGACCTGGCCCAGGACCGAAAGGAGGGGAACTACAACCCCCTCCTGGCCCGGTACGGCGACCAGGCGGAGACGGCGGAGGCCCCCCTCCGGGAAACCATGCACGTCTCCCTGGGCCTGGCCAAAACCGCTTTTTCTCTGCTGGACTGGGGCCAGTGGGAAGGGCTGCTGGGGCACATCCTATCCACCGGCTTGCCGGCGGTGGAGGAGGCAGTGTTTACCGGCCAGTGGAAAGAGAGAAACCGTCCCTTTCACCATCATCAAGGGGCCGCGCTCCCAGCGGACCCACGCGATAAGGAGAACAATAGCTTATGAACGATCCCTATGCCGTGTTGGGTGTGAGCCCATCCGCCAGTGACGAAGAGATCAAACGTGCCTATCGGGAACTGGTGAAGAAATACCACCCGGACAACTATGCCAACAACCCCCTGGCTGACCTGGCCGAGGCCAAGATGAAAGAGGTCAACGAGGCCTATGACGCCATCGTGAAAAGCCGCACCCAGGGTGGGTACCAGTCCCAATCCGCCGGAGGCTATGGCGGGGGGCGGACCACCTCCCAAGGGGGGAGCCGCTACCAGAACCCCACCCTCATCCAGGTGCGCCAGCTCATTGCCCAGAACAACTTGGCAGAGGCGGAGCGAATCCTCCGCAGTACCCCTGCCAACAACGCCGAGTGGTACTACCTCATGGGCAGCATCGCCTACCGGAAAGGGTGGATGGACGATGCCCGCCAGAACTTCTGGACGGCCTGCAATATGGACCCCAGCAACATGGAGTACCGCCAGGCGATGAACGCCATGGGGATGCAGGCCCAGCGAGGGGCTTACGGCGGAGGGGATGACATCGCCAACCTCTGCACCACCCTGTGCTGCCTCAACTGCCTGTGCAACTCCTGCAACGGCTGAGGCGCCAAACCCAACAGGAATGAGGTGTTTGCCTTGATACGAAGCATGACCGGTTATGGCCGGGGGGAGGCAGTCCTCCACGACCGAACCATCACCGTGGAAGTCCGCGCAGTGAACAACCGCTACCTGGACTGTGCGGTGAAGATCCCCCGCCTCTACGTCTTTGCTGAGGAAGCCATCAAAGCCCAGGTGCAAAGCCAGGTGGGGCGGGGAAAGGTGGACGTGTTTGTCACCATCGATGCCACCGCAGCGGACAAAGTGGCCGTCACCCTCAACCGGCCGGTGGCCGATGGGTACTACGCGGCCCTCACCCAAATGCGGGAGACCTACGACCTGGCAGAGCCGGTTTCTCTCTCCCTGCTCTCCCGGTTCCCCGACGTGTTCTTGGTGGAGAAGGAGCAGGGGGATGCGGATGTCATTGCCGGGGATATCCTCCAAGTCCTCTCCCAGGCGCTGACGGATTTCAATGCCATGCGTGCCCGGGAAGGGGCGAAGCTGGCGGACGATGTCCGGGCCAAGGCCGGCACCATCGCCAGCCTGGTCACCCAGGTGGAGCAGCGCTCCCCGGAAACCGTAGCGGCCTACCGGGAAAAACTCCGTCAGCGGATGGAGGAAGTGCTGGAGAACACCCAGATCGACGAGAGCCGGATCCTCACAGAGGCCGCCCTCTTCGCCGACAAGGTGGCCGTGGACGAGGAGACCGTCCGCCTGCGCAGCCACCTGGCCCAGCTGGAGGAGATGCTCCAGGCAGAGGGCCCCATTGGCCGCAAGCTGGACTTTCTCATCCAGGAGTTCAACCGGGAGGCCAACACCATCGGCTCCAAGTGCAGCGACGTGGCCCTGTCCCGGGTGGTGGTGGACCTGAAAGGGGAAATCGAAAAAATCCGAGAGCAGGTCCAAAACATCGAATAAAGGAGGAGGCACCCCCTTGAAATTGATTAACATTGGCTTTGGCAACATGGTTTCTGCCGGCCGTCTCATCGCCATTGTCAGCCCGGAGTCTGCCCCCATCAAACGGATGGTGCAGGAGGCCCGGGACCGTGGCGTGTTGGTGGATGCCACCTATGGCCGCCGCACCCGGGCGGTGCTCATCACCGACAGTGACCATATTATTCTCTCTGCCCTTCAGCCGGAGACGGTGGCAAGCCGCCTAGGCGGACGGGAAGAGATGGCAGGGGAGGAAGAAGAATGAACAAAGGGACCCTTGTGGTGGTCTCCGGATTTTCCGGCGCGGGAAAGGGCACCGTCCTGTCCCAGGTGTTTCAGCGGCGGCCCGACCTCTATTTTTCCGTGTCCTTCACCACCCGTGCCCCCCGGACAGGGGAGCAGGACGGGGTGGACTACCACTTCATTACCCGGGAGGCGTTTGAGGAGCGCATCCACCGGGGAGAATTTCTGGAGTATGCGGAATACGTGGGCAACTACTATGGCACCTCTCTGAAGGTGATCCAGGAAAAGCTGGACCAGGGCATCGACGTGATCCTGGAGATCGAGATCCAAGGCGCGGCCAAGGTCCGGGAGAAAATGCCCGAGGCCGTCTCCTTGTTCCTTGTTCCCCCTTCCTTTGAGGAGCTCTCCCGCCGCCTCCACAGCCGGGGGACCGATTCGGAAGAGACCATTCAGCAGAGACTGGCCACCGCCCGGCGGGAGGTCAAGGAGATCGTAAACTATGACTACATCGTCGTCAACGACACGGTGGACCAGGCGGTGGGGGAGATTTTGGCCATTCTCATCGCCGAGGGGTGCCGCAAGGAAAGACGGCTGGATTTGATTGAAGGAGTGAATGGATTATGATGCTGTATCCCGCCATGAGCGAACTGCTGGAGCAAGTGCCCAGCCGGTACAAACTGGTGAACGTGGTGGCAGCCCGGGCCCGGAAAATCGCGGCCAAAGCAGAGCGTGAGAACATCATGCTGGAGGATAAACCGGTGAGCATCGCCATCCGGGAGATCGCGGCCGGGCACCTGGACGACCTGGAAGAGGAACCCGCCGCAGAAGCGGAGGAGACTCCCCTGGCCGCCGAACCGGAGACCCCCTCGGCCCCGGAGGGGGAGGACCTCCCGGTGGAAGAAACCGAGGAAGTCTGATTTGCTCCCATGACCGTGGCCAAGATTGCCCTCTCGGCGGCCACCTTTGCCATTGACCGCCCCTATTCCTACCGGGTGCCCCCTGCCTTGGCGGGGGTGCTCCAGCCGGGGATGCGGGTGCTGGTCCCCTTTGGGACGGGCAACCGGACCAGCGAGGGGCTGGTCCTGTCCGTAGAGGAGGCAGAGGGCGGCAAACTCAAAGAGATTGTCACCCTCCTGGATGAGACCCCGGTCCTTACCCCCCAGGGCATTCAGCTGGCGCTGTGGATGCGGGAGCGGTTCTTCTGCACCGTCTACGCCGCCGCCCTCACCATGCTGCCCACGGGGCTGTGGTATGTGCTGAAGGAGAGCTATGCCTTGGCCCCCGGCATTGACCGGGAAACCTGGGAGACCCAGACGGAAGGCCGTCCCCGGGCTCATCGCATCCTCACCCTGCTGCAGGCCAACGGCGGCCGGGCCGCGTTGGAGCAGATCCAGGCCCTGGAAGACCTGCCCAACCCCCGCCAAACCCTGCGGGAGCTGGAAAAGGCGGGGCTGGTGGTGCGCCAAACCCAGGCCCGCCGCAAGGTAAAGGACAAGACGGAACCAGTGGCCGCCCTGGCCCTGCCCCCCCAGGAGGCCTTGGCGCAGATGACGCCCCGGAAAACCACGTCCCCCATGGGCTATGCGGTGACCAGCTTGCTGTGCAACCTGGGCAGCGCCAGCGTCAAAGAGCTGTGCTACTTCACCGGGGCCTCCCGCCAGACCATCAAGAGTTTGGAGAAGCGGGGGATCCTCACCCTCCACCAGCGGGAGGTGTTCCGCCACACCTTGCCGGAGACGGTTGAGGTCCAGCCTCTGGCCGACCTCAACCCCCAGCAGCAGGCGGCCTACGCCGGCCTGCGGGACCGGATGGAAAGCGGGCAGCCCCAGGCCGCCCTCCTCTATGGGGTGACCGGCAGCGGCAAGACCCAGGTGTACCTCCACCTGATCCAAGCGGCACTGGCCGCAGGGCGGGGGGCCATGGTGCTGGTGCCGGAGATCGCCCTCACCCCCAGTTTGCTGCAAATCTTCCTGACCCACTTTGGCCGGCAAGTGGCAGTCCTTCACAGCTGCTTGCCCACCGGGGAGCGGTATGACGAGTGGAAGCGGGTGCGGGACGGGCAGGCCTCCGTGGTCATTGGTACCCGGTCGGCGGTGTTTGCCCCTCTGCCAGATCCCGGCCTCATCATCCTGGACGAGGAGCAGGAGGGCAGCTACCAGTCGGAGAGCATGGTCCGCTACCATGCCCGGGAGGTGGCCAAGTTCCGCTGCACCCAACACAAGGGCCTGCTGGTGCTGGGGTCGGCCACCCCGGCCATCGAGAGCCGGTACGCCGCAGAGACGGGGCAGTACCACCTGTTCACCTTGACCCAGCGGTACAATGCCCACCCCCTTCCCCAGGTGTTTCTGGCGGACATGCGGCAGGAGCTCCGCCGGGGCAACGCCACGGGCCTGTCCGCCAAACTGCGGGAGGAACTGGAAGAAAACCTGGCCCGGGGAGAGCAGACCATCCTCTTCCTCAACCGCCGGGGAAACAGCCGCATGGCCCTGTGCAGCGACTGTGGGGAGGCCCCCACCTGCCCCCGCTGCTCGGTCCACCTGACCTATCACAGCGCCAACGGCCGGCTAATGTGCCACTACTGCGGCTACTCCCACCCGCTGCCGCCGGTGTGCCCCCAGTGCGGCGGCCGGTTCCAGTTCGTGGGCATCGGCACCCAAAAACTCCAGGAGGAGCTCCAGGCCCTGTACCCCGACACGGAGGTCATGCGCATGGACGCGGACACCGTCACGGCCACCCACTCCCATGAGGTGCTGCTGGACCGGTTTCGCCGGAAAAGGGTTCCCATTCTCCTGGGCACCCAGATGGTGGCCAAGGGGCTGGATTTTCCCAACGTCACCCTGGTGGGGGTGGTGGACGGGGACCTGTCCCTCTACGCCGACAACTACCGGGCGGCGGAGCGGACCTTCTCCCTCCTGACCCAGGTGGTGGGCCGGGCCGGCCGGGGGGACAAGCCCGGCCGGGCGGTGATCCAAACCTGGAGCCCGGACAATGACGTGATCAACCTGGCGGCCCGCCAGGATTATGATACCTTTTACCGCGGGGAGCGGGAGATGCGAAGGATGCTTCGCTTCCCGCCCTTCCTGGACCTGTTCCGGATCACCATCTCCGGCCCGGAAGAGAGCCAGGTCCTCCGGGCCTGCGCCGTGGTGCGGCGGAGCCTGGAGCCGTGGATCAAACCCCGCCAACACGGGCCGGAAGGGCCGGAGGTCTTGGGCCCCGCCCCCGCCCCTGTGCTGAAAGTGAATAACCGCTACCGGTACCGGGTCCTGGTAAAGTGCCGCAACGGGAAGGAAATCCGGGCCCTTTTGGCCCAGGTCCTTCGGGCGGCCCAGCAGGACAAGGCCAACCGGGGCCTGTCCATCCTGATGGACGTGAACCCCATGGATTGACCGGCCCAACCGGCCTGGTACCCCAGTGCGGATCCATTGAGAGGAAGGAAGAACAGCCATGATTCGGAAAATTTTGCAGAAGGACGACCCCGTCCTTCATAAAGTCTGCCACCCCGTCACCCAGTTTGACGGGAAGCTGGCGGGCCTTCTAGAGGACCTCACCGCCACCCTGGAGCACGCCAACGGCCTAGGCCTGGCGGCCCCCCAGATCGGCATTCTCCGCCGGGTATGCGTGGTGATGGACCAGGATGAGACCTACCTGGAACTGGTGAACCCCCAGATCGTGGAGCAGGAGGGGGAGCAGGAGGGCTTTGAGGGCTGCCTGAGCCTGTCCGGCATGTACGGCATCGTCAAGCGCCCCATGAAGGTAAAGGTCCAAGCCCAGGACCGCCACGGAAACCCAGTGGAGTATGAGCGGGAGGGCATCACCGCCCGCTGCTTCTGCCATGAGATCGAGCATCTGGACGGCCACATGTACTATGAAAAGGCGGAGGGCCGCCTCCTCACCGAGGACGAGGTGGACGAGATCATGCAAAAGGCGGAGGAAGAGAAGGCGTAACCCAGCCCTCTTCCGGAAGGGAGCGTAACATGAAGATTCTGTTTATGGGCACGCCCCTGTTCGCTGTGCCCTCCTTGGAGGCGCTGATCGCCGCCGGCCACCAGGTGGTGGGCGTGTTTAGCCAGCCGGACAAGCCCAAGAACCGGGGGATGAAGCTCCAGCCCACCCCGGTGAAGGTGTGCGCTCAAGTCCACAACATCCCGGTGTTCCAGCCCACCAAACTGCGGGACGGCACCGCCCTGGAGACCATCCGCCAGCTGGAGCCGGACCTCATTGTGGTGGCGGCCTATGGCCGGATCTTGCCCCAGGAAATTCTGGACTATCCCCGGCTGGGGTGCGTCAACGTCCACTCCTCCCTCCTGCCCAAGTACCGGGGGGCGGCCCCCATCCACTGGGCCATCCTCAACGGTGAGCAGGAGACCGGCGTGACCCTGATGCACATGGCCCTGGCGCTGGACGCCGGGGATATCATCGCCCAGCGGGCCACCCCCATCGACCCGGACGAGACCGTGGAGGAACTCCACGACCGCCTGGCCCGGCTGGGGGCGGACCTCCTGGCAGAGACCCTGCCCCACCTGGAGGATGGCACCGCCACCCGCACCCCCCAGGAGGAGAGCCAGGCCACCCTGGCCCCCATGCTCAGCCGGGCCCTGTCCCCCATGGACTTTACCCGGCCCGCCCGGGCCCTCCACGACCAGGTGCGGGGCCTGATCCCCTGGCCCGCCGCCGTGACGGAACTGGGCGGGGTGCGGTGCAAGATCTTCGCCACCACCGTGCTGGAGGAGACCACCGGCAAGGTCCCGGGCACCGTCCTCCAGGCGGACAAGAAGGGGCTGAAACTGGCCTGCGGAGAGGGGACGGTGCTGCGCATCGACCAGCTCCAGGCCGACGGCGGCAAGCGGATGGCCGCTGCGGATTACCTCCGGGGCCACCCCATCCCCGTCAACGAATGAACCCACCCAAGGACAGAAAGGAGGGGACCAAGGCATGTCTGCCCGGGAAGCTGCCCTGCAAACTCTGGTTGCCATGGACCATCAAAAGGCCTGGTCCAACGGCCATCTGAAAAAAGTCATCCAGGAAGCCCATCTGGACCGGCGGGATGCTGCCCTGGCCACCCGCCTGTGCTTTGGAGTGCTGCAAAACCGGATGCTGCTGGACCACTACCTCCAGCAGTACTCCACCATGAAACTGACCAAGATGGAGAGCAAGGTCCGCAACAGCCTCCGGCTGGGGCTGTACCAAATGCTCTTCCTCACCAAAATTCCCGTGAGCGCCGCGGTGAGCGAGTCCGTGACCCTCACCAAGAAGCTGTGTAAGAATCCCCGGGCCGGCGGGATGGTCAACGGCATCCTCCGCAACCTGGCCCGGCATTTGGACGACCTGCCTACGCTGGACCGGTCCCATCCTATTGCCTACCTCTCCCTGCTCTACAGCCACCCCCAGTGGCTGGTGGAGGATTGGGGGAACCGCCTGGACGGGGAGGAGCTGGAGGCCCTCCTCCGGTGGGACAACAGTGAGCCCCCCGTCACCGTCCAGGTGAATACCTGCCGCTTCCAGACCCCGGAGGTGGTGGAGCTGCTCCAGCGGGAGGGGATGGCGGTGACCCCCCACCCCTGGCTGGCGGACTGCCTGACCCTCACCGCCACCGGGGACCTGACCCAGAGCGAGGGCTGGCGCCAGGGGATGTTTTATCCCCAGGACCCCGCCGCCCGGCTGGCTGTGCTGGCCGCGGGACTCACCCCGGGGTACAAGGTGCTGGACGCCTGCGCCGCGCCAGGGGGCAAGTCCTTTGCCGCCGCCATGGTCATGGGGGACCGGGGAGAGATCTACGCCTGTGACCTCCACCCCCACAAGAAGGCCCTCATCCAGGCGGGAGCGGACCGGTTGGGCCTCCAGTCCATCACCCCCCAGGTGGCCGATGGGAAAAAGCCCCGCAAGGGGTGGGGGGAGGCCTTTGACGTGGTCCTGGCGGATGTGCCCTGTTCCGGGCTGGGGGTCCTGCGGAAAAAACCGGAGATCCGGTACAAGGCCCCCGAAGCCTTGGAAGGCCTGCCCCAGATCCAGGGGGAGATCCTGGCCAACGTGTCCACCTATGTCCGTCCGGGAGGTGTGCTGCTGTACTCTACCTGCACCCTCCGAACCCAGGAGAACGAGGCGGTGGTCCAGGCCTTCCTGGCCAGCCACCCGGACTTCCACTTGGAGGCCTTCCGCCTGCCCGGCCCCCTGGGCTTGGTGGAGGCGGGGCAGTGCACCCTCTGGCCCCAGCGGCTGGAGACCGACGGCTTCTTCCTGGCCAAACTCCGAAAGGAGGGTGCCCATGCCTGATTTCAAGTCCATGACCCCGGAGGAATTGGCGGCCTGGTGCAAGGACCAGGGCCAGCCCGCCTTTCGGGGGAAGCAGCTGTTCCAGTGGCTCCACCGTGGGGTGACCTCTACCCAGGAGATGACCGACCTGCCCAAGGCCTTTCGGGCCATCATTGACCAGGCAGGGGGGGTGCGCTTCCCCACAGTGGCCAGAAAACAGGTCTCAAAGCTGGACGGCACCATAAAATATCTCTGGAGACTGCCCGACGGCCACTGCATTGAGACGGTGCTCATGCGTTACCGCCACGGCAACTCCGTGTGCATTTCCTCCCAGGTGGGGTGCGCCATGGGCTGCGTGTTCTGTGCCTCCACCTTGGGGGGGAGGGTGCGGAACCTCACAGCGGGGGAACTGCTGGACCAGGTGATCTTTACCCAGAAGGATTCCGGCCTGCCCATCTCCAACATTGTCCTCATGGGGATTGGGGAGCCCTTGGATAACTATGACAACGTCCGCCGGTTCCTCACCCTGGTGAACCGGCCGGAGGGGGTGCACATCGGCATGCGCCACATCTCCCTGTCCACCTGCGGTTTGGTGAAAGGGATTGACCGGCTGGCGGAGGAGGGGCTGCAAATTACCCTCTCGGTCTCCCTCCACGCCCCCGACGACGAGACCCGCAGCCGCCTGATGCCCGTGAACCGGGCCACCGGGGTGGAGGCGCTCTTCGCCGCCTGCCACCGGTACTTTGCCAAAACCGGCCGCCGCATCTCGTACGAGTACGCGATGATTGACGGGGTGAACGACACCCCCCGCCACGCCGCCCTGCTGGCCGACCGCCTGGCAGGTACTGTGGCCCATGTGAATCTCATCCCCCTGAACTTTGTGGAGGAGAGCAGTTTACGACCCAGCCCCCATGTGGCTGCCTTCCAGCGCCAGCTGGAGCAGCGGGGGATCACCGCCACCGTCCGGCGGCGGTTGGGCAGTGATATCGATGCCTCCTGTGGCCAGCTGCGCCGAAAGGCCATGCAGGCCCAGGCCCGATGAACCGGGGACGAGGCTGGAAAGGAGATGATTTCCCATGGTTTCCGTGTGGGGAATGACAGACAAAGGAATTGTCCGGCGGGAAAACCAGGATTCCTGTGCCTATGACATCATTGAGGAGGGGAAACTGGCCTGGGGCGTCGTGTGCGACGGCATGGGCGGCGCCAAGGCCGGCGATGTGGCCAGCAAAATGGCTGTGGAGGCCTTCTGCACCCAAATGGACCAGTTGGGTGACCTGGAGGGCCCGCCCCCGGCTGAGGCCCTCCTCCGAACGGCGACAGAGGATGCCAACCGGGTGGTCTACCTCAAGGCCCAGACCGACGCAGACTGCATCGGCATGGGCACCACCCTGGTGGGGCTCATTCTGCAGGAGGCCACCCTGTGGGTGGTGAACGTGGGGGACAGCCGGGCCTACCTCATC
This sequence comes from uncultured Eubacteriales bacterium, assembly GCA_900546255.1. GTDB lineage: Bacteria > Bacillota > Clostridia > Oscillospirales > Oscillospiraceae > Evtepia > Evtepia excrementipullorum. Next base: position 36,827 of record URCB01000016.1, read on the forward strand.
ACCAAGGGGGGGATCCGGCGCATCACCCGGGACCACTCGGTGGTGGAGGACCTGGTGGCGCGGGGGGACCTGACCCCCGAGCAGGCCAGAAGCCACCCCCAGAAAAACCTGATCACCCGGGCACTGGGCACCTCCAGCCGGGTCAAGGCAGACCTGTTCCAGGAAACCGTCTCCCCGGGGGATGCCATCCTCCTGTGTTCCGACGGCTTGGTTAACCAGGTGACGGACCAGGAGATCTGCCAGGAGATCCAGGCCGGCGGAACGGCCCAAGAAATATGCCAGCGGTTGGTGACCCGCACCTTGGACAGCGGTGCGCCGGACAACGTCACCGTGGTCCTCTTCCAGCTGTGAGAAGGAGTGTGTTGCCATGAACCAATACATCGGTAAAATACTCGACAATCGTTATGAAATCCTGGACGTCATCGGGGTGGGCGGCATGGCGGTGGTGTACAAGGCCTACTGCCATCGCCTCCACCGCTTTGTGGCCATCAAGATCCTCAAGCGGGACCTGGCGGCTGACGCGGAGTTTCGCCGCCGCTTCCACGAGGAGGCCCAGGCCGTGGCCATGCTCTCCCACCCCAACATCGTCTCCGTCTACGACGTGAGCAAGGGGGACGACCTGGATTATATCGTCATGGAGCTCATCGACGGGATCACCCTCAAGCAGTACATGCAGAAAAAGCAGGGCCGCTTGAATTGGAGGGAGTCCCTGTACTTCATCACCCAAATCGTCCGGGCTCTGGGACACGCCCACAGCCGGGGGATCATCCACCGGGACATTAAACCTCAGAACATCATGGTCCTCCGTGACGGCAGCGTCAAGGTGGCCGACTTCGGCATCGCCCGGATCATGTCCGCCGCCCAGACCACCCTCACCCAGGAGGCCCTGGGGTCGGTGCACTATATCTCCCCCGAACAGGCCCGGGGCAGCCATATTGACGCCCGGGCGGACATCTACTCTGCCGGTGTGGTCCTCTATGAGATGCTCACCGGCCGCCTGCCTTTTGACGGGGACTCGCCGGTGTCCGTGGCCATCCAGCACATCAATGCCAAACCCATCGCCCCCCGGGAGATCCTCCCGGACATCCCGGTGGGGTTGGAGGAGATCACCATGAAGGCCATGGCCTCCCGGATTGACCAGCGGTATATGAACGCCGAGGCCATGCTCCGGGATTTGGAGGAGTTCCGTAAGAACCCCCAGGTGGAGTTTCACTACAACCTGGCCAGCTTCCACGGCAACCAGCCGGTGCCTGATGAGCCCACCCAGACCATGGACAGTGCCAGCTCCTTGAACCGCCGCCAACGTCCCCCCGCCCGCACTCGCACGGCGCCGCCCCCCCCGCGCCGCCGGCGCCC
>URCB01000017.1 GCA_900546255.1 uncultured Eubacteriales bacterium
CGCATGAATACTAAGAAAAAAGGGTTGACATCTTTTTTGTCAACCCTTCATGGTGCCGGTGACCGGACTCGAACCGGTACGGTGTTGCCACCGGTGGATTTTGAGTCCACTACGTCTACCAATTCCATCACACCGGCCTGTGAAATCGCAACTGATTATACAACAGGATCCCGCTCTTGGCAAGAGTTTTTCTGCGGCAAATTGCAAATTAGCCGTAGGAAAAAAAGGATAAGTGTGGTATCATAAAATACTAGAATACATTCTTGAGAGAAAGAGGGGCTGGCATGGGAAAACGGATGCTGGGCGGCCTGCTCCTGGTGGTGTGCCTGCTGGGGCTGGGGGGCTGTGTGTTTGGCAGCGTGGATGAGATGTACGCCCTGCCCAAATCCTCCGAGGCCTATGTGAACCTACAGGCAAAAATCAACGAGGAAAAGGGGACCGGGGAATACATCGCGCCCTTAAACGGGGAGAACCGGCAGACCATCCAATTGGTGGATGTGGACGAGGACGGCCTCCAGGAGGCCGTGGCCTTCTTCCGGGACGCGGACGCGGACACCCCCCTGCGCATCGTGATCTTTAAGCAGGACGACCAGGGGGAGTACCAGGTCTATGCCCGGATCCAAGGGGTGGGCAGCGAGATTGACTCCATCGAGTACGTCAACCTGGGGGGCGCCGGAGAGAGCGACGTGCTGGTCAGCTGGCAGGCGGGCTCCTCCCTGCGCACCCTGGTGGGGTACACCATCACCGACGGCCAACCCACGGAGATCATGCGCAGTGCCTACGACCGGTACCTGACTGCGGATCTGGACGGCGATGGCCAGGAGGAAGTGGTCCTGGCCCAGGCGGAGGAGGAGAGCAGCAGCACCCGCATCGAGTACTATGACAGCCGGGACGGGGTGCTGACCCTCACGGCCACCTCCCCCCTGTCGGATGGAACCACCGACATCAGCAGCTGGAGTGCAGGGTGGCTGGAGGAGACCGTCCCCGCCCTGTTCGTCACCTCCTATTTCGGGCGGGATGTGCTGCTCACCGACGTGTTTGTGTTGGATGACCAGCAGGGGCTGCGCAACATCGCCTGGAACCCGGAGACCCGCCGCAGTGACAGCACCTTCCACTACTACACCGGGGTGGCGCCAGAGGACATCAACGGGGACGGCTTGGTAGAAGTCCCGGTGGCCCGCACGGTGGCCGCCTATGGCGAGAGTTCGGTGGACCAGTTCTGGTGGCTGGACTGGATCCATTACCAAACCGACGGCACCCAAACGGTGATGACCACCACCTACCACAGCGGCGACGGCTGGTATCTGGACATCCCCGCCGCGTGGAACCAGGTGGGGGACATCACCATGTGCCAGCAGGAGAGCTCCACCATCGGGGTGCGCAGCGTCACATTCGCCCGGGGCGGCCAGGACGAGGAGAGCACCCCGGAGCCCTTTTTGGAGATCTGCTGCCTGACCGGCAGCGACCGCAGCCGCCAAGCGGACCAAAGCGACCGGTTCACCCTCTATGAGGATGCCACCATCATCTACACCGCAGAGTTTTTGGACAGCAGCTGGGACTGCGGCCTGAATGAGGAGACAATGCTGACTAGCTTCCACGCCAGCCTAGGTGTGTGGAACACCAGCAGCTGAGCCCATACAGGAACCTTGGAAGGAAGGAGTTTGCAAGGATGAAAAAAGTTCTGGTTTTGGAGGATGAGGCCAACATCCGCGGCTTCGTGGTCATCAACTTGAACCGGGCGGGCTACGAGACCATCGAGGCGGGCACCGGGGAGGAGGCGCTGGAGCAGCTCCGGCTCAACCCAGACGTCCGGGTGGCTCTGCTGGACATCATGCTGCCTGACATGGATGGGTTTGAGGTCTGCCGCCGGATTCGGGCGGGCAACTCCAAGATTGGCATCATTATGCTCACCGCCCGCACCCAGGAGATGGACAAGGTCACCGGGTTCATGACAGGGGCGGACGACTATGTGACCAAACCCTTCTCCCCGGCGGAGCTCACCGCCCGCATCGACGCCCTCTACCGGCGCATCGGCGGGGACCAGATGGACGATGGGGAGATCAAGCAGCCCCCCTTCGTCCTCAACACCCGGAAACGCACCTTGGAGAAGAACGGCCAGCGGATCAAGCTGACCCAGGTGGAGTATGCCATCATGAAGATGTTCATGGAAAACCCGGGAAAGGCCCTCTCCCGGGAGGAGATTCTCCGCTGCGTCTGGGGCAAGGACTACCTGGGCGAGGTGAAGATCGTCGACGTCAACATCCGGCGGCTGCGGGTGAAGATTGAGGACGAACCCACCAGCCCGGCCTTCATCACCACCATCTGGGGGTATGGATATAAGTGGGAGTTTTAAGGAAAGGGAAAGCCCTGTGGGAACGGGCCACCCAACGGTTCCCCCAATTAAAGGTCAAAGGCATCCGCCAGCGGTGGCTGCTCAACAGCATCAGCATCTTGGTGATGATTCTGCTGGTGGTGGTGGTGGCCTTCTCCGTGGTCATCCGCAATTACTATGACAGCAGCATCCTCTCCGACATGGAGAGCAAGGCGCGGATTGCCGCCAACTACTTCGGCACCAACGCCAGTGGAGACACCAGCAGCGAGGACTATCTCACCACCGCCCAGAACTACGTCAGCTCCTTCGAGGACGGCACCCGGCTGGAGCTGCAGTTTCTGGACCCGTCGGGGAAGGTGATCTACTCCTCCAACGGCCTGACCCTCTCCGGCACCATGCCGGGCACCGGGGACATCGACCGGGTGCGGGAAAAGCAGGAGATTGCCTCCTGGCAGGGGGAACTGCCCCAGACCGGCGAGCGGATCACGGCGGTCTCCGCCCCCCTGCTGTACAACGGGGAGCTGGTGGGGATCATGCGCTACGTCACCTCCATGCGCCTGGTGGACCGGCAGGTGACCATCCTCACCCTGGTGGCGGTGATCCTGTCGGTGAGCATTCTGATCCTGGTGTACATCTCCAACATCTACTTCGTCCGCTCCATCGTGGACCCGGTGAAGAACATCACCGGCATCGCCCGGCGGATCGCCGGGGGAAGCTACGGCATCCAGGTGGAAAAGAAGTTCGACGACGAGGTGGGGGACCTCACCGACGCCATCAACGACATGTCCCTGCGGATCAAGCAGGCGGAGAGCATGAAGTCGGAGTTCATCTCCTCGGTCTCCCACGAGCTGCGCACCCCTTTGACCGCCATCACCGGCTGGGCCGAGACCATCATGAGCGGCGAGGCCCGGGACGAAGGGGACGTGCGCAAGGGCATGGCCATCATCGCCAGCGAGGCCCGGCGGCTGTCGGGGATGGTAGAGGAGCTGCTGGAGTTCTCCCGGATTGAGGACGGCCGCTTCACCCTGTCGGTGGAGCCTATGGACATCAAGGCCGAGTTGGAGGATGCCGTCTACACCTACCACGAGTTCCTGGCGGCCAAGGACATCGCCGTCTACCACACCGACTGCGAGGAGGAGTTCGGCCCCATCCCTGGGGACCCGGACCGGCTGCGCCAGGTGTTCTGCAACCTTCTGGACAACGCCGCCAAGCACGGGGGCGCCGGCAAGCGCATCGACACGGCCATCTTCCCCGACGGCAGCGATGTGGTCATCACCATTCGGGACTATGGCCCCGGCATTCCGCCGGAGGAGCTGCCCAACGTGAAGTATAAGTTCTACAAGGGCAGTTCCACCGCCCGGGGCAGCGGCATCGGCCTGGCGGTGTGTGAGGAGATCATTTCCCGGCACAACGGGGAGCTCACCATCTCCAACGCGGAGGACGAGGCCGGCGGCTGCCTGGTGGAGGTCCGCCTGCCAACTGGAACATAAGTTCGAAAAAATGCCCCGGGATTCTTGCTTTTTCCCCTGGGGTTTGTTACAATCACCTCAAAATGACCCAAGCAAACAGATAGGAGTGACTATGAAACCCGAGAAACACTGTGAACCGTCGCAAGACTGCGCCTTCCGCACCACCATTGGCGGCCAGGCACTCATTGAGGGCATCCTCATGCGGGGGCCGGAGAAGCAGGCCATCGTGGTGCGCAACCAGGAGGGGGAGCTGGAGGTCAAGGAACAAAAACTCAAGCTTATCAAGGACCGGTACCCCATCCTGGGCGTCCCCTTCATCCGCGGGGTGGTCAACTTCCTGGCCTCCCTGGTGGAGGGGGTGAAGGCCCTCATGTGGTCGGCGGAGTTCTATCCTGACGACCAGGGGGAGGAGACCCCCTCCAAGTTCGAGCAGTGGCTGGAAAAGCGCTTCGGCAGCGAAGGGCTTATGAAGTGGATCATCGGCATTGCCGTGGCGGCGGGGATCGCCTTCGCCATTGCGCTGTTCATCATCCTGCCCACCCTGTTCACCTCCGGCCTGCTCTACTTCTTCCCGGATGCCCCCATGTGGCTGCGGAACCTGCTGGAGGGCGTGGTGAAGTTGGTGATCTTCTTCTGTTACCTCTACTTCTGCTCCCGGCTCAAGGACATTCACCGCACCTTCCAGTACCACGGGGCGGAGCATAAGACCATCTTTTGCTACGAGCGGGGGCTGGAACTCACCGTGGAAAACGCCCGCAAAATGCCCCGGCACCACCCCCGGTGCGGCACCAGCTTCCTGTTCGTGGTGATCGTGGTGGCGGTGCTGGCCTCCTGCGTGGTCTTTGCCCTGCCGGGGATCCGGGATGTGGCCGCCAACCCGCTGGTGCGCATCCTGCTTCACCTGGTGTTGCTGCCCATTGTGGTGGCCATCACCTATGAGATCAACCGCTTCATTGGCCGGCATGACAATCCGGTGACCCGGGTCCTGTCGGCCCCGGGGATGTGGATGCAGAACTTTACCACCTTCGAGCCGGACGACTCCATGCTGGAGGTGGCCATCCACGCCTTGAAAATCGTGCTCCCCGAAAAGGCGGGAGCCGACGCCTGGTAAACCCCAGGCAGACCCTGTAGAAATCCTATGCATTGGGGGGAGAGAGGTGGCAATCACCTACCATGATTTGTATTTGAACACCCGCATGGCCCTCACCGGGGCGGGGATTGAGGCCGCCCAGCTGGAGGCCCGGGAACTGATCTGCGCCGCCGCCGGAAAAACGGCGGAGGAACTCTACCGGGACATCTCCCTGTACACCACCGACGAGATCGCCGTGCAGACCGAGGCCCTCCTGGCCCGTCGGCTGGCAGGGGAGCCCATCGCCTATCTCATTGGGGAGTGGTCCTTCTGCGGCCTGCCCTTCTATGTGAGCCCGGAGGCCCTGATCCCCCGGGTGGACACGGAGATGCTGGCCCAACTGGCCATGAACCGCCTGAAGGAGAACCCCGGCCACACCCGGATTTTGGACCTGTGCGCCGGCACCGGCTGCCTGGGCATCACCGCGGCGGCCCTGGTGAAAACCACCCGGGCGGTGCTGGTGGACCTGTCGGACGGGGCCTTGGAGCTGTGTAAGCGGAACATCCGCCGCAACCGCCTCACCGGCCGGGTGGTCTACCTGAAGGGGGATGCCCTCCAGGCCCCCAGCCATGCCCTGGGGCAGTTTGATGTGCTGGTGTGCAACCCCCCCTACATCCCCACCGGCGACCTGGCCGCCCTGGACCATTCGGTGAAAGATTTTGAGCCCATGATGGCCCTGGACGGCGGGGAGGACGGCCTGGACTTTTACCGGGTCATCACCCACCTGTGGCAGCCGGCCCTGCGGCCGGGGGGCCACCTGCTGTTTGAGGTGGGCATTGGCCAGGCGGAAAAGGTGGCCTGGCTGATGGTGAAGGCCGGCTACGAGAACATCCGCATCACCCGGGACACCGGCGGCATTGACCGGGTGGTGGAAGGCCAGCGCCCCAAGGATCGGGAGATCCCCGATCCGCTGCACGACACCACGGAAGAGGAAGGGTAACAGACTATGGCAGAGCGAAAGAAAGCAACAACCGAAACCGCAGGGCCCGCTGCGGATAAAAAGCGGGCCTTAGAAACCGCCATCGCCCAGATTGAGCGGACCTATGGCAAGGGCTCCATCATGCGCCTGGGGGCCAACGAGCAGGTGGTGGTGGAGAGCATCCCCACCGGCTCCCTGGCCCTGGACCTGGCCTTGGGCATCGGCGGCGTGCCCAGAGGGCGGATCATCGAGATCTACGGCCCCGAATCCTCGGGCAAAACCACCCTGGCCCTCCACATCGCGGCGGAAGCCCAGAAGCGGGGGGGCGAGGTGGCCTTCATCGACGCCGAGCACGCCCTGGACCCCACCTATGCCCGGGCCCTGGGGGTGGACATTGACAACATGCTCATCTCCCAGCCGGACACCGGGGAGCAGGGCCTGGAGATCTGCGAGGCCCTGGTGCGCTCCGGCGCCCTGGACGTCATCGTGGTGGACTCCGTGGCCGCCCTCACCCCCCGGGCAGAGATCGAGGGGGAGATGGGGGACTCCCACGTGGGCCTGCTGGCCCGCCTGATGAGCCAGGCCCTGCGGAAGCTGGCCGGCTCCATCGCCAAGACCCACTGCGTGGTGATTTTCATCAACCAGCTCCGGGAAAAGGTGGGGGTCATGTACGGCAACCCCGAGGTCACCACCGGCGGCCGGGCCCTGAAGTTCTACTCCTCCGTCCGCATTGAGGTGCGCCGCATCGAGGCCATCAAGGCCGGCACCGAGATCATCGGCAACCGCACACGGGCCAAGGTGGTAAAGAACAAGGTAGCCCCCCCCTTCCGGGAGGCGGAGTTTGACATCATGTACGGCGAGGGCATCTCCAAGTACGGGGAGCTGGTGGACCTGGCGGTGAAACTGAACATCATCCAGAAGAGCGGCTCCTGGTTCTCCATGGGCGAGGAGCGCATCGGCCAGGGGAAGGACGCGGCCAAGCAGTTCCTCCGGGACAACCCCGAACTCTGCGACCACGTGGAGGAGGAGATCCGGAAGAATGCCTTCCAGCTCCTCTCCAACCAGGGGAAGGTGGCCGCCCGGGCCGCCGGCCGGGCCCCCCAGGAGGTCCCCCCCGCCCCGGCGCCTGCCCCTGCCCCAGTGCCCAAGGGCATTGACGTGAGCGCCGACGATTTCGACGACGATGAGGATTGAGAAACTCCTCCCGCCCCCCCAGCCGGGCAAACCCTGGTCGGTGGCCCTGGAGGGGGGGGAGGTGCTCCGGGTGTCGGAGAGCGTCGTGGCCTCCTTTGCCCTCTACGGGGGGATGGAGCTGGAGGCGGAGACCCTGACTGCCCTCCGCCAGGCTGCCGCTCTGGCGGCCTGGCGGGAGAAGGCGGGGCGGCTGCTCACCGCCCGGATGCTCTCCTCCGGCCAGCTGGCGGAAAAGCTCACCGCCAAAGGAGCCACGGAGGAGCAGGCCGCCCAGGTGGTGGCCTGGGCCCAGGACATCGGCCTGCTGGACGACAGCGCGTACGCCAAGGCCCTGGCCCGGCATTACACCGCCAAGGGCTACGGCCCCTATAAAATCAAAGACGAATTCTACCGCCGCCAAGTCCCCCGGGAGGATTGGGAGGAGGCCCTGGCGGCGGTGGAACCGCCGGAGACCTGGATATCGGACTTTCTGTCCCGGAAGATCCAGGACCCGGAGGACCCTGCCCAGATCAAGAAAGCCTCAGACGCCCTGGTGCGCCGGGGCTTTTCCTGGCATACCGTGTCCCAGGCGGTGACCCGGTTTCTCAACGGGACAGACCCCTGGTGACGGGAGAGGAGACAACCATGAAAGTAGGATTCATTTCCCTTGGCTGCGCCAAGAACCAGGTCAACTGCGAGCAGATGATCTGGAAGACATACGAGGCCGGTTACGAGGTGGCCCTGGGGGCCGAGGACTGTGACGTGGCGGTGGTGAACACCTGCGGCTTCCTCCAAGAGGCCCGGGAGGAGGCTTTGGCGGAGATCGACGCCCTGGCCCAGGCCAAGGCCCAGGGCAAGCTGCAAAAGATCCTGGTCACCGGCTGCATGGCCCAGTGGTGGAAGGACGAGATCCAGGCCCGCTGTCCCCAGGCCGACGGCTTTGTGGGGGTCAGTGGGTACGAGGACATCGCCCAAGTCATCGCCCAGGCCCTGGAGGACCAGCACCCCGCCCACTTCGGAGACATCGACGCCCCCGTGCCGGAGACCGACCGGGTGGTGTGCACCTCCGACTACTGGGCCTGGCTGCGCATCGCCGAGGGGTGCGACAACCGCTGCGCCTACTGCATCATCCCCTTCATCCGGGGAAAGTTCCGCAGCCGGCCGGAGGAGGCCATCCTGGCCGAGGCCCAGGACCTGGCCCAGGCGGGGATGCAGGAGCTCATTGTGGTGGCCCAGGACATCACCCGCTACGGCCTGGACCTCTACGGGGCGCGTACCCTGGCCAAACTCCTGCCCAAGCTCTGCGCCATCGAGGGGATCCACTGGGTCCGCCTCCACTACCTCTACCCCGACGAGATCACCGACGAGCTCATTGACGTCATCGCCAACGAGCCGAAGATCGTAAAGTACCTGGACATCCCCATCCAGCACATCAGCGACCACCTCCTCAAGTCCATGCACCGCCGGGGGACGGGGGAGGAGATCCGGGCCCTCTTCCGGAAGCTCCGGGAGCGGATCCCCGGCCTGGTCCTCCGCACCAGCCTTATCGCCGGCTTCCCCGGGGAGACGGAGGAGGACTTTGAGGAGCTGTGCACCTTCCTCCGGGAATTCCGCATCCAACGGGCGGGGGTCTTCCCCTTCTCCCCGGAGGAGGGGAGCGCCGCAGCCACCTACCCCGACCAGGTGGACGAGGACGTGAAGCGCCGCCGGGTGGAGCTCATCACCGAGCTCCAGCTGGCCGTGGTGGACGACTGGTGCGAGTCCATGATGGGCCAGGTGGTGGAGGTCCTCTGCGAGGGGTACGACGACGAGACCGAACTCTACTACGGCCGCAGCTACGCCGACTCCCCGGGCATCGACGGCCTGGTCCACTTCGAAGGGGAGGAAGGGGGCGTGCGCCCCGGGGCCTTCTACCAAGTGAAGATTACCAGCAATTACGATGGGGAACTCATCGGCATTCTGTATGAGGAGGACGACGAACCATGACCACAGCCAACAAACTTACCCTGTGCCGGGTGGTGATGATCCCCATCTTCCTGGTGCTGCTCTATGTGGACTTTACCGGCCACCTGTGGGCAGCCCTGGCGGTGTTCATCCTGGCCAGCGTCACCGACTTCATCGACGGTTACGTGGCCCGGCACTACCATCAGATTACCGACTTTGGCAAGTTCATGGACCCCCTGGCGGATAAACTCCTGGTGATGTCCGCCATGGCCTGGTTCGTGGAGGTGGCCTGGATGCCCGCCTGGGCCTTCTTCGTGGTCATCGCCCGGGAGCTGGCGGTCACCGGCCTGCGGCTGGTGGCGGTGGAGCAGGGCCGGGTCATCGCCGCGGCCAAGTCCGGCAAGGTGAAAACCGCCTGCACTATGGTGGGCATCATCCTCATGCTGATCTTCCCCAACGCCACCCTGCGCCTGGTGTGCGTGGCGGTGATCCTGGTGACCACCATCTACTCCGGCATCGAGTATTTCGTGAAGAACAAGGACGTGCTGGCCAAGGGCACCATGTGAGAGAAAGGCGGTGGCGCTGTGCTAGCCCTGGCCCTGGCCATGGTGGAGGGCCCGGAGGAGCAGAGCAAGTTTCGAGCCCTGGCGGCCCGGTATGAGCGGCTCATGTTCCACGTGGCCCGGCAGATTTTGCCCAACCAGCAGGACGCGGAGGACGCGGTCCAGGAGGCCTTTCTGGCCATCGCGAAAAATTTCTCCAAGATTTTTGCGGTGGACAGTCCAAAAACCAAGGCCTTCGTCGTTATAGTAACTGAAAACAAAGCCATTGACATCGCCCGGAAGAACGCCCGCCAAGTCCAGCAGGTCCCCCTGGAGGACCTGCCGGGGCTCTCCGTCCCGGACCGGGGAGAGGATGCTCTCACCCGGTGCATTCTCCGCCTGCCCGCCCGGTACCGGGCGTGGATCCAGCTGCACTATGCCCAGGGGTACACGGCGGAGGAGACGGCGGAGATCTTGGGCCTCTCCAAGGAGGCCGGCTACAAGCTGGGCCAGCGGGCGAAGCAGCGGCTGGAGATCCTGTGCCGAGAGGAGGGACTGCTATGATCCCGGAGGAATCGCTGCGCCAAGCCGCCCAGAGGGCCCAGGAGGCCCTCCTGGACAGCCTGCCGGAAAGCCCGGCGGCGCACACCTTCTCCCCGGCCTACCGGCGGAAGCTGGACCGCCTGGCCCGCCGGGTGGATGGCAAGGCCCGGCCGCCCCACTGGATCCTCCACCGGGTGGCGGGGATCCTCCTGGCGGTGGTGTGTCTGGGGGGCGTGGTTTTGGGGACCAACGCCCAGGCCCGGGAGGCGGTCTTTGGGTGGGTCCGGCAGTGGATGGAAGGGGACCTGTGGTATCGCTACCAAGGGGACGCCGTCCAGAACCGTGTCCTGACGCCCTATCAGATCACCGTACCGGAGGGATACCAACTGGACAAGGACGTGTGGGGCGATACCTTCCAAGATGAAGAGGGCGGATATGTCCGAGAGCACTACGTCAACGCAGCCGGGGAAGAGATCTACTTCACCTACGCCTATGGGACCGACCGTTGGAAGGACATGACCTTCGCCATGGAGGATCCAGTGGAGCGGAAGCCCCTTCAGATCCACGGCAACCCGGCGGCGCTTTCCCTGCCTACAGAGCCGGAGGGCCCCAGCGTGATCCTCTGGGTCGACAACACCACCGGTGCCCTGCTGGAGGTGGCGGCCCCCCTGGAGGAGGCGGAGCTCATCGCCCTGGCAGAGAGCGCCGCGCCGGTGGAATCCTACTTTTCCTGAAAAAATTTCACATTCGGTGTCCAAAACCACCGCCCCATTTCGTTATAGAGGGTAGAGACGAAAGGGGGCGGTGGTTTCCTATGAAAGGGACTGCGCCAAACATGGTGCTCCCCCTGCGTCACACATCCCCTCTCTTCTATGTGGCCCATGGAGAGGAATCCAACAAGAAAGGAAGCAATTCCCATGAAAAAGATGCTTACCATGGCTGCGGTTCTGTCCGCCTCGCTGCTGTCCCTCTGCGCCTGCAGCAGTACCGACCCTCCGGCGGATCCGGGGGAGGCTCCCCTCCAAAGCTGGTACAAGACCGACGCCTACACCCTCCTCCTGCCCCAGGGCTTCGCCGCCCAGGAGGGAGAGGACGGAGGGGTGACCCTCTCCCTGGATGGCCAGGCAGTGGGGGGCGTGCAGGTGGTGCCCTATCCAGACGCCGCGGGCTTCCTGGACACCGTGGGGGCTGCCAGCGAGGACAGCCGGGACAGCGGCAAAGAACTGATGCGGCAGCTGTCCCCGGAGGAGAGGTTGGCCTACATGATGACGGTTTCGGAGGATGGGACCTATCTGGAGATCTCCTGCTCCCCCGACACCCCGGACGTCACCCCGGAGGAGGAGACCATGCACTACCTCTTCCCCCAGGGGGACCAGTTCTATGACCTCTATTTCCAGGCCGGCCCGGTCCCAGCGGACCAGCAACAGATTCTGGCGGACGGCTTCTCTCTGCGCCCATAACCAACCACCCAAGGAAAGGTGCGGAATTCCAGATTCCGCACCTTTGCCTTGCCTTCAGGGGGTTCCTATGGTACACTGTTTGTCAAGGAAACTGTCTTGCCCGAAACGCCGGCGGAAAAATTCTCTCTCTGGGCAAGGAGAATGGATGTCCCCGGGACGAGATGGGCTGGACGGGCCCCTTCTGGCTGGGCAGGCCCTGTGGGACATCCTGGGCCTGCCGGCGTGCCCTGTCCCAGGCGCGGCACCCTGACCCGCCGGGGACAGAGACCAACCCACTGGAAGGAGATACCCATGAAGAAACCATTGGAAAACAGGCGGGGGTGGCGCTGGCTGCTTCTGCTGGCCCTGTGTGTGGGGATTGTGGGCGCAATATTCTTTCTGCCCCACCCCGTGGTGCAGAATGTGGCGGAGACCTCCATTCAGGGGCTGCAGTACCAGCCCCAGTACGGCCAGGAGGACGGGACGCTGGCCCCCCCTACGACCCTGACGGACTATGACCAGGCGGCGGTGCTGGCCTGCCTGAGCCGGTACCAGGAACAGCGCACCCTGGAAAAGGCCGATGGCCAGGAAGAGGATGCCGGCCGCTTCACCATGGTCCTGGACGTGAACGGAGAGACGAAACAGCTGGTGCTGGGGGAGGAGTGCTACAGCTATGGGGCCGACGGGTGGAAATACCGCATCCAAAACGGAAACCGCCTCCAACAGGACCTGGGGAAGCTGTTGAACCTCCCCGTCTCTGCATAACCCCAGAACGGGGGGAAACCGGGCCTTTCTCTTGACAGGGTACCCGGGCCGTGGTAAGATACTGGTGCGAAAAGTTCATCTCGTGAGGAACGGGAAGAGTACCCTGCCAGAACCGGACAGAGAGGGGCGGCCACCGACTGCAAGCCGCCCTGCGGGAAGGCAGGGGAACGTGCGCCCGGGAGCGAGGGGGATGCAGATGCCCCCCGGTTTGGCCCCGTTACCAGCCCTTCGAGTGAGAAACAAGAGTGGAACCGCGGTAGCCCTATCGCCTCTTGACCCCCTGGCGGGTCGAGAGGCGTTTTTTGCTGCCTGGCCCTGGTCCCTTTGGGGCGGGGCGGGCATAGCATGGGGCGGTATTTTTTCTGAATTTTTGTGAGGTGACCGGAACCGATGTTTCATTTGAAAGAGACTTTAGCGGCCTACCAGGCCCGTGACCCGGCGGCCCGGAGCAAGTTGGAGGTCCTCCTCCTCTACCCCGGCGTCCATGCCACCATGTACCATCAGGCGGCTCACTTCTGTTACTGCCACAATCTAAAGTTTTTGGCCCGGACCATCTCCCAGTGGAGCCGGTTCTGGACGGGGATTGAGATCCACCCCGGCGCCAAGATTGGCCGCCGCCTGGTCATCGACCACGGCATGGGCATCGTCATCGGCGAGACCGCAGAGATCGGGGACGACTGCCTGCTCTACCACGGCGTCACCCTAGGGGGCACCGGGAAGGACCAGGGCAAGCGCCACCCCACCATCGGCAACAACGTGCTGGTCTCCACCGGGGCCAAGGTGCTGGGGCCCTTCAAGGTGGGGGACGGGGCCCGGATCGCCGCCAACGCCGTGGTGCTGAAGGAGATCCCGGAAAACGCCACCGCCGTGGGCGTCCCCGCCCGGGTGGTGCGCATCGCCGGGGAAAAGACCAACTTCGTCGGCAACGTGGACCAGGTGAGCGTCACCGACCCCGTGCAGAAGGAACTGGAAGCCATCAACTCCCGCCTGGCTTGGCTGGAGAATTACTTGGATAAAAAGCATCACCAGGACGCCGCCGAACAGAGCGACGCAACCCCAACAGAAGAAACGCAACCGAGGAAGGAGAGCCAACATGAAGCTGTTTAACACCATGACCCGCCAAAAGGAGGAGTTCGTCCCCATCACCCCGGGAGAGGTGAAGATGTACTGCTGCGGCCCCACGGTCTACAACTACATCCACGTGGGCAATGCCCGGCCCATGATCCTCTTCGACGTGCTGCGCCGGTACCTGGAGTACCGGGGGTACCAGGTGACCTTCGTGCAGAACTTCACCGACGTGGACGACAAGATCATCAACCGGGCCAACGAGGAGGGTACCACCTCCCAGGCCATTTCCGAGAAGTACATCGAGGAGTACTTCAAGGACGCCCACGGCCTGGGGGTGCGGGATGCCACCATCCACCCCAAGGCCACGGAGAACATCGCCCAGATCATCGACCTGGTCCAGACCCTCATCGACAAGGGCTATGCCTACGCGGTGAACGGGGATGTGTACTACCGCACGAAGAAGTTTGCCGACTACGGCAAACTCTCCCACCAGCCCATTGAGGACCTCCAGGCCGGGGCTCGGATCGACGTCAACGACGTGAAGGAGGACCCCCTGGACTTCGCCCTCTGGAAGGCCGCCAAGCCCGGTGAGCCCTATTGGGACTCCCCCTGGGGCCAGGGCCGGCCCGGCTGGCACATTGAGTGCTCCGCCATGTCCAACCGCTACCTGGGCAAGACCATCGACATCCACTGCGGCGGCGAGGACCTGCAGTTCCCCCACCACGAGAACGAGATCGCCCAGTCCGAGGCCGCCAACGGCTGCAAGTTCGTCAACTATTGGCTCCACAACGGCTTCCTCAACATCAACAACCAGAAGATGTCCAAGTCCTTGGGCAACTTCTTCACCGTCCGGGAGGCCGCCGAGGCCTACGGGTACGAGGCAGTGCGCTTCTTCATGCTCTCCGCCCAGTACCGCTCCCCCCTGAACTACTCCCGGGACTCCCTCATCATGGCCCAGAACTCCCTGGAGCGGCTGTACACCGCCGAGAGCAACCTGGAGTTCCTGGTGAAAAACGGGGCCGACGGGGCTATGACCCCCGAGGAGAAGGCCTTCACCGACACCTTCGACACCTACCGGGAAAAGTTCGATGCCGCCATGGACGACGACCTGAACACCGCCGATGCCATCAGCGTCATCTTCGAACTGGTCCGGGCCATCAACATCGCCGTGGAGAAGGCCCCCACCAAGGCCCTGGCCCAGGCCTGCCTGGATATGCTCCACGAGTTCACCGACGTGCTGGGCCTGCTCTACAACAAGAAGGAGGAGAGCCTGGACGAGACCGTAGAGGCCATGATCCAGGCCCGCCAGGCTGCCCGGAAGGCCAAGAACTTCGCCGAAGCCGACCGCATCCGGGACGAGCTGAAGGCCATGGGCATCACCCTCATGGACACCCCCCAGGGGGTCAAGTGGTCCAAGGATTGACCGCGACCGCCCTTCCCCAAGCGTTGATGACGGCCAGGTACCGGGGCTTCCCGGTGCCTGGCCTTCCCTTTGGGACGGGGCGGGGCCGTGGCGGAAAAGAAAGGAGCCTACCATGAAACAACGCCTGCAAGCCCTGCTGCTGGCTTTGCTGCTGACGGCCAGCCTGGCCTTGGCCGGCTGCGCCGGGCTGTTCCAGCCGGAGGTGGACCTGGGGTCGGTGAGCATCTCCGACTTCCAGGGGGACAACCCCTGGGTGGTGCTGGACGGCAACCAGCCCGCCTTCACCGACCAGGAGAAGGGGGACACCCAGTCCTTTGAGGACTACACCCCCCTGGATGCCCTGGGCCGGTGCGGGGTGGCGTATGCCAACCTCAGCCCCGAGCTCATGCCCACCCAGGAGCGGGGGGAGATCGGCCAGGTGAAGCCCGCCGGCTGGCACACCGTCCGCTATGACTGGGTGGACGGGGAGTACCTCTACAACCGCTGCCACCTCATCGGCTTCCAGCTGGCGGGGGAGAACGCCAACCAGCGCAACCTCATCACCGGCACCCGGTACCTGAACACCCAGGGGATGCTCCCCTTTGAAAACCAGGTGGCCGACTACATCGAGTCCACCGGCAACCACGTCCTCTACCGGGTGACCCCCGTCTACGAGGGCGCCGATCTGGTCCCCTGGGGGGTGGAGATGGAGGCCTGGAGCGTGGAGGACAACGGGGCAGGGGTCTGCTTCCATGTGCTGTGCTTCAATGCCCAGCCGGGGGTGACCATCGACTACGCCACCGGGGACTCCTGGGCCGAGGGGGAGAACACCTCCTCCGACGGGGAGATCACCTATATCCTCAACACCAGTTCCCTGCGCTTCCACAACCCAGACTGCGCCGGTGCAGCCCGCATCGCCCCGGCCAACCGCCAGGAGACCACCGCCAACCGGGAGCTCCTCCTGGCCCAGGGGTACCAGCCCTGCGGAACCTGCAAACCGTGACGGGTACGCCCGATAGGAACGGCCATCCTCCAAGGAGGATGGCCGTTCTCTGTGGCTGCGTTTATTGGATGTCGATGTACTCCGCCATGAGGAAGGGAACGGTGAGCTCGTTGCCCATGACGGTCTCATAGGTGTAGTCCCCTGCCAAGGTGCCGTACATCATGACGATGTCATCCTCCAGGATGTTGGCCTCACTGCTGTCCTGCTTGGTGTAGGTCACCAGAATGGGGTCACTCCAGAAGTAGGAGCCCTGGGTGATGTTCACCCGAAGGGTGTAGCTGTCCCCCTCTGGCATCACTTGGATGACCTCCCCCTTGAACTTGGCGTGTTCCCCAAAGTAGGTGTCGGGGTTCCGGGCGATCTCCTCATAGGAGTAGGTCTGGCAGGAGTCCATGTACTGCTGTTTGACCTCTTCCGGGCTCAGGGTGAATTGCTCTGTGTTCACGGTTGCGCCGCAGACGGTGCAAGTCTGTACCCGGGTGCCGGGAGAGTCCTCCGTGGCGGGGGTTTTGACGGTCCAGTCTCCGGGGGTGTGCTCGGCCAGGGGCAGCTCCTGGGTCACATCCTGCTGGCAGCGGGTGCAAAAACCGGTTTCTGTGCCAGGTTCGGAGCAGGTGGAAGGGGTTTCCTCGGTCCACTGGGCGACGTCGTGTCCCAGGGCCGTCCCGGTGGTCTCTCCGCAGCGGGTGCAGGTGGAGGGCTCGGTACAGGTGGCATCGGTCCAGGTGTGTCCTAAGGCTTCGCCCTCGGTCTCTCCGCATTGGGTACAGGTTTTGGGGGTTGTGCAGGTGGCTTCCTCCCACTGATGCTGGCAGCCACAGCCAGCCAGGGCGGTGAGCATCCATACGGTGGCGATTCCCCAGGCGATGTGTCGTTTCATTGGCGCCTCTCTCCTCTCTCGTAATATGAGGCTGGCGCCATTATATAACAATTTATTTTAAAATGCAAGATAACAAAATGTTATATCTATACTTTCTGTGAGACCGACAGCCAAGGGAGGCGCACAGAATGTATCGAAGAATCCGCGACCTGCGGGAGGACCGGGACCTGCGGCAGAAGGACCTGGCGGAGGTCCTCCACTGCACCCAGGTATGCTATTCCCACTATGAAATCGGCAAGCGGGACATCCCCACCCGGGTGCTGGTCCAGCTGGCGGCGTTTTACGGCACCAGCACCGACTACCTGCTGGGCCTCACCGATGAACCCACCCCCTATCCCCGCGCCCGAGAAAAGCAGGACCCATAAACATGCGCCCCCAGGTGCCAATGGCATCTGGGGGCGCTGGCGTAGTAGGAACTATCTCCGCTTCTTCCCCGGCCGGCCGGAGGGTTTCTGCCGGTTCCGGGGGGAGGAGGGGGCTCCCTTGGCGTGGGATTTGCCGGCCCGCTGGGGGGCCTTGGCGGGGGCGGAGTGCCCCTCGCGGTGGGGTCGCTCCGGCCGGAGCAGGCACTGGGGGCCGTAGCCGATGAGGTCGGTGCGGCCGGTTCGGTGGAGGGCCTCCTCCACCAGGGGGCGCTTGTCCGGCCGCTTCCACTGGAGCAGGGCCCGCTGCATGGCCTTCTCGTGGGCGGACTTGGGGATGTACACCGGCTCCAAGGTCCGGGGGTCCAGGCCGGTGTAGTACATGCAGGTGGACAGGGTCCCCGGGGTGGGGTAGAAGTCCTGGACCTGCTCCGGCTGCCGGCCGGTCTGGTTGATCCACTGGGCCATGGCGACGGCGTCCTGCAACGTAGACCCGGGGTGGGAGGACATGAGGTAGGGCACCAGGAACTGCTTCTTGCCGTACTTTTGGTTCAGCCGCTGGTACTTGTCCCGGAACTTCTCATAGGCCCCGATGTGGGGCTTGCCCATGGCGTCCAGCACATGGCCCACGCAGTGCTCCGGGGCCACCTTCAGCTGGCCGCTGATGTGGTACTTCACCAGGTCGGCGAAGAACTCCCCCTTGGGGTCCTTGAGCAGGTAGTCAAACCGGATGCCCGAGCGGATGAACACCTTCTTCACCCCCGGGATGGCCCGGAGCTTCCGCAGCAGGGCCAGGTAGTCGCTGTGGTCGGCGTCCAGGTTGGGGCAGGGGGTGGGGGCCAGGCAGTCCCGGTGCTTGCACAGGCCGTGTTTCAGCTGCTTTTTGCAGGAGGGGCGCCGGAAGTTGGCGGTGGGTCCCCCCACGTCGTGGATGTACCCCTTGAACCCTGGGTGCTGGGTGAGGGCAGTGACCTCCCGGAGGAGGCTCTCATGGCTGCGGGAGGTGACCATCCGCCCCTGGTGAAAGGCCAGGGAGCAGAACTTACAGGCCCCGAAGCACCCCCGGTTGTGGATGACGGAGAACCGCACCTCCTCGATGGCGGGCACGCCCCCCATGCTGTCGTACACCGGGTGGGGCTCCCGCATGTAGGGCAGTTCCGCCACCTCGTCTAGCTCCTGGGTGTTCAGGGGCATGGCGGGGGGATTGCAGATGAGGTACCGGTTCCCGTGGGGCTGGATCACCGCCTTGCCCCGGATGGGGTCGTGCTCGTCGTACTCCACCAGGTTGGCTTGGGCATAGGCCCGCTTGCTCCGGCTCACCTCCTCGAAGGAGGCCACCGTCACCGCCGGGAACCGGCAGGCGGCGGGGTCCTTGGCCAGGAAGCAGGTGCCCTTGATCCCGGTGAGTTCCTCCACTGGGGTGCCGGCGGCCAGGGCGGCGGCAATCTCCCGGGTGGCCCGCTCCCCCATGCCGTAGGAGAGCAGGTCGGCCTGGGCGTCTAGGAGGATGGACCGGCGGACCTTGTCCTCCCAGTAGTCGTAGTGGGCGAACCGGCGGAGGGAGGCCTCCAGCCCGCCAATGACCAGGGGAATGTCCCCAAAGACCTCCCGCACCCGGTTGGCGTAGACGATGGTGGCCCGGTCCGGCCGGAGGCCCGCCCGGTTCCCGGGGGAGTAGGCGTCGTCGTGGCGGCGCTTCTTGGCGGCGGTGTAGTGGGCCACCATGGAGTCGATGTTGCCCCCGTTGACGAAGACCCCGTACCGGGGCCGGCCCAGGGCGGTGAAGGCCGCAGGGTCCCGCCAGTCGGGCTGGGGGAGGATGGCCACCCGGTAGCCCTCTGCCTCCAGCACCCGGCTGATGATGGCGGTGCCGAAGGAGGGGTGGTCCACGTAGGCGTCCCCGGTGATGAGGAGAAAGTCATAGTAGTACCATCCCCGCTGGAGGAGGTCCTCCCGGGAGATGGGCAGAAAATCCCGTTCCATGGCAGCCCTCACACCGGCACGGCCTGGTTGTGGTAGCCGATGGGCTTTTCCAGTTCGTACAGGGTGCCGTAGGCCCCGGCGGCGCTGCCGGTGCGGCGGAAGCCGTACTTCTCATAGAAGGACAGAGCGGGCTGGTTGGCTTCGGAGCAGGACAGCTGGAGGTCCTCCCGGCCCAGGGGACGGTAGAGGCTCACGGCCTTGCCGATGAGCTGCACCCCCACCCCGTTGTGCCGCTGCTCGGGGGTGAGGTAGAGGAAGGAGATGTACCCCTTTTTCTCCCGGTCCCCTCGCCGGGGGTCCAGCTGGAGGAGCCCGGCCCGGTGGCGGCCTGCCATGGCCAGGGTCAGGCTCTTGGGGTCGGCCTGCCAGTTCTGATAGGCCTCCTCCAGGAAACCGGCGCCGTCGTACCGGTCCAGGCGGCCGTAGAGGGTTTGCCAGGCCTCCTCCCGGCAGGTTTGGTAGAAGGCGCGGTCGGCTTCCTGGGTGAGGTCGAAGGGGGCAAACCAGAGGTTGACGTCGGCCTTCTGGTCGTTCTTCTTCCACCAGTGCTGCTGGGCCAGGGTGGAGATGGCCGGGGAGAGGTGGGAGTTGTCGTTCATGTAGACGATGTTTACCTTGCCGTCTGTGATCTCCAGCAGGGTCACGGCGGTGTTGTCGCTGTGGCCCATTTTGTGCATCTCCTCAGAGGTGTAGCCGTACCCCAGGAAGGCGGCCAGGGTGTTGCGGATCAGGGTGCCGTGGGAAAAGACCGCTACCGTCTGGTTGGGATGCTTGGCGGCGATGTCCAGAATGGCCGCGGTGCCCCGGCGGCGGATTTCGGGGAAAGTCTCCCCCCCAGGGGGGTGGAAGTCCGGGGAGCCGGCGGAGAAGAGGGCCATCTGCTGGTGGTCGGTCCGGTCGATGCCGGCCCAGGTGCGGTCCTCCCACTCGCCCATGCCCATCTCTCGCAGGTCGGCCCGGGTTTGGAGGGGCAGGCCCTTGGGCACATAGATGGCCCGGGCGGTGGTCATGGTGCGGAACAGGTCGCTGGAGTAGACCGCGTCTATGGGGGTGTCGGCGAAGCGCTGCTCCAGCGCCTGGATCTGCCGGTACCCGTTGTCGGTGATGAGGCTGTCGTATTGGCCGTGGATGCGGCGGTAGAGGTTGCCCTCCGCCTCGGCGTGTCGGATGAGATAAAGTGTGGTCATGCCTTCGCCTCCCGTGTCGAAAATCATCAAGAGTAACACCTTATTATAATGGAACTCACAGATTTTAGCAACGAATTTTCCGTCAAAGAGGGGCAGACTAAGAGCGTCTGCCTCAGACAAATTCACGGAAAGGAGACATGTCCATGTGCACCAGAAGCCACTTCTGCCTGGGCCTGGCCGTGGGAATGGCGGCGGGCACCTGCCTGGGGATCCGCATGAAGACCCGGGAGAAGCAGATTCGCCGGGGCATTAACCGGGCGGCCCGCAGCGTGGAGAACGCCTTCGACACCATGACGCGCTGACGAAAAAAGTTTTTCAAAAAACTTCAAAAAAATCCTTGACAAAACACCCTCGGTCTGATATTATAAATCTTGCCTCGAGCGAGAGGCGGACAACCGGATACGGGGGTATAGCTCAGCTGGGAGAGCGCTTGAATGGCATTCAAGAGGTCAGCGGTTCGATCCCGCTTATCTCCACCAAAAGACCTGAAATCGTGAGATTTCAGGTCTTTTGCTTTGTTTATGTACTGAACGACAAGGGAAATTCCCGGTCAAGGTGCATCAATGTTTATTGAGGTGAAGAATAAAACTAAACCGC
This sequence comes from uncultured Eubacteriales bacterium, assembly GCA_900546255.1. GTDB lineage: Bacteria > Bacillota > Clostridia > Oscillospirales > Oscillospiraceae > Evtepia > Evtepia excrementipullorum. The sequence goes on from URCB01000017.1 coordinate 20,738, forward strand.
AACGGAGCCATACTCGTTGCGGTCTAGTAAATACTTTTAAAATTGTTATACTCTAGTGACATTCCCATCAGGGTCGCAATGTAAAGAAAGACGTACTGCGACGTTCAGGGGGAAGTTTTTCAGGTTAGCAGTCAGGGTTGCAGTACCGCCGTTACTACTAGATACAGTAGTTGTGGTAATTTTATGGTTAGTATAACTCCAGCCACTTGCAATGTTCTTTGCATACTCAGTACCAGTTACACCAGCGGTGATGTGGTTATAAGTGAAGTACGCTTTGAAAGAAACGGTCCCAATCCATGTACCTTTGTTAGTGAATTTACTAGCAATTGTGGCACTTGTAGAATAGTTTCGAGCAAAGCCTGGCTCAACGGTAACGGTAGTTTCTGCTATAATACCATTCCCTAAATCCTCAACATATGTGGTACTCTCGGGTGCGCTTGCAGCCTGAGCTTGAGGGAACGGGATTACGCAGATAAGCAGCACGAGTGCCAGAATAGAAACAAATGACTTTTTAACAACGCTCATTGTTGGGCAATCTCCTCTTCAAATAAACGAGCTATCTATTCAACATAACGGATAGCGTCTTCAACACTTGGAACAGCGTTTTCATCTTCAATAAAGATAACAGAGTCTTCTCGAATATAACTATCATTCTGAAGGTGGGAAACGCAAATAGAAAAAGTAGATAACGCAGCAATTAAAACAACCGCACAAGCAATAATACCCGTGCGAATACGCTTCTTCTTTTTCTCGTACTTTTGGATCACTTCATCAGACATCTGTTCCATCAAGGAGTTGGCCAAGTCTTCGGGATCCCCTAGGAATTCAAGGATACCATTGTAGTCCAAGTCAGGCCGATCTGCGTTTAGGTCCATCACTTTTCGGTTGACGTCGTAGATGAGATCGTCCTTGACCTCCTCCGGACAAGTCAAATAGCGACGGACCTCTTCGTAGTAATCGGTCAGCGGCACTGCCAGCATCTTAGGAACACTCCTCCACTTGCTTGACTTCGTCTTGGCTCAGAATCTGGTCTACGGCGGCGGTGAAGCTGCGGTATTCCGCGATCAGCTTCTGGAGGTAATCCTCCCCGGCCTCGTTGATGGCGAAGTAGATCCGAATCCGATTGTCTTCCGATACCACCTTCCCCTCTTCCTCAATATAGTGGAAACTCTGCAGGCGGTAGATGGCCTGATAGAGGGTGTTGAAGGTGATTTTCCCTTCGCTCATCCGGTCAATCTCCTGCATCATTTCATAGGTGTACATGGATTTGCGGCGCAGAACATAGAGCACCAACATTTCGGTGGTGGCCTTCTTCAGCGCTTCGCGAATGCTTGCGGGAGTCCCGCTGGTTTTTGTACGTTTACGTCCAGCCATGGCTAAAATCCTTTCTTGAGCTCGAAGATATGGTATTTCAAAAACAATGAAATGTCAATGACATTTTGCCTTGGCAGATGTGCAGATCAAATAAATATTCGACAGGAACTTTCCGAAGGAGGGCCTTCTTCCGACGAAAGGGATCTGTGCCGAAGGAATCGTCATTTTCACCTATAATATTACTATAGATTGTATCCCATGTCTATCATCTTTTGCGTAAATTCATAAAAAATTCGTTTTTCCTCCCCTGCCAAAAAGAGGCAGGGGCGGGTCTTATCTTATAGAATCCCCCACGCCGGGCGGAGCCCCTCCAGTTCCGCCACCACGTCAGGGGGGATGACCCGGTGACACCCCAAGGTGTGCAGGTGCAGGGTGACGGTGGCCACCTGTTCCAGGCACTCCAACCGGTAGTGGGCCTGCTCCATGCTGGTGCCCCAGGTGACGGCGCCGTGGTATTCCAGCAGCAGGGCCCGGTAGTCCCGGCAGAAGGGGGCCACGCTGTCTGCCACCCCCTGGGAGCCGGGGAGGGCAAAGGGGGCCACCGGCACGGTGCCCAGTTGGACCACCGCCTCCTGGAGCACCGGCTTGTCCAGGGGGATGCCGGCGGCGGCAAAGGTGGTGGCCACCGGGGGATGGGCGTGGACCACGGCCCGGACGGTGGGGTTCTCCTGATAGATCCGCAGGTGCATCTTGGTCTCCGAGGAGGGTTTGCGGGTGCCTTCCAGGACGGTGCCGTCCAGGGTCATCTTTACCAGCATGTCCTCGGTCATGTCCCCCTTGCACACCCCGGTGGGGGTGACCCAGAGGGCATTCTCCCCCACCCGGACGGAGAGGTTGCCGTCGTTGGCGGCCACCAGCCCCCGCTGGTAGATCTTCCGCCCGGCGGCCAGGATGTCCGCCTTGGCCTGGGTGTCGGTGGGATAGGCGGTCATCGGGCGCCCCCCTTCCCAAACACCTTCGCGAAACTCTCGTCAAAAGGCGGGTAGCAGATCCCCTTCTCCGTGACGATGGCGGTGATGAGGCTGTGGTCGGTGACGTCGAAGGCGGGGTTGTAGCACTTCACCTCTGGCAGGGCAGAGGGCTTTTCAAAGAACATCTCCTTGATCTCCGCCCCGGCCCGCTCCTCGATGGGGATGTGGGCCCCGTCGGGGCAGGTGAAGTCGATGGTGGAGGAGGGCCCCAGGACATAAAAGGGGATGCCGTAGTACTTGGCCAGGATGGCCACCCCGGAGGTGCCGATCTTGTTGGCGGTGTCCCCGTTCCGGGCCACCCGGTCGCAGCCCACGAAGCAGGCGTTGATCTTCCCTTCCTTCATCACCAGGCTGGCCATGTTGTCGCAGATGAGGGTGCAGTCGATCCCCGCCCGCTGGAGTTCATAGGTGGTCAGCCGGGCCCCCTGGAGGAGGGGGCGGGTCTCGTCGCACCAGGCGTGGAGGGGGATGCCCCGCTCCTTGGCCAGGAAGAGGGGGCCCAGGCCGGTGCCATACCGGGAGGTGGCCAGGGGGCCGGCGTTGCAGTGGGTGAGGATGCCGTCCCCCGCCTTTACCAGGGACAGGCCATACTCGGAGATGGCGGTGCACATGGCGATGTCCTCCTGGTGGATGGCCCGGGCGGCCTGCCCCATGGCGTCCTGGATGGAGGCCACGTCGGCGCAGGGCATGGACTCGGCCACCGCCAGCACCCGGTCCAGCATGTGCTTGAGGTTCACCGCCGTGGGGCGGGAGGCGTTGAGATAGTCCCGGTGCTTCCGGCACTCGGCCACAAAGGGGCCCACCTGGGTCTCCCGGCTCTGGAGGGCCAGGACGTAGAGGGCATACCCGGCAAAGATGCCGATGGCCGGGGCCCCCCGCACCCGGAGGGAGGCGATGGCCTCGTAGAGTTCCTCCGGGGAGGAGAGCTCCAGGTAGACCGTCTCGTTGGGCAGGCGGCTCTGGTCCAGGATGCGGACGGCACGGCCGTCGTCGGAGAGGCGGACGTTGTCCGCGTGGGTAATTTGTTTCAGATCCATCCATGGTTCACTTCCTTTTTTACAATCTCCCCCATTGTAACAAGAACCTGGGGGAAAAGCAACGCGCAGGCCCGGGGGTGTCCAAAAACTGCAGAGAAAAAAAGAACAAAGAGCGACAAGAGTAGAAAAATGCCGCTTGTGCAAAACGACGAAGTTAAAAAGGGCGGATCTTCCGTAAAAAATTCGAAAAAAAACGGAAGGAAAAGGGCAAAAAAATTCGTTCCGAGGAATAAAAACCAGGAAAAATCCAAGGAAACGAAAAGAAGGGGAAAAAACGCGGTCAAGAATGCATGAAATCCTGCGCCCGAGGAGGCGTTTTCGCCAGAAATAGCCGGGAATAATTTGTGCAAAAGGTGCATTTCATTTTTGGGAAATTGGTGTTATTATAGTCACAAGTTACAGGGGATGCGTTGAAAAACAAGTTCTCTGGCATCTGATTCAAAACAGGCGGGTTGAGTAGCCGGCTGTTGAGAATACCAAGCCCCACCTGTGGGCGGGCTTGGAAATCCCTATTTTTTTACATCTCAATTTTTGAATGGGAGGAATTTCATCATGAGACTGAAAGACACTGGCCTGACTGTTGCCGACGTGAAGGCAATGGCCCAGAAGTATCAGATCGAGACCTATGAGCGTATGGACTTCCTGGCTGACTGGGCCGAGGGCGTCTATATGTATGACGAGAACGACCAGCCCTACCTGGACTTCTATGCTGGTATCGCCGTTAACTCCCTGGGCAACTGCAACCCCAAGGTTGTCGCTGCCGTTCAGGAGCAGTGCGCTACCCTGATGCAGACCTTCAACTATCCCTACACCGTTCCTCAGGTCCTCCTGTCCAAGGAGATCTGCGAGGCCACCGGTATGGATAAGGTCTTCTATCAGAACTCCGGCGCTGAGGCCAACGAGGCTATGATCAAGATCGCCCGTAAGTGGGGCATCGAGAACATCGGTCCCGACGCTTGGACCATCATCACCGCTAAGTCCTCCTTCCACGGCCGTACCTTCGGTGCCATGACCGCTACCGGCCAGCCCGACTCCGCCATCCAGAAGGGCTTCGGCGACCTGGTTCCCGGCTTCGTGTATGCTGACTACAACAACCTGCAGTCCTTCAAGGATGCTTATGTCGAGGGCAAGACCTGCGCCATCATGTTCGAGCCTGTTCAGGGCGAGGGCGGCGTGTTCCCCGCTACCGACGAGTTCATCCAGGGCATCCGTAAGTTCTGCGACGAGAAGGGCATCCTGTTCCTGCTGGACGAGGTCCAGGCTGGTTGGGGCCGTTGCGGCAGCTTTATGAGCTATCAGAGCTATGGCGTGCAGCCTGACTGCGTGTCCATGGCTAAGGCTATGGGCGGCGGCATGCCCATCGGCGGCATCGCCTGCACCGACAAGGTTGCCACCGCTTTCGGCCCCGGCACCCACGGCTCCACCTATGCTGGCCACCCCGTGACCTGCGCTGCTTCTCTGGCCGTTCTGCGCGAGATGAAGAGAATCGACGCTCCCGCCAACGCCAAGAAGGTCGGCGACTACTTCGCTGCTGAGCTGGCTAAGATGCCTCACGTTGTCGAGGTCCGTCATCGCGGCCTGTTCGTCGGCGTGCAGCTGGAAGAGGGCATCAATGCTGTGGAAGTTAAGCGTCACTGCATCAAGAACCACTTCCTGGTCACCGCCATCGGCTCCAGCGTCATCCGTATGGTGCCTCCTCTGATCGTCCGCGGTGTTGACTGCGACAAGGCCGTTGAGATCCTGTCCAAGTCCATCAACGAGGTCGCTGAGGGCAAGTAATTTAACCCATCGGAACTTTGATACTTCTGATAGGCTAACTCATGCCAGTACGACAACCCCCCGCCATCTACTCTGGCGGGGGGTTGTTTTATGGTTTTTCCCCAAACCGCTCCCGCGCCAAAAGGCAGGACCGGTGGAACCCTTGTGCAGCCCCGCAAAAAAAGCACGGCGATCTTTGGGGAAAGGGGGAATGGACAGGCCCTGGTTCCCATGGTACGATTTTCTTGGCAGCGTAGGATGAGACATCCTCTGAAAGGAGGGCTTCTCCATGGAACGGAACCCCTCGATTTGGCGAGGCGCGGGGATTTTCGCCCTGGGCGTTCTCACGCTGGGCATCCTGCTTCGGCTGGCTTGGAATCTTTTCGTCTTCTGTGACGAATACAATTTCAGCCCGGAAGCGGTTTGCGGCAGCGGTCTGGACCTGGGTCTGCTGTGGCTGCGGCTCTTGGCTGCGCTGCTCCTGCTTCTGGGTGGGCTGGGCCTGCTGTTCCGGTTGCCCCTGGTTCGGGTGGTGATGGTACTCAGCGTGGTCAACCTGGGGATCTCCCTGCGGCTGCTGGGGACCCTGCTGCTCTTCTGCCACCGGCAGGGCATGGCCCCGGCCCTGGTGTGCGGCAGCGCTTTGCACTGGGGGCTGCTCTGGGTTCAGCTGATCGCCGCGCTGGCGCTCCTCCTGTGCAGCCTTGGCCGGCAGTTCCCCAGGCGTGTGTCCAAGGCCAGCCCATGATTGCGCCCGTCAAAAATCCTTTCCCAACGCAAAGCGCCCCGCCTCGAAAGAGGCGGGGCGCTGTTTGTTCCTGTGTAGATGGGCGTGGGTGAGAACTTACTTCTCCTCTTCCTCGTCCAGGACGAAGGAGATCAGCAGATCCTCGGTGTTCACCCGGTCGCCGGGGGCAACGTAGAGTTTGTCCACCTTGCCGTTGACCTTGGAGACGAAGGTGGTCTCCATCTTCATGGCCTCCACGATCATCAGGGGCTGGTTGACCTTGACCTCGTCCCCTTCCTTCACCAGGACGGTCTCCACGGTGCCGGGGATGGTGGAGCCCAGGTGGCAGGGGTTGTTCTTGTCGGCCTTCAGCTTGCGGTCTTCCAGGACCTCCAGGGTCTTGTCCAGGACCTTCTGCTCCCGCAGGATGCCGTTGACCTCGAAGGTGAGGGTGCGGTAGCCGTCCTTGTCGGGGTCGGACATGCCCACGAACTTGATGAGAATGCTGCGGCCTTCGCTGACCTTGAGGACGGTCTCCTCCCCCTTCCGCAGGCCGTAGAAGTAGACGTGGCTCTCCAGGGTGGTGACGTCGTTGTAGGCCTCGAAGTGGGTGCAGTAGTCCTCATAGACTTTGGGATAGAGGGCGTAGCTGACGGCCTTCTGCTCCATCTCGAAGTCGGAGAAGCCTTCCATATTGAACTTCTCCCGCAGGTGCTGCTTGATCTCCTCAAAGTCCACGTCAGGCAGCAGGGTGCCGGGGCGGACGGTGATGGGCTCGATGTCCTTCAGGACGATCTTCTGCAGTTCCTTGGGGAAGCCGCCCTCGGGCTGGCCGATCATGCCCTTGAAGAAGTCGATGACAGAGTCGGGGTAGGACAGGGAGGCGCCCTCGGTGAGGATGTTGTCCTTGTTCAGGCCGTTCTTCAGCATGAAGATGGCCAGGTCGCCCACCACCTTGGAGGTGGGGGTCACCTTGATGAGGTTGCCCAGCAGGTCGTTGGCCTGGCGATAGAGCTCCTTGATCTTCTCGAACTCGTCCTTGGAGCCCATCTCGGTGACCTGGGCCAGGAGGTTGGAGTACTGGCCGCCGGGGATCTCGTACTTGTAGATCTGGGCGTTGGGGGAGACCATGCCGCTCTCGTTGGCCTTGTAGACCTTGCGGACGTGCTCATAGTACCGGCTGAGCTCATCCAGGCCTTCGAAGTCCAGGCCGGTGTCCCGCTCGGTGCCCCGGAGGGCTTCCACCACCACGTTGAGGGAGGGCTGGCTGGTGCAGGAGCTCATGGACTCGATGGCCAGGTCGGCGATGTCCACGCCGGCCTCGGCGGCCTTCAGCACGGTGGCCACGCCGGCGCCGGTGGTGTCGTGGGTGTGCAGGTGGATGGGGATGTGGAGCTCGGACTTGAGGGTCTCCACCAGCTTCTGGGCGGCGTAGGGCTTCAGCAGGCCGGCCATGTCCTTGATGGCCAGGATGTGCACGCCCAGGGATTCCAGTTCCTTGGCCTTTTCCACATAGTAGTCCAGGGTGTACTTGACCTCGTTGGGGCTGAGGATGTCGCCGGTGTAGCACAGGGAGCCCTCGACGATCTTGCCGGTCTTCAGCGCTTCCTCGATGGGCATCTTCATGTTCTCGATCCAGTTCAGGCTGTCGAAGATGCGGAAGACGTCAATGCCCTTGATGGCGGAGATGCGGATGAACTCCTTGACCAGGTTGTCGGGGTAGTTGCTGTAGCCCACGGCGTTGGAGGCCCGGAGGAGCATCTGGATCAGGGTGTTGGGCATCCGCTCGCTGAGGATCTCCAGCCGCTTCCAGGGGGATTCCTTCAGGAAGCGGTAGGCGGTGTCATAGGTGGCGCCGCCCCAGGCTTCCACGGAGAAGGCGTTCTGGAAGATGACGTTGGAGGCCTTGGCGGCACCCACGATATCCTTGGTCCGCATCCGGGTGGCGATGAGGGACTGCTGGGCGTCACGCATGGAGGTGTCGGTGACGTACAGCCGCTTCTCCCCCAGGATCTTCTGGGTGAAGCCCTTGGCGCCCAGCTTCTTAAACTCGTCCTTGGCACCGTAGACCAGGGCGGTCTCGTCGTACTTGGGCAGGACGCGGTCCTCGAAATAGGGCTTTTCGCCCTTGGAGACGTTGACAATCTTGTCCCCCAGGAAGTCCAGGATCTTGGAGGCGCGGTCCGTCCGCTGGGTCAGGTCGAAGAGCTCGGGGGTCTCCTCGATGAAGGTGGTGTAGCACTCGCCGGCCTGGAAGGTGGGGTTGTTCACCACGTTGATCAGGAAGGAGATGTTGGTCTTGATGCCCTGGATGCGCATCTCCCGCAGGGCCCGGAGGGACTTGACGGCTGCCCCCTTGAAGGTGCGGTCAAAGGCGGAGATCTTCACCAGCAGGGAGTCGTAGTAGGGCAGGATCTCTGCGCCGGTGTAGATGTTGCCGCCGTCCAGACGGATGCCGTTGCCGGAGCCGGAGTGGTAGACGCTGACCTTGCCGGTGTCGGGCATGAAGTTGTTGGAGGGGTCCTCGGAGGTGACACGGGTCTGGATGGCATAGCCGTGGCACTGGATGGCCTCCTGGGAGGAGATGTTGATCTCCGGGGAGTTGAGGGGATAGCCCTCGGCGATGAGGATCTGGGAGCGGACGATGTCCACGTCGGTGACCAGCTCGGTGACGGTGTGCTCCACCTGGATCCGGGGGTTCATCTCAATGAAGTAGGGGTTGCCGTCCCGGTCCACCAGGAACTCACAGGTGCCGGCGTTGCGGTAACCCACGGTCTTGCACAGGCGGATGGCGCTGTCAAAGATCTTCTGCCGGGCCTCCTGGGGCACGGAGAAGGCGGGGGCGTACTCCACCACCTTCTGGTGGCGGCGCTGGACGGAGCAGTCACGGTCGAAGAGGTGGACCACATTGCCGTAGTTGTCCGCCAGGACCTGGACCTCCACGTGCTTGGGGCCCTTCAGGTATTTCTCGATGAAGACCTGGTCGTCGCCGAAGGCCTTCTTGGACTCGTCGATGGCCTCCTTGAACTCCTTGGCCATCTCCTCCTCGCTGTTGACGATGCGCATCCCGCGGCCGCCGCCGCCGTTGGAGGCCTTCAGCATCACGGGGTAACCCACCTTGCGGGCCACTTCTATGGCCTCCTCGGTGGTCTTCATGGCGTGGTCCACGCCGGGGATGATGGGCACCTCAGAGGCGATGGCGATCTGTTTGGAGGAGATCTTGTCGCCCATGGCGTTCATGCTCTCCACGGTGGGGCCGATGAAGACCAGACCGTTCTTCTCGCACTCCTCCACCAGGACAGGGTTCTCTGCCAGGAAGCCATACCCGGGGTGAATGGCGTCAATGTTGTGGTCCTTGGCGATCTTGATGATGGTGGGGATGTCCAGATAGGCATCGATGGGGCCCTTCTCGGGGTTGAGGGGATAGGCCTCGTCCGCCAGGGTGCGGAACATGGCGTACTTGTCTTCCTTGGAGTAGATGGCCACGGAGGTGATTCCCAGCTCATTCAGGGCACGGAACACCCGGATGGCGATCTCTCCGCGGTTTGCCACCAGAACTCGCTTGAAGTTCTTGATGCGTACTTCACTCATAAGCAAACTCCTTCTTACAATGTATTGAGATAGAAAGCAGGGGTAGTTTCCCGGGCAGAGGGTCTGCCGGTGTTCGCTTTGCAAGAACAAATGTGTTTCTATTCGGATTTTATTATACACGAAAAGAAAAAACCTTGCAAGTACCCGCAGGATGAAAGCGCGGAGGGAAGGGCCGTCAAAGACCATGGACTGCCCAATGCTTAGAGGCGGTGCAGGGAGGGAAATCAGGCGGTTCCCACAAATCCCGTCAATTTTTGGGGAGGGGAATGGGGCCTTTTCCATCAAAATTCACAAGAAAACCCGGGCGCCTTCCCGGGCGGGGCCGCGCCGAGAAGAGCGCACCAAACATTTTGAGGGGCAGGGGGAAAAAATCGGGTAGAATGACGAAGACCCTCCCGGGAAACCCGGGCTTTACAGGGCGGCACCCAGCGTCTATAATAGGTCTGAACGTGCTGAATTTGACCAATTCCCGGGGACGGACATGGCCAGATTGGCCATTCTTACAACCCTGAGGAAAGGAGGGGACTGGTTTGCTTACCTACTCCTTTGAAAATATCGCATCGGAGAGCATGTACGAACACCTCTACCGATGCATCAAGCAGGATATCCTCCAGAAAAAACTCCGGGCAGGGGAGAAGCTGCCCTCCAAACGGAGTTTTGCCAAAAACCTGGGGGTGAGCACCATCACCGTGGAGAGTGCCTATGCCCAACTGGTGGCGGAGGGGTTCCTCTATACCCTGCCCAAGCGGGGGTACTACGTCTGTGAGCTGGAGCAGGAGGCCCCCGTCCCGGCGCCGGCGCCCCCTGCCCCCCCAAAGCGAAGCGAGGGGAAGGCCCCGGAACAGCGGACCTACTGGGCAGACTTTGTGGGCAGTTCCGTGGCCCGGGATATGTTCCCCTTCTCCGTCTGGGTGAAGCTCCTGCGGGACGTGACCGCCTCCGAGGACGAGGCCACCCTGCTCACCGACACCTCCGCCGGGGGCATCCGCCAGCTCCGTCAGGCCATTGCCGACCATCTCTACCAGTTCCGGGGGATGACCATCTCCCCGGAGCAGATCGTGGTGGGGGCGGGGACGGAGTATCTCTATGGGGTGCTCATCCAGCTCCTGGGCCGGCACCGGGGATACGCCGTGGAGGACCCCGGCTACCAGCGCCTGAGCAAGATCTATGAGAAGAACGACGTGGCCATCCACCACATCCCCATGGACCAAGGGGGGGTCATCCCCGAAAAGCTGGAGGAGAGCGGGGCGGAGATCCTCCACATCACCCCCTCCCACCACTTCCCCACAGGCATCGTCATGCCGGTGAGCCGCCGGTATGAACTGCTCAGCTGGGCCTCCAAGGGGGAGAACCGGTACATCATCGAGGACGACTACGACTGTGAGTTCCGCCTGGCCGGCCGGCCCATCCCCACCTTGCAGAGCATCGACGTGATGGAGAAGGTCATCTACATCAACACCTTCTCCAAGAGCCTGGCGCCGGCCTTCCGGATCAGCTACCTGGTGCTGCCCCGCCATCTGGTCACCCGGTTCTATGAGACCTTGGGGTTCTATTCGGGGACCGTCTCCTGCCTGGAGCAGATGACCCTGGCCCGGTTCCTGGCCCAGGGCTACTTTGAAAAACACATCAACCGAATGCGCAACCACTACCGGGCCCTGCGGGACAAGCTCCTGGCGGCCCTTCGCCAGTCCCCCCTGGCGGGGAAGGTGAAGATCAGCGGGGAGCAGGCGGGCCTGCATTTCCTCATGGCCCTGGACACCCCCCGCAGCGAGGAGGCCATCCTCCAGGCGGCCGAGGGGTTGGATCTGCGCATCTCCTTTGTCTCCCAGTACTATTTCTCTGCCCCCAACCGCCTGCCCCATGTGCTGGTGATGAACTACTCCGGCCTGGAGGAGGAGAAGGTGGCAGAGGCGGTGGCCCGCCTGTGCCAGGCGGTATTGGGGGAACCAGAAGCGGCCGCCGAACCCCCAGCAACCCAAGGAAGAGGTGATCATACATGATTGGAGTGGTAGACGTAGGCGGCGGCCTGCGGGGCGTGTATGGCGCAGGGGTCTTTGACACCTGCCTGGATGAGGGGATTGCCTTTGACTATCTCATCGGCGTCTCGGCGGGCAGCGCCAACGTGGCCTCCTTCCTGGCCGGGCAGAAGGGGCGGAACCTGAAGTTTTATGCCGACTATTCCTTCCGCAAGGCCTATATGAGTTTCCGCAACCTGCTGCGCCGGGGGAGCTACCTGGACCTGGACTACATCTACGGGGACGCCCTCACCAACGCCGGCGGGGAGTACCCCCTGGACTACCAGGCCATGGCCGCCCGGCCGGAGACGGCCAAAATCGTGGCCACGGACGTGGCCACCGGCCAGCCGGTGTACTTCGACTTTCACGACATGGCCCAGGACGATTACGGGGCCATCAAGGCCAGCTGCTGCGTGCCGGTGGTCAACCGCCCCTACCGGTGGCGGGGGAAGGCCTATTACGACGGGGGGCTCAGCGACCCCATCCCCTTCCAGCAGGCCTTCCAGGCGGGGTGTGACCGGGTGGTGGTCATCCTCACCCGGCCCAAGGACTACTACCGGGACCCCAAAAAGGACCAGCGGATGGCCAAACTTCTGCGGAAGTATCCCAACGCCGCCCGGGTTCTGGCCCTGCGGGCGGAGACTTACAACCGCCAACTGGAGCAGGCTCACGCCTTGGCCCAGGCGGGCAAGGTCCTCCTGGTGGCCCCCGATGACATTGGGGGGATGTCCACCCTCACCAAGGACCGGGGGGCCATTCTCACCATGTACCACAAAGGGCGCAGCGATGCCAAGGCCATCGGGGCCTTCCTAGCCGGGAAATGAGGACAAAACCCCCAGCGGGACTTGCATCCCCGGGGAGATAGTGATAGAATAAATCCGTTGTTTTAGTAAGAAAAAGCCCCCTTTGGGGCTTATGATGGAGGTAACTGAATCATGTTTGCAAAGCTGATCGAAACCCTGAAAGCCAATCCCCGCACCTTGGTGTTTACCGAGGGCTCCGATGCCCGTATCCTGGAGGCCACCGACCGCCTGAAGAAGGACGGCTTCCTCACCCCCATCCTGGTAGGGGACGAGGCCGAGGTCAAGGCCGCTGCCGCCAAGGGCGGGTTTGACATTGAGGGGATCCGCATCGTGAACCCCGCCACCTACGAAGGCATGGACGCCATGGTGGAGAAGATGGTGGAACTGCGCAAGGGCAAGATGACCCCCGAGGAGTGCCGCAGCAACCTTATGAAGGGCAACTACTTCGGCACCATGCTGGTGAAGATGGGCGAGGCCGACTGCCTGCTGGGCGGCGCCACCTACTCCACCGCCGACACCGTCCGCCCTGCCCTGCAGCTCATCAAGACCAAGCCCGGCAACAACAACGTGAGCTCCTGCTTTATTCTGCAGCGGGAGAAGGACGGCGTGGACGAGCGCCTGTGCATGGGTGACTGCGCCATCCAGATCGACCCCGACGAGGACGCCCTGGTGGAGACCGCCCTGGAGTGCGCCAAGACCGCCGCCACCTTCGGCATCGACCCCAAGATCGCCTTCCTGAGCTACTCCACCAAGGGCTCCGGCAAGGGCGAGGCCGTGGACAAGGTGAAGAACGCCTGCGAGAAGGCTAAGGCCGCCGCTCCCGAGCTGGCCATCGACGGCGAGATGCAGTTCGACGCCGCCGTCTCCCCCGTGGTGGGTCAGCAGAAGTTCCCCGGCTCCAAGGTGGCTGGCCACGCCAACACCTTCATCTTCCCGGAGATCCAGTCCGGCAACATCGGCTATAAGATCGCCCAGCGCCTGGGTGGCTTCGCCGCTTACGGCCCCATCCTCCAGGGCCTGAACGCCCCCATCAACGACCTCTCCCGCGGCTGCGACGCCGACGAGGTCTACAAGATGGCCATCATCACCGCCGCCCTGGCCTGATCCTTTGGCGCGGCATTCCATCAGAACCGGCTTGGGGCAGCCACCGAAGGGGTGGCTGCCCCGTTTTTACACCAAGAATCAGGGGGATAGCATGGGAAGAAAGAGATGCCTCGTTTTTGTGCTGGCCCTGTGCCTGGCCACGCTGGCCGGCTGCCAGGGCAGTGGGATCCAAAACCAGGTCACCACCGTGACCTATGACCGCCCAGAATCCTACACCGCCGGCGGCGGGGAGACCACCCAGCCGGTGGAGCGGGTGGTCATCGACTGGTACAACGGCAGCGTCACCGTGGCCCGCCACGACGGGGACGCCGTGGCCTTTTCCGAGACCGCCAACCGCACCCTGGAGGAAGGGCTGACCCTCCGCTGGCGGGTGGAGGACGGCACCCTCTCCCTGGTCTACTGCCAGGCAGGGCAGGTGCAGTTGGGGGACCTGGAAAAGGACCTCACCGTCCTCCTACCCGAGGATTTGACGTTGGAGGAGCTGGCGGTGGACACCGGGGCCGCCCCAGTCCAGGTGTCCGACATCGCCGCAGGCGCCATGACCCTTGGCACCGGGAGCGGCGCCATCGACCTCCAAGCCTGCCAGGTGACGGAAGGGGCCCGACTGGACACCGGCTCCGGGAACATCACCGTAGACCTGACAGGTCCCCTGGAGACCCTGTCGGCGGACACGGGCTCTGGGGCGGTGTCACTCACGGCAGGGCGGGTGTCCCAGTGTACGGTGGACACCGGTTCCGGTGCCGTCTCCGTTACCGCGGAGACCATCGAGACCATGGAGGCCGGCACGGGGGCCGGCGGGGTCACCCTTCAGGCCGGCCAGTTGGGGGCCTTTACCGCGGAGGTGGGCTCCGGTGACGTGACCCTCACCGCCGGGGCGGTGGACCAGGCGGCGGTGAGCGCTGGCAGCGGGGGATTCACCCTCACGGCGGACCAGGCCCCTGGCGCGCTGTCTGTGAACCTCACCTCCGGCCCCATCCACCTGACCCTGCCGGAGGAGGCCTCCTTCACCGCCACCTTGGACACCGTCAGCGGCCAGTGGCACTGCCAGCTGCCGGCCACCCAGCAGGGGGACCGCTATGTCTGCGGGACAGGGGAGGGGACCTACCGCTTCTCCACCACTTCTGGGGATGTGACCATTCAGGCCTTGTCATAAGCAAACCCGGCGCGTCGTAGCGTGTACGACGCGCCGGGTTTTCCAGGTTTTGCTGCGAAGGCCCCTATTCCTCTCCTCTGTCCCGCCAGTGGTCCAGCTGGGGCAGCAGCTGGGCCAGGTGGGCCCGGACCTGCTCCGGCGGCCACTGGGGATGGGCCAGGTGGTGGGACAGGAAGTCGATCAACGCCTCTTGGGTTTCATAGACGAACTTCCCACCGGTGTAGCACCACTGGCAATAGGCGACATTTGGGGTCCCGTCCGGTTCCTGGCTGAGGATAGACTCCTCTAAGGGCATCCCGCAACACTGGCAAATCCATTGACGGGGCGCCCCCAGCAGGGCGTGGAGGGATACGTCAAACAGATCGGAGAGCCGTTTCAGGGTCTCAATGTTAGGCAGGGTTTCTCCGGTATCACATAGTTAAAGATATTGGTGTCATTCAATCAATCTTGCCGATAAAGCGGTAGAAGATTTCTACCTCCTGTTCCCGGCTTCCGTCCTCAC
>URCB01000018.1 GCA_900546255.1 uncultured Eubacteriales bacterium
GGCGACCACCGAGATCTACACTCTTTCCCTACACGACGCTCTTCCGATCTCAGGGAGAAATTCAGGTTGCGCTTCTTGCTCTCCTCGTCCATCCGGGCCCGCATGTGGCCGATGATCTCCAGCCCCAGCACCCGGGCCCGCTCGCTCTCCCCGTGGTGCTCGCCGATGAGGACCTTCAGCGTCTCCGCCAGGCCGATGAACCCCACAGACAGGGTGCCGTGCTTCAGGACTTCCCGGACCTCGTCGTCCCAGTCCAGCTTGTCCGAGTCGATCCACACCCCTTGCCCCATGAGGAAGGGGGCGTTCTTCACTTTCTTCCGGCACTGGAACTCAAACCGCTCCAGCAGCTGGTCCACGCACAGGTCAATCATATGGTCCAGGCTTTCAAAGAAGGCGTTCAAATCCCCCTTGGCCTTGATGCCCAACCGGGGCAGGTTGATGGTGGTGAAGGAGAGGTTTCCCCGGCCGTTGCAGATCTCCCGGTCCGGGTCCACCACATTGCCGATGACCCGGGTGCGGCAGCCCATGTAGGCGATCTCGGTCTCCGGGTGGCCCTCCTTGTAGTACTGCAGGTTGAAGGGGGCGTCGATAAAGGAGAAGTTGGGGAACAGCCGCTTGGCCGAGCACCGGATGGCCAGCTGGAAGAGGTCATAGTTGGGCTCCCCGGGGTTGTAGTTGACCCCTTCCTTCACCCGGAAGATCTGGATGGGGAAGATGGGGGTCTCCCCGTTGCCCAGGCCGGCCTCGGTGGCCAGCAGGACGTTCTTCATGGCCATCCGCCCCTCGGGGGTGGTGTCCATACCGTAGTTGATGGAGGAGAAGGGGGTCTGGGCCCCGGCCCGGGAGTGCATGGTGTTCAGGTTGTGAATGAGGGCCTCCATGGCCTGGTAGGTGGCCCGGTCGGTCTCCTTACAGGCCCGGGTGTGGGCAAACTTCTGGCACTTGCGCATCTCCGCCTCGTCCTGGCTGTAGTGCTCCAGCAGGAAGGGGAGTTCTGCCTCAAAGTAGGCCTCGCAGTCCTCCAGTTTGGGGTACAGGCCGGTCTCGGCCTCGATCTTCTGGAGGTTTGCCTTGATGGCGCTCTCGGGGTCGCTCTCCCCCTCCAGCAGCATCACGGCCCGGGCCAGGTTCTGGCGGTAGATCCGCTTGAAGGTCTTCCGCACTCCGATGGCCATGGCGTAGTCGAAGTTCACGATGGACTGCCCGCCATGCTGGTCGTTCTGGTTGGACTGGATGGCAATGCAGGCCAAGGCGGTGTAGGAAGCGATGTCATTGGGCTCCCGCAGGGTGCCGTGGCCGGTGGAAAAGCCCCCGTCAAAGAGCTTGATCAGGTCGATCTGGGTGCAGGTGGTGGTGCCCATGGGGGCAAAGTCCATGTCGTGGATATGGATGTCCCCGCTGGCGTGGGCCCGGGCATGCTCGGGCTTCATGACGAACATCTGGTAGAACTGCTTGGACCCCTCGCTGCCATACTTGAGCATGGTGCCCATGGCGGTGTCCCCGTCGATGTTGGCGTTCTCCCGCTTGATGTCGCTGTCCTTGGCGGAGGAGAAGGTGATGTCCTCATAGATCTTCATGAGGCGGGTGTTCATCTCCCGGGCCCGGCTGCGCTCAGAGCGGTAGAGGATATAGGCCTTGGCGGTCTGGACATAGCCGTTGTCCATCAGCACCCGCTCCACGATGTCCTGGATGTGCTCCACCTCGGGGCAATCCTTCCCCTCCACCTCCAGCACAGAGGCCACCTCATGGGCCAGCTTGGCAGCAGTCTCCTCGTACCCGGGCTTATAGGTGGCCGCAAAGGCCTTGTTGATGGCATCCGCGATCTTATTTTCATGGAAGGGGACCACTCTTCCGTCCCGTTTCCGAATCTGCTGCACGATGGTCATAGAGCGACTCTCCTTCGCTGAAAAGATTTCACATGATGTCACATCTTGTACTTATTACAAAACGGTAACACATCATCTTGTGCCCCTTTGGGGACAACATCCACATTATAGTCTTGCCGTCCTCTGCCGTCAAGACTTCGACAGGTAAATTATTGCACAAAGTTTGGGGGCCGGTCTGTGACTTGGGCACCAGAACTTGTGTCTCTTTCCATGGTCACGCCCCCATCCCCCCTTTGGGGGGATGGGGGCGTGACCATCACTCTGCCTCCCCGAACTGGTACTCCACCTGTACGTGGCAGGGCAGGATGTCCTCCACCCTGGCCTGGATCTGGGCAAACCCGGCGGGGATTCCCGCAGCCTGGGGGAAGATCACCTTCAGCTTCAAGGGATCCCCCGTCTCCTCCACCCGGGCGGGCAGGCCGCAGCCCCGAAGGGTGTCGTTCATGGCCGCCAGGGTGAAGCTGCCTCCGCCAATCCGCAGCAGGGCAGCGGCGGTGGCCCGCAGGTCCTCCACAGACGCCTCCCCCCGCTCCCGGCCCAGGAGGGACAAAATCCGGTCCAGCCCCTCTCCCTGGGCGGTGGTCAGGTGCATCTCCTGCTGGGTGTCCGCCAGTTCCTCCGCCACCTGGTCCAGGGTCGCCCCCTGGCTCTGCAGCTCCCCCCACTGGAAGGTCCCCTCCCACCGGTAGACCCCCAGAGGGGCCAGCAGGTCTCGCAGTTGCTGTGCGTGTCCCATCTCACATCTCCTCCACCGAGAGGGTCCCCAGCACCGGCAGCTCGTCCTCGTCGATGGACACGTCGTCGGAGGGGCCCTCAATGGCATAGTTGGCCACCCCCTCCACCTGGAAGAGGCGCTGGCCGATCTTGGCCAGCAGCACGTCCTGGCCCAGCATGGTCCCGTCAAACCAGGTCTCCATGGCCTCCTCCACCCGGGCCAGCACCGGCCCCGGCAGCAGCCCCGCCTGGGGCTGCACCGACAGCACCAGGTTCACCGTCACCGCCGTGGGGGCCCGGACCTGGAGGTCCACGGCGATCTCCCGCTGGGCCTCTAGGACGGCCTGGACCTGGTCCACCAGGTCCTCCCCCGGCAGGCCGTTGGGCCCGGTGACCACCACGTCCACCGTGCCCAGCCCCCGGGCCTTGGGCAGGACGGTCACCGCCGTCACCCCCTCCACCCCCAGGGCCTGCTGGGCATAGTAGGCCTTGTTGGCCCCGTTGGGCAGCTGGCGGTAGGTGGCCAGGACCCGCGCCCGCAGGGCCTCGTCCCCCTCCTCTTCCCGGCCGCCGGTGAAGGGGACCGGGTTGGTGCAGGCGGCAATGCCCACCGGCGCCACCGACATGGTCTGCACCGTCCCCGCAGGCACGTCCCCCCCGGGGCCGGGCTCCACCGCCTGGGCAGGGAGGTCCACCTGGGTCTGCCCGGCGGCCAGCACGCCATCCTGGGTGGTGGCAAAGGCCACCAGGCCCGCCGTCAAACACACCGTCCCCTGGGGGATGGGCAGGTCCGCCGTCCCCGCCGTCTGGACGGAGAACCGCAGGGTCCCCGCCGCCCGGCTGGCCGGCAGCCGGGTGATGCCCCGGAGAAAGGCGTGCCTGTCCAAATCCTCCCCGGTGGCGGTCTGGGGGAAACACTGCTTCCGGGTCCATGCACTCTCCAGGTACAGGCCGTAGACCTGGGCCGCCAGGGCCCGCAGCCGCACCGCCATCTCCCCGGCCCCCGCCAGTTCCATCCCCGTCTCCTGGGCAAACTGGTCGGCCATCTCGTCATAGATCGCTTCCGCTGTCTTCATGTCCTTCACTCCCTTCTCTCACAGGGGGACCTCCGCCGTGAGGGGCGCCCCCTTCCATTTCAGTTCCACGTGGAGGCGCTGGCCCCCCTCGTCCCAGGTGGCCCCCGTCACCTGGAGGTCGGGGACCTCCGCCAGGGCCTCGGCGGCATACCCCGCCCCCACGGTCCCCCGGGCCGCCGGCTTCTCCCGGCCCAGGAGGTAGAGCCGGCTGCCCACCTGGGGCAGCAACGGAAAGCTTCCCCGCCGGGCGGTGAGTTGGAAGAGCACCCGCTCCAGGACTTCCTCCCCGCCCCAGGCCTGGCGGAAGCCCCCCATGCCGTCGGGGCAGTAGTCCCCATTCCGCAGGAGGGCAGTCATGGGACCACCTCCTGCCCGTTCACCGTGAGGGTACCGTCCACCTCCACCGGCCCCTGGAGGCGGAGTTTCCCGTCCTTCGTCAGCCGGACCCCCACCCCGGGGGCCACGGAGAGCCACACCTCACCGGGGACCGTCCCTTCTGCCTCCGGGGCGCCCACCAGGCAGGGAGATCCCTCCGGTCCGCTTTTCACCACCAGCACCGCCTGCCCCGGCTGGGGGGTCCAGTGGTAGCCCCCAGGCAGGCACACCGTCACGTTCCGCCGCTCCCCCGCCAGGGCCACCCCCACCGGGGGGCCGGCCAGGGTCACCTGCCCCAGTTCCGCCCCGGGCTCGGCCAGGGGATCGGTCTGGGACGTCTTTGCCATCCACATACGCTTGCCTCCTCTCAGAACACTGCCTGGGGGTCGGCCAGGACCAGGGTGGTCTCATAGCCCCCCTCCCCCAGACTTACCTTGCTCTCCCGCACCCGCCAGCGGCCGCCGCCCCAGCCTTCCAGGTCCACCAGGTCCCCAGGCCAGGCGGCAAAGGGCAGGGCCACCGTCACCTCCGCCGTCCGCAGTTGGGAGGCCGACCGGTCCAGCTGGAACTGGGCCTGGTACCGCCGGGCCTGGTACCCCGTCTTCCGGGGCAGCAGGAGAACCCGGCTGCACTGGCCCCCACGGGCCCGGAAGGTTTCGTTCACCACCGTCTGCCGGGTCCAGCCGGACACATCCTTCACCGTCACCTGGGACAGCACCCCGTACCGCTGGTCCCGCCGGACCACCCGGGTCACCGGGGCCCCGCCGTCCAGCACCAGGGGCGCCCCGTCCTCCCAGGGGTGGAGGGCCAGCTTCCCCGCCCGGGTAAACCGCGGCGTCACCCCGCCGTGGTACCGGGCAAAGTCGTAGACCACCTTCCAGCAGCTGCTCCCCGAGGCCACGGAGAACCCTACCGCCGCCGGCAGCGTCACCCCCCGGTCCAGGGTAATCCCGTAAGGGCTCACATACCGGGCCAGGATGGCCTCCCAGGTGGCCAGGCCGAAGTCCGCCGCCTCGGCCTGGTTGTCCAGCAGCAGGGCCTGCATCCCCCGGCCGGAGAAGGTGGCCGTACACCCCTCCGGCCCCCAGCAGGTCTCGCACTCGTCCACCACCCCCATAAACAGGGTCTCCCCCTCCCGGGTCACCTGGAGACGGGTGAGGTCGGCCAAGATGGCCTCCTCCCCCTCTGTCCACAGGGTCTTCACCCAGAAGCTGTCGCAGGGGTCCCCCACCCCGTACTCCAGCCGCCAGGCCAGAGGGGTGGGCAGGGGATAGGTCCGGCCGTCATAACAGATTAAGGTCCACGTGGTCACAGGCATCCCTCCTCATGGCATCATCAGCACTTGCCCCGGCTGGATCACGTTGGGGTTCTTCAGCTGGGGGTTCTTCACCAGCAGTTCCCCCAAGGTGACCCCCCAGGCCTGGGCGATGCCCCACAGGGTCTCCCCCTGGGCCACCGTGTGGGTCCGGCCCCCAGGGGCGGTCGTCCCGCCCCCGGTCTGGGGCGCGCTCCCCTCGTCAGAGGCCCCCGCCGGGGCCAAGGTGTCCCGGTAGCGGCTGTAGGTCTCCCAGAAGGTAAAGGTGTACCGCACATAGTCCTTCCGGGGCTCCTGAGTCAGGGCCAGGGCCACGAAGTAGACCTGGGCACTCTGCCACACCGGGTGGAGCAAGGTCCCCGGCCCGCCTTCGTAGAACACCGAGGCCAGGGCCCGGAAGGTGTCGTAGGCCTCCGGCCCCACAAACTCCCCCTCCCCCCGCATCACCCGGTGGGTCATCCCCAGATCCTGCATGGCGTACCGGCCAAAGGGCACCTTGTGCACCGCCACCTGCCGGTCATAGGTGATGGTGTAGGTCCTGGGGTTGTGGGGCCACACGAACCCTTTGTACTGCATGGGGCGCAGTTCCATGCCCATCCTCCTCTCTCCACGGTCTCAATACAGAGGGAACCCCCGGTCATACCGCCGGGCGTCCCGCTCCACCGCCCGGTCCAGGGCGGCCCAGTCCGTCCCCCTCTCCCCAGGCACAGAGGAGGGCAGGGGAACCGTGCCCGCAGTTCCCCCGCCTGCCAGCCACCGGACGGCCTGGGCAGTCCGCGCCAGGCGGTGGGACAGTTCTCCCACCCCCTGTCCCCGGGGCCGGGGCGGGAGGCTGCCCTCCTGGACCGCCCCCGCCAGCAGGCCCGCCAAAACATTCTCCTGTCCGGCACCGGGGCCCGCCGCCGGGAGATCCCCCTGGCTCGCCTCGGACCGGGGGGCCTCCGCTCCCCCTTCCGGCAGGGGCCCGCCCTCTGTCGGTTCCGCCCGGTCTTCTCCAGAAAACCTCCGCCGCCGGGCCAAGATCGTCTGCTCCTCAGGCAGGAGGGCCTCCGTCCCGTCTTCCGTCTCCCCCACCAGGGGGGCCAAGTAGTCCCTCACGTCTCGGTCTCCTCCTTTAACGCCGTGAACCGGGCCCAGTCAAAGGCGGGGTTGGCCCCGCGGTCGGTCTGGCCGGCAGCCCGGCCACACACCGGGCACCGGCCCGCCTCGGCTTCCTGCCGGCAGTGGGGGCAGAGCTGGTCCAGGGCCTCCTCCCCGTCTAAGAGGAGGTTGGCCGCACACCACAGATAGTCCTCTCCGGTCATGGCCCTGGCCCGCCCCTCGGTGGGCAGGGCCCGGAACTGGCGGAGCACCCGCCACTGCAGCCGCTGCCAGGGCAAGTCGGCCAGCTGGGCCTTTAGGGCCTCCAGCCGCCCGGGTGCCAAGTCTGGCCCCAGGCCCTCCCTCTGGTTCCAGGCCGCCCACCGCCGGGCCAGGGCTTCGATCTCCTCCGGCCCATAAGCCGCCAGCACCGCCTTCCCCGAGGGGAAGGGCCGCCTCCCCTTCCGCACCCCCCGGGCCACCAGGCAGGCGTTGGCGCAGAGGGCCAGCGCCCCCTCGTCCTCCGCCAGGGCCAGAGCCTCCCGCCGGGCCTCCAGCGCCTGCTGGGCGGTAAGGGGGAGGAAGACCTCCCCCGTGGGCTGCCTGGCCCCGCCCGGGGCCGTGCGCAGCCGCAGCCAGTCTGGAATGGTCATAGATTCGTCTCCACCCTTCTGCCGGCCACCACGGTGACCTTCTCCACCACTGCGGCCCCCAGGGTGCCGCTCTCGCCGATCTTGCTCCACTGGCACCCGCTGTAGATCACCCGGCGGTCCGGCTTGCAGATCACCAGGCTAAAATCCTCCAGGCTGTAAAAGTCGATCCCGTCGGCCAGGGCCTCGTCGGTGGCGTAGATCCGGGTGAGTTCCAGCACATGCTGGTGCTGCCCCGGAATGGTGGCCACCGGCTCACTTTCGCCAAAGGCCTCCACCGTGGTGCTGGTCTTAGTGGTCTGGGCGGTGTAGCTCTGGACCACCGCCACCTTCTTGCCGTCCACCTCCAGGTAGATGTCCCGGCTGGTGGGAATGATGGTTGCTGCCATAGATCCTCCCTCCTTACACCGTGATCTGGGCGCTGAGCCAGATCTGGTTGAGCCCCTGGGCCACCGAGAAAGAGAAGGTCACCAGGCACACCGTGGGGTCGCTCTCCAGGGCCTGGGCGGTGACCTCCCCGTAGCCGGAAATGATCTCCGCAGCCACCTTCCCCTCCAGCTCCAAAATCACCTGGGACCGCACCGCCCCCCGGGTCTGGGCCGTGTTCTTGGCCCGGGCGAACTTGGCCCCCAGGGCCGCCCGAATGCTGGGGATCACATCGTCCACCACCAGGATGGTGGTCAGCTCCCGCCAGGTGGCATCCGCCGCTTCCCCGGTCTTGGTGCGGGTGGTCACCCCTCGGATCACCGAGCACACACCCCCCACCAGTTCCACCGGGGTCACGCCCCCCTGGAGGAGGGTGTCCACCTCGCTCTCACTGTACCGGGTGGCCAAACTGCCGATCCCCTGGAGGGCCGCCCCGCCGAAGGGGCGGGCGGGGTCTGCCTCCCCGCAGATGGCCCCGGCCAGGGCGGCGGCCACCCGGGCGCCCCCGTCCTGGGCCGTCTCCCCCGGGGCCACCAGCACCACCCGCTCGCTGTTGAGGCTGGCCGCCCGGGTGGTCAGCTGGGTCACCGTCTCCCCGGCGCCCCCGGGGACCACGGCGATGCGCTCCTTCCGGTCCTGAGCCGCGGACGCCGCATGGTCCCGCAGGGCCTGCTGCACCGTGAGGGTCTCGCTGTCGCAGACCACCACCTTCAGGTTTTCCTCCTGGGCCAGCAGGGCAAAGGCGGCGGCATACCCGCTGCTGTCTTCCACCGGCACCGCCAGCACCCGGGCCGCCCCGTTGGCCATGCACACCTGCACCAGCTGGGTGAGGTTGTCCTCCTTGCCAAAGGCCTGGGCCGCCTCGGCCTGGGTGCCCAGGGGATAGACCTTCCCCGGGGTGCCCCCTTCGCTCAGGCCCACCACCCCGGCCCAGCCCCGCCGGGGAGAACGCCCCACCACCGCGGAGGCCTCGTACACCGAGTACACCCCCGGCCGCAGATGGCTTGTCACCGTTGTGCTCATAGCACCACCTCTCCTTTCACTGCAAATCCCACAATCTCTCCGCTCTCCTGGGTCCGGGCCACCAGCCACCCCCGGCAGTGGGCCTGGAGCTTCACCCGAAACATCCCCCACTGGGCATCAAAGGCGGCCTCCCCCAGGGTCCACTTCTCCACGGCAAACCCCGCCGGTCCCCCGGCGAGGAAGGCCGCCGCCACCTGGTCGGCCAGCGCCCGGCACCCAGCCTCCCCCGCCCGGCCCGGGCTGTAGAGGGTGAGGGCAAAGGTCACCCCCACCTGCTGGCCATAGGTCTCCGTCCATGTCTTGGACGCCGGGTCGTAGGTCTGCCCCAGGTAGTTCTGAAATCCCCCTCCGCTGGCCCGCACTTCCTGGATCTGCACCACCGCCACCGGCGTGGTCCCTTCCTCTCTCGGTTCCCTGGGCCAGGCGGTGAGGGCGGGGATGCCCTCCCCCGCCAAAAAGTCCGTCATGGCCTGGCGCAGGGCCGTCAGCGTGGTGTTCACGATCCTCCCTCCTCCCGCCGGCGGAGCACCGCCCGCCAATAGATCCTCTCCTCCCCCGCCCGCACCGGGCGGAGGTTTACCACGGCATACACCGTCTCCCCCTGGGTCACCGTCCAAACTCCCGCCGCTTCGGAAAAGGGGAGCTCCGCCTGGCCCAGGCAGAGGGTCTCCTCCACCCGGGCCAGGCCTAAGTCCGTGGGGACGAACTGGGGCTTTCGGTCCAGCATCGGCCGCAGCACCGCCCGGCCGGACCCCAGGGTCACCCCGTCCTTGGCCACCGTCACCACCTGGCCGTACCGGGCGGCAATGGCGTCAAACACCCCGGCAAAGCTCATCCCTCCACCTCCCAAAAGGCAAAGGCCTCGTCCCGGACAAAGGGGGCCATCAGGGCCTCAGCCTGCCGGCCCAGGCTCCGGGCACAGGCGTCCATCCCCCCGCTGCCCCGGTCCACCCGCAGGTCCCCGGCGGTGAAGGACACCGGCACCGGCTGGCTCTGTTCCAGCGCCCCAGCCACGGCGGACAGGGCCGTCCAGGCGGCCGCCACCGCCATCACCTGGCCGCAGTCCTCCACAGTCACCCCATCTCGGAGCTGGCCTGCCCACCGGTCCCAGGCGGTCTCACACAGGAGGGAGAGGACCCCCTCCTCCCCCTCCGTCAGCGCCCGCCCGGCAAAGGCCAGGGCCAGGTCCAGCACATCCTCCCGCCCCGCCATCAGGGCTCCTCCGGCTCGGCGGGGGCGGTGCCGATCTGCAGTACCTTGGCCGCCGGGGTAAAGATCTTGGCAAACCCGGCAATGGAGGTCACCGCCGCCCGCTCCAGCTGCCGGTCGATGAGCTTGTCGTACTCCACCAGCACGTCGCTGGCCCGCACCATCTCCAGGGCGTAGTTCCGGTCCAGCCCCAGAATGGTCCCGCTGGGCACCGCGCTGCTGCGGAGCAGGGTGGCCCCCATGGGGGTCACCAGCTGCCCGGTGCCCTGGAAGGTCAGCCCCGCCGTGCCGTCCTGCATCTCCGGGAGCTTCAAGATCCGGGCCATGGCATCCCCCACCACCAGGGTGTTCATGGCATAGGGGGAAAACTGGCTCCAAAAGTCCACCAGCGCCTCATAGGTCAGCGTCCCCGCCGTGCCGGCGATGGGGTCGGTGCCCACGGTGTACACTGGGGCGGCGTTCTCGTTTCCGTCCCCATTCTGCAGCACGTCGATGGCGTCAGCCACCTGCATCCGGCTGATGTAGGCCCCGATCTGCCGCAAAGTCACCGAGAACAAATCCAGCCGCTGAAACTGGATGGCCTCGTAGGAGGCCACCAGCATCCGCCCCCGCTTGTGCAGCTGCACCAGGTTTTCCTGGGTGTGCACCCGGGTCTCCGGGATGGCCGCCCCCTCGGCCACCAGGTTCAGCTGCTTTTCCTCCTCCGTGGGGGTGGAGGCAAGGGACCGGTAGTCCAACCCGCTGATCCGGGTCTCCGTGGCGATCATCTGGGGCAGGATGTCGTTCTCCTCCATCCCCTGGTGCACCGCCCGGGCCACGTACTCGGGGAAGAGCACCGCCGACTCCCAAGTGGCAAAGAACTTGGCCACCACGTCGGAGCCCGCCCCCTTCACCTTGATGTCAAACCGCTTCAGCTGCCGCTGAAAGGCGTCCAAGTGCTCCAGCGGCGTCCCCCGGTACTGCTCCGAGGGGTCGCACTTCTCCAACACCTGGGTAAAGGAATGCCCGGCCTCGCCGTACATCCCCTTGTCCAGTCTTACCGTCTCATAGGAATATGCCATGGTTCCCTCTCCTTTCTACTCAAAGAAACAGCCCCAGGGTGCTTGTCTCCTCGTCTACCCGGACCACCAGGCAGGCCTTGCCCGCCTCGCCGGTGGTCACCGTCCGCAGGCCCTGGCTGCCGTTGGTCATCAGTTCCTGCCAGCCCAGCGCCGGGGCCGTGCCGGTGTAGGGCAGGGTCACATACCCCCGGATCTGCACTGCCGCGTAGTTCCCCCGCTTCTGCAGCAGTACGCCGATGGGCACTTTGCCCGTCCCCCCGTCGGCCACCGTGTCGTTGGCGCTGAGGATGACGGGGCTGCCCGCCTCCACCGTACCGCTGCACCGGAAGGTCACCACCATGTTGTCCATGCCGTCAAATGCCACGCTCATCTGTTTTCCTCCCTTTCTCAAATCACGAAGGAGCGGTCCCGCTCCGCCCCCTCCTGGGTTGTCTCCCCGCCGTAGTGCAGCTGCACCGGCAGGGGGAGCTGCCCCTCCAGCCGCCTGGCATAGCAGGCCTGCAGGGCCTCCAGCTCCTCCTGGTTCAGCTTGCCGGCGATGCCCTGCAAGGTCGCCTCCCCCAGGGCCGGCTCCGCCAGCAGGCCCAAGCGCACCGTCTCCCGGCGCAGGTCCTCCAGATGCCGCCGCCCTGCGGCGGCCTCCTTCTCCAGCTGGTCCAGCTCCGCCTGCCAGACCCCGTCCCGGTCCCAGGCCGCCAGGGCCTGCCGCAAGGTGGTCCCCGGCTGGAAGCCCTTCACCACCCCTGCCCTGGGCTGGGCAGGCACCGCCACGAAGGACCATTCAAAGGCGTCCGTGGGCTCTGCCAGGCGCACGATGCACCGTTTCTCCCCATAGACCTGTCCCTTTCCGTGGCTGCACTGGCCCCGGTCGTGGATGTCATGGCCGCAGATGGAGCACACCTGCCGGCGCACCGCGCAGCTGACGCTGACCTCCTTCTTGATCCCCCCTTCGATCTCCGCAATGAGCCCCGCGTTCTCCGCCGTGCGGAGCATGTAGGCATAGCCCTTCAGGTAGCACCCCGGCTCCCCGGCCTCGGTGACCACCCCGGGCTCCTCCACCAGCTCCGTGCGGTAGATCCGGGCCCGCTGGTCCTTGGCGCTCCAGCTGTGGTCAAAGATCCCCGTCTTTCCCACAAAGAGTTCTGCCAGCTGCTCCAAATCCGCCCGGGCAAAGTACTCCAAGTCCCGGTCGGTCTGGTTGTCGCACAGCCGCACCCCGAAGGGGTACACCTCCTCTGCCGTCAGGCTGGTGTTCCCCAGGGCGTTGATGGCCGCCAGCTCCCCCTCCACCGGGTCAGCTTGGGTTCTGGTCTGTTTCCGTACTGTCTCCATGGGTCTCCTCCTCTCCATGCGTTTTCGGTGGCGCCTGGCTGGGCCGGGTGGGCTGCTCCCCCTCCAGCTGCCGGGCCTGTTGGCGGTAGAGGGCCGCCCGGGCCTCCTCCACCTGGTCCTGGAGGTTGATCTCCTCCCACTCCACTTGAACGTCGCTGTCCTTCCCGTGCAGCCGCAGCCACAGGGCGCAGATCCTCTCCACCACCGGGGTCAGGGTCCGCCGCAGGGCAGTGAGCTCGCTGGTCATGATGTCCGCCTGCTGGCTGCTCATCCGCTCGGTGGAGGACCAGTTCAGCCCCAGCAGAAACGGGGGAATCCCCGTCTGGGAGATGAGTTGCTCCAGCAGCAGCCGCACCGGCGCCTGACAGTCGGGGATGTCGCACTCCGCACCGATCACACGGATCTCCACATCCCCCACCGCCACAAAGTCCCGCACCGAACCGGCCCGGGTGCTTCCCATAGCCTCGGACCACCGCTGGGCCAGCAGTTGGCTGCGCTCCTTCACCTGCCGGGGGTCGGCCTCCCCGTCGGGTTTGTAGACCACGGCAAACCGGACGTTTCCCGCCCGCTCCCAGTTGGCCCCCAGGGTCTGGTAAATCTTCAGCAGCACCCCCGCCAGAAACGGCATACTCCGCAGCAGGGACACCCCATAGGGGTTCTCCGGGCTGGGGTGGTACGGGGTAAAGAGGAGGAGCTCCTGCCTTGGCAGGTCCTCCACCGACCCGTCGGGCCGCTTCTGGGCCAGCACCACCTCCAGGGGGGAGTCCCCCTCCCGCACCTGGATGTCCGACACCCGCCCGCACAGCACCGCCGCGATCTCCCGCCCGTCCCGGCTGGGGACGATCTCCCCCACCGCCCGGCCGCAGGTGAGCAGGCAGTCCAGGTAGCTGTCCAAAAAGGCCTGGATGCCCTGCTGGTTCCACCCCGCCGGCACCGTGCGCAGGAAGTGGTTCAGCGCTGCCTCCACCCCCTTGTCCGGGCAGGTCACCCCCACGCCGCCGGCCAAACGCACCAGTTTCCGAATGGCCGCGTCCACCACCGGCACCGCCTCTCGAATGGCCCGGTACAGGTCAAAGGCCGGCTCGTGCAGGGGAACATACCCGTCGATCAAGGCGAAGGGGTGCCGCTCCGCCGGCCGCAGCTGGGGCGGGGCCGGCGGTGGGGTCTCCTCCTTCGGCCGCCTGTTCCAAAATCCCATGGTTTCCTCCTTTCCTCAGCGGGGCCGCTCCACATACCCCGCGTAAAATGACGCCCCCCGCTCCGCGGGGCTCACCACCGTGGCCACAAAGTAACGGATCTCGTCCATCGCGTGGTCATCCTCCTTGCGCACCCGGTCCTGGTCCCCGGAATGTAGGTCCCAGCAGTAGGACCCAAACTCCCGGATGGCGTCCTGGCAGGGCTCGCAGATCACAATGCGCCCGTTCTTCAGGGCATCCGCCGTGCGCCGGATGCCCGAGAGCACCTCGTTGTCCGCCTTGCGCACGTTCCACCCCGCCCGGCGCAGCGTCTCCAGAAAGGAGGCCGCCGACGGATCCACCACCACCGCCTCAATGGCCCGCCCCCCGGCCAGCTCCGCCAGCCGCTGGGCATACTCCTGGTCGGTCTGCTGCCGCCGGGCCTGGCGGGCATCGTAGTAGTACTCCGCCACCCGGTACCACACCCCGCCGTACTCCCCCCACAGCCCCATGGAAGTGGGGTTCACCGTCCCGTAGTCGCAGGAGAGGATCCACCGCCGGGCCGGCCCCTGGGGTACCGGCTGTACCATCCCCTGGTCAAAGAAGTCGTACACCAGCCCGTCTGCCGCCGTCCACTCCCCCAGGATGAACCGCCGGTAAAAGGCCCCCTGGAAGGTCCGCTCGTACCGCTGCCGGGTCTCCGGGGAGAGGGTGGGGTTGTCCTCCATCCGAAACCGCAGGTGGAGAAGGTTCCGTTCCTCCGCCTTGCAGATCCATTCCCGGTAAAACCAGTGCCCCGGCCCCGCCGGGTTGCAGGAGAACCAGAACTTGGCCCCCGTCACCGAGCACCGGGCGCAGGCCTGCTCCACGAAGGACCGGGGCATCAGGGCCACCTCGTCCAGCAGCACCCCCGCCAGGGTGATCCCCTGGATCAGGGCGGCGCTGCCCTCGTCCATCCCCCCAAAGAGGAAGTAGGTGTTCTCCACCCGGCCATACCGCACCGTCAGCCGGTTCCGTCCCCGCTGCTCCTCCCACTGAAACCCCAGCCCGCCCAGCACCGGCAGCACCGAGGCCAGCAGGTTCCGCCGCACCGATTCCGTGGTCTTGCCGCACAGGGCAAACTGCTGCCCCCGGAACCGGCTCATGCTCCACAGGAAGAAGGACAGCCCCAGGCACAGGGTCTTCCCGCTGCGCACCGCCCCGTCGCACACAATGGCATCCCGGTCCCGGTGGGGGGAGCCCCGGCTCCACCACCCCAGGACCTGCTTCTGCCTGTCCGAAAATTGCAGCCTCACCGCTGGGAACACATCCCCTCCGGGGCCGCCGGCCGGTCCATGGCCTCCAGGAAGGCCCCCAAACCGTCCTCCTCCGCCTTCTGCTGCTCCAGGAGCTTCTCCAGCACCGCCACCCGGTCGGTGAGTTTGACCTCCACCGCCCCGTTGCTGCTGCGCTTGAACTCCGTCAGGCACCGCAGATCCAGCCCGTCGATCTGGCCCAGGCCGTCCTGGTCCAGGTAGGCCAGCTTTACCGCGTCGTTGGCCCGGCCCATGGCCAGGTCCATCATCTCCCGCAGCACCTGCTGCCGCGCCAATCCTTCCGTTTTCATCGGCATCCCTCCTCAACCACCCCTGGAACACCCCTTCTACGGGGACGTTTTCGTACACGTCATTGCAAATTTTTTGATTTTTCTAAGATTTTTCCTCTTCCGGCACCGTCTCCCCCGCTCTAAGGCCCCCCTCCCATTGACATTGCCTTCCCTCCTATATTAAAGTAGGGAGCAGAACAGCGAGGTGATTTCATGGAACGCGACCGCGTCTATCTCCCCAAAAACCCCTCCCTTCCCACCGTACCCAGCCAGCTGGCCACCCTGCCCTGCTTCTTCGCCATTCTGGAGAGCTCCTTCGATGGCATTTTCATCACCAACGGCCAGGCTGTGCCCATCTGGGTCAACCATTCCTATGAGGTCATCTCCGGCCTGTCCGCCCAGGACGTGCTGGGTATCCCCATGGATGAACTGGTCCGCCGGGGCCTCATCTCCAACTCCGCCACCCTTCAGGCCCTGGAGATCGGCCACTCCTACACCGCCAACCAGTCCTTCGTCACCGGCAAGCAGGCCCTGGTCACCAGCACCCCCATTTATGATGAGAACGACCAGGTCTGCCTGGTGGTCACCAACGTTCGGGACATCTCCGAACTGGTCTCCCTCCAGGAGACCCTGGACCAGCAGCGCCGCCTTTCTTCCCGGTACCAACAGGAGATTGAGGTCATCCGCAACCAACTGCTGGGCTCCTCCCAAATGGTGGCCGAGGACCCCGCCACCCTAAACCTGCTGCGCATCGTGGGCCGGGCCGCCCAGCTGGACACGGTCATCCTCATCCAAGGGGAGACCGGTGCCGGTAAGGAGCGCATCGCCTCCTACATCCATCAGCACTCCCCCCGGGCCCGGAAGAACTTCATCCGGGTCAACTGCGGTGCCATCCCAGAGAGTTTGGCCGAAAGCGAACTCTTCGGCTACGAGCGGGGTGCCTTCACCGGCGCCAACCGGGAGGGGAAGGCCGGCCTCTTCGAGGTGGCCAACGAGGGCACCATCTTCCTGGACGAGGTGGGGGAACTCTCCCTGGCCACCCAAACCAAGCTCCTCCGGGTCCTCCAGGAGCGAGAACTCACCCGGGTGGGGGGCAGCAAACCCATCTCCATCGACGTCCGGGTCATCGCCGCCACCAACCGGGACCTGCAAAAATGCGTCACCGAGGGCACCTTCCGGGAGGACCTCTACTACCGCCTCAGCGTCTTTCCCGTCCGCGTCCCGCCCCTGCGGGAGCGGAAGTTGGACATTCCCAAACTGGCCCGCTCGGTGATCGACGAACTCAACCAGACCTATGAGCACAAGAAATCCCTCACCCCCGGGGCCGAGGCCCTCCTCCTCCAGTACAACTGGCCAGGCAACGTCCGGGAACTGCGCAACGTCATGGAGCGCGCCTTCATCATGAGCGACGGTGAGCAGATCCAGCCCCAAGACCTGGCCATCCTGGACGGCAGCACCCTCCACGCCCCTCGGACCATCTCCCCCACCTACGGCGCCCCCACACAGGATACCGCCGCGCCTGCCCCCGCCCCCACCCTCACCGGGGAACCCCTCCAAACCCAGGTGGACCGTTTTGAGGCCGCCCTCATCGCCCAGGCCCTGGCCCAGGCCCCTTCCCTTCGGGCCGCCGCCCGGCCGGCCCAGATGGACCCGGCCACCTTCCTCCGCCGGAAGAAAAAGTACCAAGCCCTGGGGCTCCTTTCCCCGGAGGAATAGGTGATTCATTTTTAAAACGCCTTTCCCCGAGAGGGCCCGCCCCATCTTGTTTCATTTTTTGATGCTCGTTTCAAATTTGAATGGGTTTTCGTCTAATTCGCCAATGCTAACCCGATATATTCTTTCCTCTTTTTCCATTTTTTGAAAAATCTCCCGGAACATCCGCAAGGCGGGGCGGATATTCCGGGAGGTTTTTTCCTCTTTTTTCGTGTTTTTTCTCTTTTTTCTGAAAAAGCAAAAAAACAATTCAAGTTGGCACATAAATTGCTTGTATATTGGGGCAGACCTGCCAATCCTCCTCCCTTCGCTGACAACGAGGTACACAAGAGTTTGGCAATGTAACCTGAAAAAATCACCGAGCAGAAAAGAAAGGAAGTATCTACTATGGCACTGATGACCGGTAATGAATATGTCGAGAGCCTGCGGGCCCTGAACCTGCGCGTGTATATGTTTGGCAAAAAGGTGGAGAACCCCGTGGACGACCCCATCCTCCGCCCCTCCGTCAACTCCGTAAAGATGACCTACGACCTGGCCCAGGCCCCCCACTACCAGGACCTGATGACCGCCACCTCCCACCTCACCGGGGAAAAGATCAACCGCTTCACCCACATCCACCAGTCCACCGACGACCTCATCAAAAAGGTCAAGATGCAGCGCCTGCTGGGCCAGGCCACCGGTGCCTGCTTCCAGCGCTGCGTAGGCATGGACGCCATCAACGCCGTCTACAGCACCTCCTATGAGGTAGACCAGAAGTACGGCACCAAGTACCACGAGAACTTCCTGAAGTTCCTCACCGAGGCCCAGCAGAAGGACTGGACCATCGACGGCGCCATGACCGACCCCAAGGGCGACCGTTCCCTGCCCCCCCACAAGCAGGAGGACCCCGATATGTTCATGCGGGTGGTGGAGCGCCGGCCCGACGGCATCGTGGTCCGGGGTGCCAAGGCCCACCAGACCGGCATGTGCAACTCCCACCAGGTGCTGGTGATGCCCACCCAGGCCATGGGTCCCGATGACAAGGACTATGCCATCTCCTTCTCCGCCCCCGCCAACGCCGAGGGCCTGTTCATGATCGTCGGCCGCCAGAGCTGCGACACCCGCAAGCTGGAAGGCACCGACATCGACGTGGGCAACGCCCAGTTCGGCGGCGTGGAGCTGCTGGTGGTCTTTGACGACGTGTTCATCCCCAACGAGAACATCTACCTCAACGGCGAGACCGAGTTCGCCACCATGCTGGTGGAGCGCTTCGCCGGTTACCACCGTCAGAGCTACGGCGGCTGCAAGGTGGGCGTGGGCGACGTGCTCATCGGCGCCGCTGCCGTGGCCGCAGACTACAACGGCGTGCCCAAGGCCAGCCACATCAAGGATAAGATCATCGAGATGATCCACCTCAACGAGACCATGTATTCCTGCGGCATCGCATGTTCCGCCGAGGGCACCAAGACCGCCTCCGGCAACTACCTCATCAACCTCCTGCTGGCCAACGTCTGCAAGCAGAACGTCACCCGCTTCCCCTACGAGATGGCCCGGATCGCCGAAGACCTGGCCGGCGGCGCTGTGGGCACCTGCCTGTCCGACGCCGACCTCAAGGGCGAGTTCACCGGCCCCTGGGTCCAGAAGTACATGAAGAACGGCACCGGCACCACCGCCGAAAACCGCATGCGCATCCTCCGCCTCATTGAGAACCTCTCCCTGGGCGCCGGGGCTGTGGGTTACCGCACCGAGTCCCTCCACGGGGCTGGCTCTCCCCAGGCCCAGCGGGTCATGATCGCCCGCCAGGGTGACATCGAGGGCAAGAAGCTGCTGGCCAAGCGCATCGCCCACGTAAAAGAAGACTAACGAAGCAACTTAACTTGGAATCCCCACGAAACAGGAGGCAAACCCGATGACTTCAACCACGAAACTGGAACAACTGCTGGATGAACTGGTCCGCCCCGCCCTCCGTGCCCACGGAGGCGACGCTGAACTGGTGAGCTTCCAGGACGGCATCCTCCGCCTGCGGATGCTGGGTCAGTGCGCCGGCTGCCCCGCCGCCACCATGACCAACGAAACCCTCATTGAGGGACAATTGATGCCTCTGCTTCCAGATCTGAAAGAGGTCATCCTGGTCCACACCGTGGACGATTCCCTGCTGGCCCAGGCCCGGGCGATGATGGAACGCGCCCGGGCCCACGACCAGGGCTAAGAAGGAGGAACCCCATATGGATTGGAAAACCTGGTACCAAGAACACTGCTGCTCGGCGGAAGAGGCCGTCCGCCGCATCCAATCTGGCGACCGCGTCGTGGTGGCCCACGCCACCGGCGAGCCGTCCTATATTCTGGATGCCATGGTGGCCAACGCCGACCAGTATGAAAACGTGGAGATCGTCCACATGGTGGCCATGGGCAAGGCAGAGTACTGCAAGCCCGAGTATGACCGCAACTTCCACCACAACAGCTTTTTCCTGGGGGCCACCACCCGGGCCGCCGCCGCGGAGGGCCGGGCCGATTTCACCCCCGTGTTCTTCTCGGAGATCCCCTCCGTCCTGGAGGAGATCCTCCACCCCAACGTGGCCATGATCCAGGTCTCTCCCCCCGATGAGCACGGCTACGTCAGCCTGGGCGTCTCGGTGGACTATACCAAAACCGCCGCCGAGGTGGCCGACCTGGTCATCGCCCAGGTGAACAAGCAGATGCCCCGCACCTTGGGGGATGCTTTCCTCCACGTCACCCAGCTGGACTGCATCGTGGAGACCGACCTGCCCGTCATCGAGCTGGCCCCCCCCAAGATCCGGGACGTGGAGCGGGGCATCGGCAAGAACGTGGCCCAACTCATCCGGGACGGCGACACCCTTCAGCTGGGCATCGGCGCCATCCCCGACGCCGTGCTCCTCTTCCTGAAGGAGAAGAATGACCTGGGCATCCACTCGGAGATGTTCTCCGACGGCGTGGTGGAGCTGGTGGAGGCCGGCAACATCACCAACCAGAAGAAGACCCTCCACCGGGGCAAGAGCGTGGCCACCTTCCTCATGGGCACCCGCCGCCTCTATGACTACGTGGACAACAACCCCGCCGTGGCCATGTACCCCGTGCAGTACGTCAACGACCCCTACGTCATCGCCCAGAACGACAATCTGGTGTCCATCAACTCCTGCGTCCAGATCGACATCATGGGCCAGGTGGTGTCCACCTCCGCCGGCCTACGGCAGATCTCCGGCGTAGGCGGCCAGATCGACTTCGTCCGGGGGGCCAATATGAGCAAGGGCGGCCGGGCCATCATGGCCATGCCCTCCACCACCGGGGGCGGGAAGATCTCCAAGATCGTCCCCTTCCTGGACCAGGGCTCCGCTGTGACCACCTCCCGCAACGACGTGAACTACGTGGTCACCGAGTACGGCATCGCCCAGCTCCGGGGCAAGAACCTCCGCCAGCGGGCGGAAGAGCTCATCGCCATCGCCCACCCCGACTTCCGGGACGAGCTGCGGGCCGAGTTCCGCCGCCGCTATCCCAGAGACTATTGAACGCCGGACACGGTTCCGGAGAGGAACCGACAAAGATAACCCCATCCTGACAAAGAAAGGCGAGGTGCTATCCAATGACCCAATTTGAAGTCAAGCCCACCATTCAGATCTGTGACACCTGCGCAGAGCTGGCCCAGGCCTTTGAACTGGGCCCCAAGGACCTGATCCTGACCAACGAATACATCTACAACCCCTACTTCGGGCCCCTGAACCTGCCCTGCCCCACCATCTTCCAGGAGAAGTATGGCACCGGCGAGCCCTCCGACGAGATGGTCGCCGCCATCTACAACGACATGCCCAAGGACGTCACCCGGATCATCGCCGTGGGCGGCGGCACCGTGGTGGACATCGCCAAGGTCCTCAGCCTGAAGACCGTGACCCCCATCCTGGACCTGTACGACGGCAAGATCCCCCTGGAAAAGGGGAAGGAGCTCATCCTGGTGCCCACCACCTGCGGCACCGGCAGCGAGGTCACCAACCTCTCCATTCTGGCTCTCATCTCCCTGAACACCAAGAAGGGTCTGGGCGCCCCCTGCATGTTCGGCGACAAGGCCGTGCTGGTCCCTGAGCTGCTGAAGACCCTGCCCCTGTCCGTCTTCGCCACCAGTTCCATCGACGCGCTGATCCACTCCATCGAGTCCAGCCT
Source organism: uncultured Eubacteriales bacterium (assembly GCA_900546255.1). GTDB lineage: Bacteria > Bacillota > Clostridia > Oscillospirales > Oscillospiraceae > Evtepia > Evtepia excrementipullorum. Next base: position 20,770 of record URCB01000018.1, read on the forward strand.
GTCCCCCAAGGCCAACCCCATCACCGAGCTGTTCGGGTACAAGGCCATTGAGATCATCCTCAAGGGGTACATGGAGATCCGGGACAAGGGCCCCGAGGCCCGCATCCCCCTGCTCAAGGACTTCCTCCTGGCCAGCACCTACGGCGGCATCGCCTTTGGCAACGCCGGCTGCGCCGCGGTCCACGCTTTGAGCTACCCCCTGGGCGCCGCCTACCATGTGCCCCACGGGGAGTCCAACTACGCCATGTTCACCGGCGTCATGAAGAAATACATGTCCATCCGCACCGACGGGGCCATCGCTAAGCTCAACGCCTACATGGCCGGCATCCTGGGCTGTGACGTGGACAAGGTCTATGAAGCCCTGGAGGATCTGCTGAACACCCTGCTGCCCAAAAAAGCCCTCCACGAGTACGGCATGAAGGAGAGCGAGCTGGAGGAATTCACCGACTCCGTCATCGCCAACCAGCAGCGCCTGCTGAACAACAACTTCGTACCCCTGAGCCGGCAGGATATTCTGGACATCTACACCAGTCTCTATTAAGCGCTCCCCTCAAATGTCTCACGGCCTGCCGTGAACAGATATCGCATCCCTACCATCTACTTCTTATCTGAAATGAGCAACAAGGAAAAGAAAAAAGAAAGGACGGAATTGCAAAATGTTACGTACTGACCTGCCCAAGATCATCACCGAAACCCTGCCCGGTCCCAAGGCCCAGGCCATCATCGACCGCCGCGCCGACGTGATCCCTGACGCCATCCGCTGCATCTATCCCGTGGTCATCGCCAAGGGCGAGGGCGCCATGCTGGAAGACGTGGACGGCAACCGCTTCCTGGACTGGATCGGCGGCGTGGGCGTGCTGAACATCGGCTACTCCCATCCCGAGATCGTGGAGGCCGTGAAGGCCCAGTCTGAAAAGTATTTCCACGGCATGTTCAACATCGTCACCCACGAAGGCTATGTGGCCCTGGCCGAGAAGCTGGCCGCCATCGTCCCCGTCAAGGGCGACAAGAAGCGTGCCTACTTCGCCAACTCCGGCGCCGAGGCCGACGAGAACGCCGTCAAGGTGGCCCGCGGCTACACCAAGCGTCCCAACATCATCACCTTTACCGGCGCCTTCCATGGCCGCACCCTGCTGACCATGACCATGACCGCCAAGAAGGCCTATGCCACCGACATGGGCCCCCTGGCTGAGGGCGTGTATCGTGCACAGTTCCCCTATTTCTACCGCAACCCCGCTGAGATGACCGAAGCAGAGGCCATCCAGTACTACATCAACAGCATCTATGACGTCTTCGAGGAAGGCACCGCCGCCGACACCGTGGCCGCCATCGTGGTGGAGCCCCTCCAGGGCGAGGGCGGCTTCATCCCCGCTCCCATTGAATGGGTGAAGGCCCTGCGGAAGGTCTGCGACGACCACGGCATCCTCCTCATCGCCGACGAAGTGCAGAGCGGCTTCTGCCGTACCGGCCGGATGTTCGCCACCGAGTACTGGGCCGAAGCCGGCGTCCAGCCCGACATTTTGGCCACCGCCAAGTCCATCGCCGCTGGTATGCCCATCAGCGCCATCGTGGCCCGGGAAGAGATTATGCAGGCCGTCCCCGCCGGCACCATCGGCGGCACCTTCTGCGGCAACGCCGTGGCCTGCGCCGCCGCCCTGAAGACCATCGAAATCATGGAGCGGGACCACCTGGCCGACCGTTCCCTGGAGATCGGCAAGATCGTCACCGACCGCTACAACCAGTGGAAGGACAAGTACGACGTCATCGGCGACGTCCGCAGCATGGGCGCCATGATCGGCCTGGAGTTCGTCAAGGACAAGAAGACCAAGGAGCCCAACGGCGAGCTGGTCTCCGCCATCGTCCAAGAGTGCGCCAAGAACGGCCTGATGGTAGAAAACTCCGGCCGTTGGGGCCAGGTCATCCGCTTCCTGGCGCCCCTGGTCATCACCGATGAGCAGCTGGAATGCGGCCTGAACATTCTGGAGAAGGCCATCCAGACCTGCCTGAAGTAATCCCCAGAAACCCGAGCCAATCTCCCTGTCCAAGGGGGAGGGTCCCTCCCCCTTGGACAGGCAACCTTGAAAACCAAATAGAGATTTTCCACCCCGACTGAGAAAAAGAGGTGTTTTATGAGCAACAATCCTGAGACCAAGGGCTTAAGTTCCTTTGACTTCTTTACCATCGGTTTCGGCGCCATCGTGGGCGTGGGCTGGGCCCTCTCCCTGAACAACTGGATGGCCAACAGCGGCGGCCCCATTCCCGCCGCCATCGGTTACCTGATGGTTCTGGTAATTCTCACCCCTGTGGCCCTGTGCTACTGCGAACTGACCCCCATGCTCCCCGTGGCCGGCGGCGGTGCGGCTTTCGCCTACCGTGCCTTCGGAGAGACGGCATCCATCATCTCCGGGTGGGCCGCCTTCGGTGCGTTCATCTTTATGCTTCCCTGGGAAGCCATCTACGTCACCGACGTGCTGTCCATGATCATCCCCGGCGTCCGGGGTGACACTCCGCTGTACACCTTGAACGGCGGCGATGTCTACCTGGGCGGCCTGATCATCGGTCTGGTGGTCACCGCCATCATCACCTGGGCCAACGCCAAGGGCGCGGTCTCCGCTGCCTGGTTCCAGAAGGTCATGACTGTCATCCTCTTGGCAGCAGCGGCCATTGGCATCATCTCCGGCATCTTCAAGTTTGACTTTGACAACCTGAAGCCCATCTATGAAAACGTCAACGATGCCAACCACAGCAGCATCTTCGGCGGTATCCTAGCCATCATGACCTCGGCCCCCTTCTTTATGTGCGGCTTTGAGACCATTCCCCAGGCCGTGGAGGACGCCTCCGGCGACGTCAAGGACGTGGGCAAGGCCGTGGTGATGGCCGTGGCCGTGGCCGCTCTGTTCTATGCTTTGGCTCTGTTTGTCCTGGGCGCAGCCGCTCCCTGGCAGGACTTCCTGGATGTGGACTCTCCCGCCGTGTCCAACCTGCTGCTGAACGCTTACGGCGGCGCCATCGGCCGGGTGCTGTATATCGTCATCCTCATCGGCACCTTGGCTGGCCTGCTGACCACCTGGAACGGCTTCTATGTGGCCGCCCCTCGTCTGCTCATGTGCCTGGCCCGTGCCAACCTGGTGCCCAAGGCTCTGGCAAAGCAGAACCCCAAGAACGGCGTGCCCACCAACGGCATCATCCTCTGCGCTGTCCTGTCGGCAGCCGGCCCCTTCCTGGGCGTCGGTTTGATCGAGCCGTTGACCTCCTTCTCCGGCACCGCCTGTCTGACCTCCTGGGCCATCACCTGCTTCTGCCTGATCCGTCTGCGGAAGACCGAGCCCGACCTGCCCCGGCCCTATAAGATCGTCGGCGGCACCCCCACCGCTTGGTTTGGCGGTATCGTGATGACCGTGATCTGGGTGATGTTCTTCATCCCCACCTCCCCCTGCTACATGGGTACCATGGCCATGATCATCTTCCTGGTCTGGATGGCCATCGGCATCATCCTCTACCTGGGCAACAGCGGCCAGCGCCGCAAAGTGCCCAAGGAAGAGCGGGCTGCTGCCATGTTCGCCACCATGGGCGACGAATAATCCCTGCCAAGTCTGACGCCTTGGCCCTACTCTCCCATTAGGAATGTCTCGGGCGGGAGGATGCTCCCATTACCTCCCGCCCGGGTTTTCCCCTTTCGTTTCTGTTGAACTCCATACAAATCCCAGGGGGAGGCACTCCCCTCTCCCAAAACACCCCCGGCAGCGTTGCTGCCGGGGGTGTTTTTTTACCGTTTCCTCCGGTAGGACGGCGGCAGTCCCAGTGCCTGGCGGTACTTTGCCACCGTTCGCCGGGCCACGGGGATGCCCTCCGCCTGGAGGCGTTCCATCAATTCCTGGTCGCTGTAGGGACATCGGGAATCCTCCTCCGCCACCAGCTGGGCAATGCGGGCCTGGACCCCTTGGGGAGAGAGCCCCTCCCCCACCGCCCGGCCAAAGAACCAGCCCAGGGGAAAGACCCCCTGGCGGCACTGCAGGGCCTTGTGTCCCAGCGTGCGGCTCACCGTAGAGGGATGCAGGCCCAAGGTCTCCGCCAGCTCCCGCCCCAGCAAAGGCCCCGGCACCGAGGTCCGCCCCCGGAAAAAGTCCTCTTGGGCCGCCACCAAGGCGGTGAGGCACCGCGTCAGGGTCTCCTGCCGCCGGCGGACGCACTGCAGCACCCACCGGGCCTGCTGAATCTTCTGGCGGAGGTAGTCCGCCGCCTCGCCGCCGGGGTCCTCCCGGGCCATCTGCAGGTAGGCCGGACTGAGGTGGAACTGGGGCAGGTCCCATTGGTTCACAAAGACCTGCAAGGTCCCGTCGATCTCCGCCACCCAGGCATCGGGGCGGAGGTAGGCCGTCTCCTCCTGGACCGCCCACGCCCCCACAGGGTTGGGGTCCAGCTCCCGGATGGCTTGGGCAGCCGCTTCCACCTGCTTTCTGGGCACCCCCAGCCGCCGGGCCAAGGCCCCGTACTGTTCCCGGGCCAGCAGATCCAGCCCTTTCTCACAGATGGCCAGGGCCACCCGATGGTCCCCCGGCTGCCGCTTCAGCTGGAGGGCCAGGCTCTCCCCGGCGCTCCGAGCCCCCACCCCCGCCGGGTCCAGGGACTGCAGGGCGGCAACCCCCTCCTCCAGCAGGGCCTCCGGCACCCCGGCCTGGGTCAGGTCCGCCAGATCCTCCGGATCCAGCCGGCCGTGGTCGTCCAGCAAGTCCACCAGGTACCGGCACACCGCCAGCAAGGGCTGGTCCAGCCCCTTCCGGTCCAGCTGCTCCGCCAGGAAAAACGCCAAGGACTCCGGTTCCCGGTCCCGCCGGCCAGGTTCCCCCACCGCCGGCCCGCCGGAGGCAATCCTCTCCCCGGCCAGCCAGGGCACCCGGCTGGCAAAGGCGTCCCAAGCGGTCTCCCGGGCCCCTGGCGTTTCCTCCATCACCGGGTTCTCCAGGGCCAGGTCCTGGAGGTAGTCCGCCAGTTCCAAGGTGGTCATCTGCAAAATTCCCATGGACTGGAGCAGCGTCGGGGAGAGCTTCAGCACCTGCGCCAGTTCCAGCTGCTGCTTGTGTTCCATGCCCTGTCCCCCTTTCCCAACGGTTCTTCCTTGATGATAGCATAAACCCGCCAGCCCCTGCAAGGGTCTGGCGGGCCCGGCCGGGCAGAGGGCCCACAGCGCCTAGCAATGTGCGTCCCTTTTGGATGGCACCCCGCCCTTAAACCATAGCACGGCCCCGGCACTTTAAGAAAAGCGCCGGGGCCATGTTTCTAACGGGTTTATTTTCCGGTCTGCTCGCCGCCCTTTTCCTGGCCGGCGCCAAAGCCGCTGTTCTGCTTTCTGCCCTTCTTCTGCTGGCCCGCTTCCTTCGAGAACTGGCCGTTGCAGGGCTTGTTTTCCTTTTTCTGGCTCATGGATGCATCTCCTTTCTCAAGAGTCCACCCCTACTATGCCCGGTTTGGAGGACGTTATTCCCTTGACGCCACCTTCCCACTATGCCATAATACAGAAAGGGATTTTTTGCCCCAAAACACCCGAAAACACAAGATTTGTTCAAACTTTTTTGCTATTCTATCCCCATCTTGATTTTCAATCCACAGAAAGAGGTGTCCCCATGGCAAGGAAAGTACTCATCGTAGAGGACGAGAGCAACATCGCCGAGCTCATCAACCTCTACCTGAAAAAGGAAGGTTACGAGACCATGATCGCCGAGGACGGCGGCAAAGCCCTGGAGCTCTACCGCCTCTTCCGCCCCGACCTGGTGCTGCTGGATATCATGCTCCCGGTGATGGACGGCTGGGCCGTCTGCGCCAAAATTCGGGAGACCGACAAAACCCCCATCATCATGCTCACCGCCAAAGGCGAAACCACCGACAAAGTCACCGGCCTGGAGATGGGGGCCGACGATTACATCGTCAAGCCCTTTGAGATGAAGGAGCTGCTGGCCCGGGTCCACGCCGTCCTCCGCCGCCTGGGGGGGGACGAGGCCAAAGCCCGCTGCCTCTCCTTCGACGGCCTGGTGATCAACCTGGACTCCTACGAACTGGAGGTCCGGGGCAAGCGGGTGGACACCCCCCCGAAAGAATTGGAGCTGCTTTACCACCTGGCCTCCTCCCCCAACCGGGTGTTCACCCGGAACCAGCTGCTGGACGAGGTGTGGGGCTTTGACTACTTCGGCGACTCCCGCACCGTGGACGTGCACATCAAGCGCCTGCGGGAAAAGCTGGAAGGGGTCAGCGACCAGTGGTCCCTGAAAACCGTCTGGGGCGTGGGGTATAAGTTCGAGCTCCACAACGACTGACCGGGCACGCGGCTATGGCACAACCGAAAAGCATGTACCTGCGCCAGGTCACGGTGATGCTGGGCCTCATCATCCTCTGTATGACCCTGTTGGGCGCAGGGTTCTTCTCCCTGTCCTACCGCTACCAGCTCCAGGAGATCCAATCCACCCTGGACCGCAACGCCGGCTTCATCTCTGACTACGCCAGCGTGGCCCTCACCGAGGGCAGTTCCCTCACCGACAAGGACTTTGTCAACTACATCCAGTCGGTGGTCCTCCTCACTGACACCACCGTCCTGGTGTGCAACACCGAGGGGATGGTGGTCTGCGCCGCCGGCACAAACTGGAACCAGGAACTGCTCACCTCCGGGGAGGTTGCCATCCCCGCCTGGGCCACCAACCAGCTGCTCAGCGGGCGGTCCTACAGCGGTATGACCACCTTTGATGGCATCTTCAACACCCGGTGCTACGTCACCAGCGAGATCCTCTCCCCCCTGGTGCGGGATCAGAACACCGGGGAGCTGGTCTCCTCCAACGTCCCCACCGGCTTCCTCTTTGTGGCCAACGATGCCACCTCCGTGATGGAGTTTCTCCAGCACACCTTCCAGCTCTTCTTCATCACCGCCATTGCAGTGCTCCTGATCACCTTGATCATCTGCTCCTTCACCGTCCAAAAGATGGTGGACCCCCTGAAGAGCATGTGTTCCTTCGCCCACCGCTTCGCCCGGGGGGAGGTGGACGTGCGCATCACCGACTACAAAAACCGCAACGACGAGATCGGGGAGCTGGCCGCCGCCTTCAACGCCATGGCAGACTCCCTGGCCCAAGCCGAGCAGAAGCGCAGCGAGTTCGTGGCCAACGTCTCCCACGAGTTGAAGACTCCCATGACCACCATCGCCGGCTTTGCCGACGGTATTTTGGACGGCACCATCCCCCCGGAAAAGGAGCGGGAGTCCCTCCAGGTGATCTCCTCGGAGACCCGGCGCCTGTCCCGGCTGGTGCGGCGGATGCTGGAGCTGTCCCGGCTCCAGTCCTCGGAGCGGGTGGCCGCCCAGGAGCAATTTGACGCCGCCGAAATCCTCCTCCGGGTGCTGGTCAGCCTGGAGACCAAGATCACCGAGAAGGACCTGGAGGTGGAGACCCACCTCCCCAACGGCCCCGTCATGGTGTGGGGAGACCCCGACGCCGTCACCCAGGTGTGCTACAACCTGCTGGACAACGCCGTGAAGTTCGCCTCCCCCAAGGGGCTGCTCACCTTAAAGATCACCACCAAAGCCGGCAAGGCCTACATCGCCATCGGCAACCAGGGGGAGACCATCCCCCCCGAACAGCTCACCCACATTTTCGACCGGTTCCACAAGGCTGACTCCTCCCGCTCCACCCACAAGGACGGGGTGGGCCTGGGGCTGTACATCGTGAAAACCCTCCTGAATACCTACAAGGAGGACATCTTCGTCACCAGCGAAAACGGGTTTACCGAGTTCACCTTCACCCTCTCCGAGGTGTAAGGCAGCGGTGCCTCCCTCTATCTACCAATCCCAAAAAAGCCCGGAGCCGATTCGGCTCCGGGCTTTTTCCCGTTGGAAAGGTGTTGAGCGTTGCAGCGCGGTCAGCGGATCACCATGCCGGTCTGCCGCTCGTTCCAGATCCGCTCAAAGGTCTGGGCATTCTCCCAGTACTGGTAAACCTCACCCCGGTTGTAGTAGTTGTAGGGGTCGGAGATCAAGTACCCCCGTTCCGGGTCATAGCCGTAGACCAGCACCGCGTGGTTGTTGCTCACCAGGCGCTGGGTGGTGCCCTCGATGTTGTAGTACCGGTAATACGGTGCTTCCCACCACAGGGTCATGTAGGCCACCACGCAGTTGCCCGCCAGCAGCTCCCGCTGCAGGTCGGTGATGGAGGCCCCCCGGAAGTCGGCGCACACCACGTCCCCGTTGCAGTAGCTGTTGGAGTACTCCGCCAGCTTGGCCGGGTAGATGGTGGTCCGGGTGCGCTTCGAGGTGTCGGGCACATAGGGGGAGCCCACAAACCCCTTCTCCGGGTTGGAGCTGTGCCGTGGCAGGTTGTCCAGGAAGTACTTCACCGACACGTCCGTGGCATACCCCTTGGCCTGCAGCCCCATCAGGGTGGACACAGCCTCGCACCCCACCCAGGCGTAGATGTTGTCAATCTGGCTGATGTAGGGCACATAGGGCAGCTGGTAGAAGGTCGCCGTCTGCACCAGGGCGCCATCGCTGCCCGCGGTGTAGGCTCCCACCACCTGGTTTACCGCCAGGTTGCCGTCCCGGTCCACATAGTACAGCTGGCCGTCCACCTGGTGGACCCCAGCCTGGAAGGTCATCTGGGTCAGGTCCACGCCGGTCCAGGTCTCCCCGCTGCCATTGTCCACCGGGGTGTGCTGCACCGCCGCCTCTGCGATGGTGGTGGCCGCCCAATGGCTGGCCGGCACGTCTGCAAAGAGGCCCAGGGTCATCAGTTTATTGGCCTGGGCGCTGTCCCCCGTCCGGCCCAGCATCCGGTTGAGCACCGCGCAGGCCTCTGCCCGGGTCAGGCCGTTCTCCGGACGGAAGGTCCCATCGGGGTAGCCGCCGATCCAGCCCTGGGCGGCAGCTGCCCCGATGGCCTGGGCCGCCCAGTGGGTGGCGGGCACGTCGGGGAAGGTGGCCGTCCCCCCCTCCTGGGGGTTCACCCGCAGGAGCAGGGCCACAAACTCCGCCCGGGTAATCACATCGTTGGGGCGGAAGAAGGCGCCGTTGTCAAAGATGCCCAAGGCGCACAGCGCCCGGGCCGGCTGGGCAAACCAGTCGCTGTCGGCCACATCGGTGTACCCACAGTCGCCGGTGCCGCTGTCCGGATCGGCCAGCAGGCGGTACAGGATCTGCGCCGCCTGGGCCCGGGTAAGCTGGGTTTCCGGCTGGAAGGTCCCCCCAGGGAACCCCGCCATGTAGGCCACATGGTCCTGGCGCAGGGCGATTCCCTCCGGCAGGGACTGGTCGGGGGTGGTGTCCTCCGGTTCCTCCGGGGTGGCGGGGGACTCGGGGGCCTCCGGCGCCTGGGTGTCTTGGTCCGGCGGGGTCACCGGCGTCTCCTCCCCGGTCTCCCCTTCCGGGGGCGTGGTCTCCGAGGTGAGGGGCTCTGTGACTTCGGCAGGTTCTTCCACCGGCCCACTCTCCACGGCCAGGGCCGGGGAAACCATCACCATCAGGGACAGCACCACCGCCATGCCGCCGGCCAGCATTCTTCTCTTCATCATCATTCCTCCCGTTCTCTTTGGTAAAGATACTTTTATTATAAAACGCGGCCCGCCCCTCGTCAAGGCGAAATGCCCCCGCAAAAACTGTGTATGCCTCTTGACAACCGGGCAAAAATAAGCTATGATGGCCCAGTAAAAAGGGAGTAGCTGCCACAAGCAATTGTGGAGCCGCGGCGTCAATGCACGGGCAGGCTTGCCCCGCTGCGGTTTGAAATGGCGAGACTTTTGGATTCCATGCTGGGTGTGGGAGACAAAAGGTCTCGTTTTTTTGTGTCCCTGCACCGGAACGCGGAAAGGAAGAGAACACGGAATGAACAAACCCAACCAGATCTGGCAGCGGGCCGGCAAGGACCTGCTGGACAGCCTCCAAAGTGGCCCCCAAGGGCTCACCACCAAGGAGGCCCAGCAGCGCCTGGAGAAATACGGCCCCAACGAGCTGCAGGAGGGCGGCAAAAAATCCGGAATCCGGATTTTCCTGGAACAGTTTGCCGACTTCCTGGTGATCATCCTCATCGTTGCCGCAGTGATCTCTGCGGTGCTGGGGGATGTGGAGAGTATGGTGGTCATCCTGGCGGTTATCACCATGAACGCCATCCTGGGCACCGTCCAGACCATTAAGGCCGAGGCGTCCCTAGACAGCCTCAAACAGATGTCTGCCCCCACCGCCAAAGTGGTCCGGGACGGGAAGACCATCCAGATCCCCGGCCGGGATGTGGTCCCCGGGGACATTGTGGTGCTGGAAGCCGGTGACGCCGTCTGCGCCGACGGCCGCCTGCTGGAGAGCGCCAGCCTGAAAACCGCCGAGAGCGCCCTCACCGGGGAGAGCCTCCCCGTCGAAAAGGAGGAGACCCCCATCGAGGCCGAGGACGTCCCCCTGGGCGACCGGAAGAACATGGTCTTCTCCGGCACCTTCGTCACCTACGGCCGGGGCCGCTTCCTGGTCACCGGCACAGGGATGGAGACGGAGATGGGCAAAATCGCCTCCCTCCTGAAAACCACCTCCGAGAAAAAGACCCCCCTCCAGGTGAGCCTGGACAATTTCGGCAAGAAGCTCTCCATCGGCATCCTGGTGCTCTGCGCCATCCTCTTCGCCGTCAGCGTCCTGGTCCGGGGCGAGAATGTGATGAGCGCCTTCCTCTTCGCCGTGGCCCTGGCCGTGGCCGCCATCCCCGAGGCCCTCAGCTCCATCGTCACCATCGTCCTGTCCTTCGGCACCCGGAAGATGGCCAAGGAGCACGCCATCATCCGCAAACTCCAGGCGGTGGAAGGCCTGGGCTCCGTCTCCGTCATCTGCTCGGATAAGACCGGCACCCTCACCCAGAACAAGATGACCGTCCGTCAGCTCTATGTGGGCGGCCGGGTGATCCCCGCCGCCCAGGCGGACTTCAAGGACCCCATCCAGGAACCCCTCCTCCGGGCGGCCCTGCTGTGCAGCGACGCCACCGTGAACGAGCAAGGGGAGATCGGCGACCCCACCGAGACCGCCCTGGTCCGGCTGGGGGAGGACTTCGGCTTCGACGAACTGGACGTCCGGGAGCACTGGCCCCGGCTGGGGGAGCTCCCCTTTGACTCCGACCGGAAGCTCATGTCCACCCTCCACCAGTTCTCCGGAGGGTACATGCTCATGACCAAGGGCGCCGTGGACGTGCTCCTGGACCGCACCCTCCTGGGCCCCGGAGAGCGGGAGGAGATTGAGCGGGTCAACCAGTCCTTCTCCGAACAGGGCCTCCGGGTGCTGGCCTTTGCCTGCCGCCGGATGGAGACCATGGAGGTCTCCCTGGAGGACGAGAACAACCTCCTCTTCCTGGGCCTCATCGCCATGATGGACCCCCCTCGGGAGGAGTCCAAGCAGGCCGTGGCAGAATGTATTGCCGCCGGCATCCGGCCGGTGATGATCACCGGCGACCACGTGGTCACCGCCTCGGCCATCGCCAAGGAGATCGGCATCCTCACCCCCGGCACCGAAGCCGTGGAAGGCGCTGTGGTGGAAAAGATGAGCGAGGAGGAACTCAAGGAGTTCGTCCCCAAAGTCTCCGTCTATGCCCGGGTGTCCCCGGAGCATAAGATCCGCATCGTCCGCGCCTGGCAGGAGAAGGGCGCCCTGGTGGCCATGACCGGCGACGGCGTCAACGACGCCCCCGCCCTGAAGCAGGCGGACATCGGCGTGGCCATGGGCATCACCGGCACCGAGGTGGCCAAGGACGCCGCCGCCATGGTCCTCACCGACGACAACTTCGCCACCATCGTCCAGGCAGTGAAGAACGGCCGGAACGTGTACGCCAACATCCGCCGGTCCATCCAGTTCCTCCTGTCGGGGAACACCGCCGGCATCCTCACGGTGCTCTACGCCTCCCTTATGGCCCTGCCGGTGCCCTTCCAGGCGGTCCACCTGCTGTTTATCAACCTGCTCACCGACTCCCTCCCCGCCATCGCCCTGGGGCTGGAGCCCCACAACGACCGGGTCATGCACGACAAGCCCCGTCCCCGGAGCGAGGGCATCCTCACCAAGCCCTTCCTCCTCAGCGTGGGGCTGGAGGGGTTGGTCATCGCAGCGGCTACCATCATCGCCTTCCACTTGGGCCTCAACTACGGCGGCCAGGCGGCAGGGGCCACCATGGCCTTCTCCACCCTGTGCCTGTCCCGGCTGTTCCACGGCTTTAACTGCAAGGCGGCAGAACCGGTGATTTTCACCAGGAAGTTCTGGAACAACAAGCCCCTGCTGGCGGCCTTCGCCGTGGGCACCCTCCTGTTGGTGGCCGTCCTGGCCATCCCCGTGCTGGAGGAGCTCATGCAGGCCGTGGCCCTGCCCTGGACCCTGGGGCTGGCCATCCCCGGCCTGGCCATCGGCAGCATGCTGGTCATCCAGCTGCTCAAGGCCATCCGCACCGGATTCGGCCGGAAACCGTAACCCATCCATCCCATCACAAAGGGGTGAGGCCCACGGGCCTCACCCCTTTTCTGCGCCCAAGGCGCCGCGCCTTACCTTCTGTGGATGCAGGTGGCCGAAATCTGGGGTGGGATGCTGTTGGTCATCGCACCGTTGTAGTGGATGCACAGGCAGTCCCCCACCTGATAGCAACAGGCGTTGGCGGTGTTCACCTGTACCTGCTGGCAAGTGGAGCAGTCGCACACCAGCAGGGAATCGCACCGCACCTCCAGCACCCGGGCGGTCATGGTGGTGGCGGTGGTGGTTGGGGTACTGCCGGTGCAGCCGCAGCCCCAGGCATGGGAAACCGTGTTGTTACAGCACATGAAAGATACTCCTCTCCGGGGGGATCTCCCCCAGTGCAGTCTATGCCGAAGGGGCACGAAGGGTGTCGCCTTCCCCCACCGGGCCCGCCCCCGTCCACAAAAAACGGGGGGACCCCACAGGGTCCCCCCGAACATCTCGGTGGATGGGTGCCGCTTCCAGCGGCATGGCTGGACGCCCTTAGAAGGGGTCCGGCGGCTGGGGCGGGTGCTTTCTGGCCTCCGCCTCGGCCTCCTGGGCCGCCTTCTGGGCGGCTTCCCGCTCCGCTTGGAGCCGGGTCTGATGGGCCTTCTCCTCCTCGGCCTTCCGGAGGCGGTGTTTCCGCTCCTCCTCCTTCCGCTGCTCCAGGGCGGCGGGGTCGTCAAAGACCAGGGCAAAGTCCTCGGCGGACATGGTCTCAAACTCCAGCAGGTACTCGGCGGTGCGGTCCAGCGCCTGGCGGTTCTGGGAGAGGATCTCCCGGCAGCGGGCGTAGGCGTGGTCCAGCAGCGCCTTGATCTCCTCGTCGATGAGGCCGGCCACCTCTTCCGAGTAGGCCCGGGCCTGGGTCATGCTCCGGCCGATGAAGACCTCCTGGTCGCTGTCGTAGGAGATGGCACCCAGACGGTCGCTCATGCCGTACTTCGTCACCATGCTCCGGGCGATGGCGGTGGCGGTCTGCAAGTCGTTGGAGGCGCCGGTGGAGATGTCTCCCAGCACCAGTTCCTCCGCCACCCGGCCGCCCAGGCAGGTGCAGATGCGCTCCTGGAGCTCCGTGCGGGACTGGTACATCCGGTCCTCCTCCGGCAGGGAGATGGTCATGCCGCCGGCCGGTCCCCGGGGAATGATGGTGATCTGATGGACCGGGTCCTGGCTCTTCAGGGCATGGATCACCACCGCATGGCCCGCCTCGTGGTAAGCGGTGAGCCGCCGGGCATCCATGGGCACCACCCGGCTCTTCTTCTCCGGCCCGGCGATGACCTTCAGCATGGCCTCGTGGAGCACGTCCATGCGGATGTAGGGCCGGTGCTCCCGGGCGGAGAGGAGGGCCGCCTCGTTGAGAAGGTTCTCCAGGTCCGCCCCGGTAAAGCCCACGGTGGCCTGGGCCACGGTGTGAAGGTCCACATCCTCGGCCAGCGGCTTGTTCCGGGCATGGACCCGGAGGATCTCCTCCCGGCCCTTGATGTCCGGCAGGCCCACATAGATCTGCCGGTCAAACCGGCCGGGGCGCAGGAGGGCGGGGTCCAGAATGTCCGCCCGGTTGGTGGCCGCCAGGACGATGACCCCCTCGTTGGAGGCAAAGCCGTCCATCTCCACCAGCAGCTGGTTCAGGGTCTGCTCCCGCTCGTCG
>URCB01000019.1 GCA_900546255.1 uncultured Eubacteriales bacterium
CATCCCCCCGCGACTCTTTGCGTCCGGGCTTTCTCTAGAGAAAGCCTGGATCCCCCGCCCGGGACCGGGCGGGAACCCACCTCGCAGGTCTGGACCTGCGCCGGTCCAAAACCGGCCCACCTGCCGACAACGACAGAAAAAGGACCGCCGAATCCTCGGCGGTCCTTTCCTCGTCCTATGGGGTTGTAGGCCGCTCATCCCTCCGGGAAGAGCAGCTGCAGAATGTGCCGGGCATCCGCCCCGCCGGCCAGCAGGGCCCCCCGGCAGGACTTGCAGTAGCAGACCACCTTGTCGGTGGTAAACTGCTTGCAGTAGTCGGTGAAGTAGGCCTGGCGCGCCTCCGGGGACAGGGGGCGGAACATGTGTCCTCCCTCCTCCACGTAGCGTTTGGGGGCCAGTTTGGCGTTGCTGGGGTTGCACTCGGCGGTGAGGTTCATGCCGCAGAAGGTGGTCTTCTCATGGTTCTCCGGCAGTTCCACCACCTGGATGTTCATCTTCCGCATGAGGGAGCGGATGGCGTCTTGCACGTGCCGCTTCTCCACGGCCAGCCAGCAGTCCTGAATGGTCATTTTCTCCCCGTGATAGTCGGGGAAGGGGAAGTCCGGGTCATTGTCGATGATCTCCCAGACAAACTCGATGCTGCCGGGGTCTCCGCTCTCGGCGATGATGTTGGCGCAGTTGTTGCACACCACCAGGGCAGTGTCCTCCTGGGTGGATTTACCATGGTCCACCCGGCAGCAGCCCACAACTTCCACCGGGCGTTTCGACTGGATGTACTCCGCCAGCTTTTTGCTGGCCTCAGGATAGTCCTTTTTAATCTGACATCCGGGATAAAATAGCGTTGCCATATGCACTCTCTCCTCCGTATTCATGAATGGGATCTAAAACACCCCTTGGGGGCGCCGTCAACGAGGGTCGCCCCTCATTGTTTCCGTTTTGCTTCCTCTGCCAAGGCGATCTGGAGGGCCTTGGACAGCTGGTCGGGACAGGAGGTGGCCTTGTAGCCGCAGCGGATGCCTTGGATCTTCTGGATGGCATCCTCAGCCCGCATCCCCTCCACCAGGCGGGCCACCCCCTGGCTGTTGCCGTGGCAGCCGCCGACGATCTCCACCTTTTGGACCACGCCGTCCTCGATCTTCACGTTCATCTGCTGGGAGCAGACCCCCTTGGTTTTGTACTGAATGGTCAAGGTTTCCCACCTCCTTTCCTGGGGCAATATAAATTCAGTTTATCTTACCAGAGGTTCCAAAAAAATGCAAGGGACCACAGCCCATGGAAACCTTGCGTATCATTGCCGCGTCTTTTTTGCAAAAAACGGGCCATAGTAAGCTTGCGCGTGGTTTCGCAAAGGGCGCACCCTGTGGATCAGCCCTCTGCGAATCCCCTGCGCGCCTTGCATTGGTTCACAAGGGAGGTGATTGTTTGCAAGACACCAAAACCTGTCCCGGCGCCGGCGGGGCAGCCCGCCTCTTCCGGGCGCTGCTCCTGCTGGCCGCTGCGGTGATGGTGGTCCTCTCCCTGGCCCCTGCCGCCCAGGCGGTGGAGGAACAGGACGCCTCCACCCGCTATGTGGTCCCCCTGGGCAAGGCCGTGGGCATCAAACTCTTCGCCCAAGGAGTGCTGGTGGTGGGGCTGTCTGACCTCACCACCGACCAGGGGCTGGCCTCCCCTGCCCGGGCCTGCGGGCTCCAGGCGGGGGACGTGATCACCCACATCAACGGCACCCAGGTGAGTTCCATTGAGGCCGTCCAGGCCATGCTCCAAGAGCTCCAAGGGCAGGCGATGACCCTCACCATCACTCGGAACGACGTCAGCCAGGAGATAACCGCCCACGCCGCCCAGTCCAGCGACGACGGCCAATACAAACTGGGGGCCTGGATCCGGGACTCCATGGCGGGCATCGGCACCCTGACCTTTGCCGACCCGGAGACCGGCCTCTTCGGCACCCTGGGCCACGGCATCAATGACGTGGACACCGCCGTGCTGATGAAGCTCCAGTCCGGGGCCATCACCCCCGCCTCGGTGGCCGGGGTGGTGAAAGGGATGAACGGCCGGCCCGGGGAACTCCGGGGAGCCTTCTCCTCCAGCCAGACCCTGGGCACCCTGTACGCCAACACCCAGAGCGGCGTCTTTGGGTACCTCCAGGACCCGGAGGCCGTCACCGGCACCCCTGTGCCGGTGGCCCAGGAGGCGGAAGTCCACACTGGCCAGGCCACCATCCTCTCCAACGTCTCCGGCACCCAGGTGGAGGAGTACACCGTGGAGATCCTCAAGGTCTACGACGACAGCCGGGACACCCGGGACCTGATGCTCCGGGTCACCGATCCCCGGCTGCTGGAGCAGACCGGGGGCATCGTCCAGGGGATGTCCGGCTCCCCCATCCTCCAGGACGGCAAACTGGTGGGGGCCGTGACCCATGTGCTGGTGGACCACGCCGACCGGGGGTACGGCATCCTGGCCCAAAACATGCTGGACCAGGCCCAGCAGGCCCAGACCACCTGACCCCTTCCCGGCAGCCGATGTTCCGACTGCCGGGATACTTACTTGACTTGGGCGCTTTGGCCATGATACACTGAAAAAAATACCATATTTTTGGAGGTGTTTCCCATGGCAGGAAAGAGACTGGCTTCCCTCCTCGTCGCCGTTCCTCTGATCCTCTCCCTCTTGGCCGTCCCCGCCGGGGCGGCAGGAGCGGTGGGGGTGACCATCGACGGCACCCCGGTCCGCTTCACCGGCGACTACGGCGCCCCCTTCCTGGACAGCGCCGGCCGCACCCAGGTCCCCTTCCGGCGGACGTTGGAGACCTTCGGCTGCACCGTCTCCTGGGACAACCCCAGCCGCACCGCCTGGGCGGAGAAGGACGGGGTGCAGGTGGCCGTCCCCATCGGCCAGCCCTGGATGACCGTCAACGGCCACCGGGTGGACCTGGACACCGCCGCCCAGATCCGGGACAACCGGACCTACCTCCCCATCCGCCCGGTGCTGGAGGCCTTCGGGGCCTATGTCACCTGGGACGGGGAGTCCCGCCAAGTGGTGGTGACCACCGGGGCCGCCCTGGTCCGGGTCCACTTCCTGGACGTGGGCCAGGGGGACGCCGCCCTCATCGACTGCGGCACCACCGAGGTCCTCATCGACGGCGGGGACAACGGCGCCGGCGCAGCGGTGGCGGCCTATCTGGCCGCCTATGTGGACGGACCCCTGGACTACCTCATCGCCACCCACCCGGACGCCGACCACATCGGCGGGCTGGACGAGGTGCTGGCCGCCTACCCGGTGGGGGAGGTCATCGACAGCGGCCGTACCTCTGACACCAAAACCTATGCCGACTACTGGGCCGCCGTCCAGGCCGAGGGGTGCACCCTCTCCTACGACGAGGACCGGATCCTCCCCCTGTCGGACAACACCGTTCTCTCCCTCCTGGAAACCGGGGATGCCTGGGGGGACAGCAACGCCTGCTCCGTAGTGGCCCAGCTCACCTGCGGCAACGTCCAGGTCCTCTTCACCGGGGACATGACCGCCCAGGTGGAGGCGGCCGCCCTCCCCCTCTTCGGGGACATCGACGTGCTGAAGGTGGCTCACCATGGCTCGGCCTCCTCCACCTCCCAGGCCTTCCTGGACGTGGTGCGGCCGGAGTGCGCGGTGATCTCCTATGGCCAGGGCAACCGGTACGGCCACCCCACCGCCCAAGTGCTCCAGCGGCTGCTGGACCAGGGCATCTCGGTCTATGGCACCGGCAAGAGCGGCCCCATCGTCCTCACCACCGACGGGACCACCTACAGCTTCAACACTTCGGTGACCCTCACCGCCCACGATGCGCCAAGCCCGTGAGCGGAACATGCCCCCATCGCATGGAGCGCAAGGCGCTGCCCCCCCTCCCGGGACAGCGCCTTTTGCTTTTTCTTCTAAAAAGAAGGGAAAAAGGTGTTGCTTTTTGTAGTTTTTGTCAGTATAATGGGAACAGTTCCCAGGCCATGTTCCAGCGCCACTTTCCCTTCGCCTGGGTGCTATCCGGGGCGCTTTGGAAAGGATCGTGACCCTTTATGAACACCATGCAAATCATTGCCATCGTCATCTTTGCCGCTACCATCATCACCGTTATGACGGAGAAGGTCCACCGGGCCGTGGCCGCCGTGGTGGGTGCCTTACTGCTCATTCTCACAGGCGTTCTCACGGTGGAGTCCGGCTTCTCCTATGTGGACATCAATACCATCGGCGTTCTCATCGGTATGATGCTTTTCGTAGCGATCGTCAAGAACTCCGGCATCTTTGAATACATTGCCATCAAGGCAGCCAAGATCGCCAAGGGCCGGCCCTGGCCCCTGATGCTCCTGCTGTGTATCATCACGGCGGTGCTCTCCGGGTTTTTGGACAACGTCACCACGGTGCTCCTCATCGGCCCCATGACCCTGGCCATCACCAACATGCTGAAGACCAGCCCTGTCCCCTTCTTCATCACCCAGATCATGGCCTCCAACATCGGCGGCACCGCCACCCTCATCGGCGACCCCCCCAACATCATGATCGGCAGTGCCGCCGGGCTCAGCTTCCTGGACTTTGTGGCCAACACCGGTCTGGCGGTGGTCTTCGTTCTGGCGGCCATGCTGGTGTGCTTCTACTTCATCTATGGCCGGAAGCTCCACGTGGAGGAGGGCGCCATGGCAGAGGTCCTTCAGCTGGATGAGAGCAAGGCCATCAAGGACCGCCCCCTGCTCATCAAGAGCGTCGTCATGATCATCCTGGTGGTCTTTGCGTTCATCTTCCACTCTCAGCTCCACCTGGAGTCCTCCACCGTGGCCCTCACCGCTGCAGGGATCATGCTCCTCATCGGCCGCCAGGATGTGGAAGAGGCCATCGCCGGCGTGGAGTGGTCCACCCTCATCTTCTTCACCGGCCTGTTCATCGTGGTGGGCGGCCTCCAGGAGACCGGCGTCATCCAAATCGTCGCCAACACCCTGGTGGATATGACCGCCGGCCATATGACCCTCACCATCCTGCTGATCCTGTGGGTCTCGGCCATCATCTCCGCCTTCCTGGACAACATCCCCTTCGTAGCCACCCTCATCCCCCTGATCCTCACCATGGAGAGCAGCGGCGTAGACGTGGCCCCCCTCTGGTGGGCCGTCTCCCTGGGCGCCTGTCTGGGCGGCAACGGCACCCTCATCGGCGCCTCGGCCAACGTGGTGCTCTCCGGCATCAGCAACCGCCACGGCTTCCCCATCACCTTCGCCAGCTACTTCAAGGTGGGCTTCCCCCTGATGCTGCTCTCGGTGGGCATCTGTACCATCTACATGCTCCTCCGGTACTGTTGAGGAGTTTAGGGCCCCGGGTCTCTCCCTCTGGGCGCCCCACATCTGAAAAGGAGCGTTACTATGAGCGTATCTACTTTTAGCAGCGATTTTGTCCACACTGCCCTCATCCAGATGGGCGCCAACCAGATCAAGGTGGTCAGCGGCAAACAGATGGTAATCACCTTTGACCTGGGCAACGGACTGGACCTGGTCTATGTCCTATCCGTGAGCAACGAGAACAAGTGCTTCCTCCAGCGGGCCCGGCCCTACCCCATGGTCCACGGCAAGTTCGCCAGCACAGAGGAGATCCTGCCCTTCATTGAGCGGGACTACCACGCCTTCCTGAACGCCCGGAACAGCCGCAACTACGGCACCTTCGTGGACGTGGCCCGGAAGACCCTGGCCCTCACCCAGAAGATGGAAGAGCTTTTCATCACCCACAACCTCAGCCCCGAGGACCTGGCCCTCCTCCACGCCCAGTGCGACCAGATGGACGCCCTGATGAAGGAGGTAGCCCACCGCTCCCCGGAGATCTACTGCGAACTGTAATCCTGCCCACACAGAACACCCTCCCTAGAGGCCGTTGCCTCCAGGGAGGGTGTTTTTAGTATTTCCCGGCCCGCAGCCTCCGAACAGAGTGGGCCATGAGGGCGGCCGCCCCCAGGGCCACCACCCCCTCGGTGACGGGCATGGCCCACCACAGGGCCTGCCCTCCGAAGAGGGTGGGCAGGGCCAGGATGAGCCCTCCGCTGACCACCAGCCCCCGGGCCACCGACACCCCGAAGGCGCTCCCCGGCCGGAGCACTGCCTGGAAGTAATAGGTGGAAAAGACGTTGAAGGGCAGCAGCAGGAAGGACAGCCCATACGTCCGCAAAATCCCCGGGGCGATGGCCAGCACCTGGTCCGTAGGAACCATGAACAAGGTGATCAGGGGCTGGGGGAAGAGGAGAAGGACCACCGTCCACCCCACGCCGAAGGCCGCCGCGGTGTACAGGGCATACCGCAGCACCCCCAGGATACGCGCCCCCTGCCGGGCCCCGTGGTTCTGGGAGAGGATGGGCTGGGCGGCCTGGCCCACGCTGTAGCCGCAGCACTGGACCAGGGTGCTCACGTTCACCAGCACCCCGTAGACCGCCAGGGCGTCGGTTCCCAGCCAGGCCATAATCTGCCGGTTGAAGAGGATGGTAAGGATGCCCATGGCGATGTCCACGAAAAAGGCGGAGAACCCCGTGACCCCAATCTTCCCCACGGTGGGGAGCGTGCGGCCGCCCCGCACCAGGCGCAGGGTGCTCTTCCGCGAGAGGAAGTGGGTGGCCATGAGGAGGACGGCAATCCCTGCCCCCATGCAGGTGGCAATGCCCGCCCCCAGGATGCCCAGGTCCGCCACGAACACCAGGTAGTAGTCCCCAAAAACATTGAACACCCCGCCGGCCACCACCGCCCCGGTGGCCAGGGCGGGCCGGCCGTCGTTGCGGAGGAAGGCCGCCAGCATCTGGTTGAGGAGGAACAGGGGGACGCAGAACTTCACCGGGTAGAGATAGGCCTGCGCCAGGGGGATCAGCTCCCCTTCCCCGCCGAAGAGGCGGATCAGGGGGACCTCCCACACCACCAGGCCGGCCCACACCAGGCAGGCGATGACCACCGTGGTCCCCAGGGCCACGGTAAAGACCCGGTTGGCCTCCCGGACCCGGCCCTGGCCCCGGTAGGCGCTGTAGAGGACGGAGCCTCCCATACCGGTGAGCATCCCCAAACTGTAAAGAATGTTCCACACCGGGGCCACCACCGCCAGGGCCGCCGCCCCGTCGGGCCCCTGGTACTGGCCCACCATGGCCATGTCCACCAGGCTGTACACCGCAGCCAGCATGGCGCTGCCAAAGGCGGCGCCCAGATAGCGAAAATAGGTTTGCTTGATGTTTCCCCGCAGCAGATCCACGGTTGCTCTCTCCCTTCCCCGCCGGCCCCTTGCCCAGGCCAGCAAAAAAGCCGGACAGGGCAACAGGCATCTCAGCCTATCACCTTATCCAGCTTGCCATTTCTCTGTTGAATGACGCACCCTCCAGTGAATGGAAGCATTGTAACAAATTTCGGCAAAACCGTCAAGCCCTGGGCGCCTTGCCCCCCGGTGCGCGACGTGGTACAATGGCCTGATCACACTGCGAAAGAAAGGAGGGCGCCTGCCCATGCTCTGCCTCGTCTTACTCCTTCTAGCTGCCCTGGGGGTGGGGGCAGTCTGGGGCAACCGGTCCCTTCAGGTCCAAGAAGTGGCCGTGGACTGCCCCGGCCTGCCTGCCGCCTTTCAGGGCTTCCGGCTGGCCCAGGTGTCCGACCTGCACAACGCCGCCTTTGGCCGGGACAATGCCCGGCTGCTGGCCGCCCTGGCCCAGGCCAAGCCGGAGATCATCCTCCTGACGGGGGACCTGGCAGACTCCCGGCGCACCCACCTCGCCGTGGCCCTGTCCTTCGCCCGGCAGGCGGCTGCCATCGCCCCGGTGTACTACGTTCCCGGCAACCACGAGGCCCGCCTGGCCCAATATGCCGCCTTCGCGGCGGCGCTGGAGGCCGCCGGCGTCCTGGTGCTGGCAAACCGGGCCCTCCCCCTGGTACGGGGCGGTGGGAGGATCCCCATCGCCGGGCTGGCCGACCCCGGCCTTGCCCAGAGGGCCGGGGACCCCCGCCCGGCAGAGGCCATCTTGGGAGACGCCCTGGCGGCCCTTCGCCTGTCCAGCCAGCCCTTTCCCCTGCTGCTGGCCCACCGGCCGGAGTGGTTCCCCCTGTATGCCGAAGGGGGCGCGGCCCTGGTGTTCAGCGGCCACGCCCACGGCGGCCAGGTGCGCCTGCCTGGGATCGGCGGCCTCTTCGCCCCGGGGCAGGGCCTCTTCCCCCGGTACGACGGGGGGCTCTACCGCCGGGGGCAGGCCCGGATGGTGGTCAGCCGGGGGCTGGGCAACAGCCTCTTCCCCCTGCGGGTAGGCAACCGGCCGGAGGTGGTGGTGGCCACCCTCCACCCCGCCCCCTCAGTGGAAGGCCAGTAACAGCACCATGCTCAGCACCAGCACCAGCAGGGACAGCGGCACAGCATACTTACAGTACCGCCGCCAGGAGATGGGGTGCCCCTCCCGGGCGGCCAGCATGACGCCGGTGACGTTGGCCGAGGCCCCGATGGGGGTGGCAATCCCCCCGATGTCCGTCCCTTTGGACACGCTCCAGGTGAGGGTTTCCAGGTCCATCCCCAGGCCGTCTGACAGGGCCGTCAGAACGGGGACCATCACCGTGGCCATGGGGATGTTGTCCACAAAGGCGGACAGCAGGGCGGTGAACCAGATTAGGACCACCATCATCCGGCCCGTGTCCTCCCCGCCCAGGTTCCCTAGGAAGCGGGCCAGGCCGTCCAGGATGCCGGTCTGCTCCAGCCCGCTGACCACCAGGAAAAGGCCGATGATGAACCCGATGGTCCGCCAGTCCACCTGCCGCAGCAGGCTCCACCCCCGGCGGTTCCCCGCCAGGGTGACGGCTGCCGCCACCACCCCGATGGTGGGCATGGTGAGCCCCGTCCAGGCGTGGGTGGCCAGGAGGAGAATCACCCCCCCGAAGATGGCTACATTGACGCCAAAGGCCCGGCGGTTGGGGATGGCGTCGCCGGGCTCCATGGCCCAGAGGGCCGGGTCCACGCTCCACGTCCCTGCCCGGAGCTTGTTGCGAAAGCACAGGTAGAAGTAGCCCAGCGCCACCCCAAACCCCACCAGGCAGATGGGGCCGTTGTTCTGAAGAAAGTCCCAAAACCCCAGCCCCAGGGAGGTGCCCAGGATGATGTTGGGCGGGTCCCCGGTCATGGTGGCCGCGCCCCCCAGGTTGGCGGCAAAAATCTCCCCGATGATCATGGGCACGGGATCAATGCGCAGCAGGCGCGCCAGCCGGACGGTGGCCACCACCAGAAACAGGACTACGGTGATGCTGTCCACAAACATGGACAGCAGGGCCGCCACCGCCATAAAACTCAGCAGCAGGGGCATGGGGCGGAACCCCAGGCTTTTGGCCAGGCGCAGGCAGAGCCAGTCGAAGAACCCTGCCTCGCTCATCCCCTCCACCATCACCATCATGCCCACCAGGAAGAGGACGGTACTCCAGTTGATCCCCACGTTGCGCTCGGTCACCCCGCCGTGGGCAAACCAAAACTGGGGTTTGCCGAAACTGTCCACACTGAGGGCCTCCATGACGGCATCCAGGCTTCCCATCACCCCCAGCAGCACAACCACCACCATAAGCCCCCCCGCCGCCAAGGTGAGCACATGGCGGGGCCACTTGCCCCGGAGCAGTTGGAGGAAGGTAAACGCAGCAATGGCCAGGGCCAAACCTTGGTGAAGCATTCTTGTCCTCCTGTCGTGGATTCTTTCGTGTGGCGCCTCAGTAGCGCAGCAGGAGCATCCCCATGCTGATGGCCAGGACCAGCACGGAGGCCGGGGCCGAGTACTTGCAGTACCGGCCCCAGGAGATGGGGTGGCCCTCCCGGGCGGCGATGGAGGTCCCCGCCACGTTGGCCGAGGCCCCGATGGGGGTGGCGCTGCCGCCGATGTCCGTCCCCATGGAGAGGGTCCAGGCCAGGGTGTTCAGGTCGGCCCCCATGGTGGCCGACAGGGAGGTGATCACCGGCACCATGGTGGCGGCAAAGGGGATGTTGTCCACAAAGGCCGAGGCCACCCCGGAGAGCCACAGGATGATCCCAATCATCAGGGTGTGGTTCCCCCCGGTGAGGTGGGCGATGCCGTCGGCCATGGCCTCCAGCACCCCGGTCTGCTCCAGCCCGCTGACGGCCAGGAAGAGGCCGATGAAAAACAGGACGGTCTTCCAGTCCACCCGCCGCAGCAGGTGGAGGGGCCAGCGGTTGACCAACAGGGTGAGGATGGCCGCAATGATCCCCACGGTGGCCACGGTGAGGCCGGTCTGGGCGTGGGTGATGAGCAGAACCACCACCACCAGGAAGAGGATCACATGGATGGCAAACTGCCCCCGGTTGTGGATGGAGTCCCTGGGGTCCAGCTCCATCACCTTCTGCCGGGCCTGGGGGTCCCAGCTCTGCACCTGCTTGCGGAAGCAGAAGTAGAAGTAGGGCACCATCACCACCATGCCCACCAGGACGATGACCCCGGTGTTCCGGAGGAAGTCCCCGAAGGACAGCCCCAGGGCGGTGCCGATGATGATGTTGGGCGGGTCCCCGCTCATGGTGGCCGCCCCCCCTAGGTTGGCGGTGAAGATCTCCGCGATGATCAGGGGGATGGGGTCAAACTTCAGCAAATGGGCCAGTCGGACGCTGGCCACCGCCAGGAAGAGGATGACGGTGATGCTGTCGATGAACATGGACAGCCCCGCCGACAGAATCATGAAGCACACCAGCAGGGGCACCGGCTTGTAGCCCACCAGCTTGGCCAGGCGCAGGCACAGCCAGTCGAAGAAGCCCGCCTCGCTCATCCCCTCCACCAGGATCATCATGCCGGTGATGAAGAGGATGGTGCTCCAGTTGATGCCGGTGTTCATGCCGGTGGACCCATGGGCCCCGGTGTACCAGAAGGTGGTCTCCGCCATGCTGTGGAAGCTGAGGGCCTGCCACACATCCGGCCAGCTGTGCATGGTCAGCAGGAACACCACCACCAGGGTCAGCCCCCCCGCCACCAAGGTAACCACATGGCGGGGAATCTTCTCCCGCACGATCTCGATAAACATGACCACGAAAATGGCCACCGCCAGGATTTGACTGAGCATAGGCCGCTCCTTTCTATGGGGGAGGGGTGGGCCCCTCCCGTGCCTTGCAGCAGGCCCCAAGGGGGCCGCTGCCTTTTCCTATTCTCCCGCCGGCCAGGTTATGCCCCAAAACAGAACAGCCCGGGAGAGGGCCCATCGGGGTCTTCTCCCGGGCTGGGCCGGGGTTGGGGAATTACGCCTCGTGGCGGAAGGCGTCAAAGTTGCACAGCTGCTCGCACACCCCGCAGCCCACACACTGGGTGGGGTCGATGACGGCCTTCTTCTCCTTCCAGGAGATGGCGGGGCAACCGATGCGCATGCACAGCTTGCATCCCTTGCACTGGTCGGGGTCCACCCGATAGGGGGGATGCTTTTTCACGGTTTTCAGCAGCACACAGGGCCGGCGGGTGATGATCACCGACGGCTCCTCCGCCGCCAGCTCCTCGGTGACCACCTGTTCGGTGGCCTTCAGGTCGTAGGGGTCCACCACCCGCACCCGGCGGATGCCCATGGCCCGGCAGAGGGTTTCCAGGTCGATCTTCCCCGCAGGGTCCCCCCGGAGGTTCTTGCCGGTGGTGGGGTTTTCCTGGTGGCCGGTCATGCCGGTGGTGGAGTTGTCCAAAATAATGACGGTGGAGTTGCTCTGGTTGTAGGCGATGTTGGCCAGGCCGGTCATGCCGGAGTGCATGAAGGTGGAGTCCCCCAGCACCGCCACGGTCTTGCCCTCGCTGGCCTGGCCCAGGGCCTTGTTGAAGCCGTGGATGGAGCTCACCGAGGCCCCCATGCACTCGCAGGTCTCAATGGCGTAGAGGGGCTCGTAGGCCGCCAGGGTGTAGCAGCCGATGTCCCCCAATACCGTGACCTTGTGCTTGGCCAGGGTGTAGAACAGCCCCCGGTGGGGACATCCGGCGCACAGCACCGGGGGACGGGGGGGCACCGCCTCGTCCAGGGCCACCCAGGGTTTGGGGGTCTTGCCCAGCTTTTCGGCCACCAGGCCCTGGGAGAACTCCCCGATGAGGGGCAGGGCGTCCTTCCCCTGGACGGTGAGGCCCAGGTTCCGGCAGTGCTCCTCGATCACCGGGTCCAGCTCCTCCAGCACCAGCAGGCGGTCCACCTTGGCGGCAAAGTCCAGGATCTTCTGCCGGGGCAGGGGGTTGACCAGGCCCAGCTTCAGGATGGAGGCCTTCTCCCCAAAGACCTCCCGGGCGTACTGGTAGCAGGTGGAGGAGGTGATGATGCCCAGGGAGGTGTCCTCCCCCAGCTCCTCCCGGTTTAAATCGGTGGTCTCGGCGTATGCCGTGAGCCGGCGGGTGCGCTCCTCCACGATGGGGTGGCGGGGCCGGGCATTGCCGGGGACCATGACGTACTTGGCGATGTCCTTGACGTAGGGCCGGGGGGGCAGGTCCTCCCGCTGGCCCTCCTCCACCAGGCTCTGGGAGTGGGAGATGCGGGTGCACAGCTTCAGAAAGACGGGGGTGTCATACTCCTCCGAGAGCTGGAAGGCCCGCTTGGCGAAGAGGCGGGCCTCCTCCGAATCCGCCGGTTCCAGCATGGGGATTTTGGCGGAGACGGCGTAGTGCCGGGAGTCCTGCTCGTTCTGGGAGGAGTGCATGCCGGGATCGTCGGCCACGCAGATGACCATGCCGGCGTTGATCCCCGTGTAGGCGATGGTAAACAGAGGGTCGGCGGCCACGTTCACCCCCACGTGCTTCATGACGCAGGCGCTGCGCTTGCCTGCCAGGGCGGCGCCGAAGGCCACCTCCATGGCCACCTTCTCGTTGGGGGCCCACTCGCAGTAGATCTCGTCGTACCGGGCGGCCTGCTCGGTGATCTCCGTACTGGGGGTGCCAGGATAACTGGAAATCAGGCTGCATCCGGCCTCGTACAGCCCCCGGGCAACCGCCTCATTTCCCAGCATCAGCTTCTTCATACTTCCAACCTCTTTCCTGAAACATCCCCCGCCGGCCGGGCCGGTTTGGGATGGTATTGCAGCATTGGATTTTATGATATCATGTTTCTCCCGGTCCGTAAACCGCTTTTTTCGGGAAAAACAGCGGGTTTCCATAATTTTTCCTGGATGTTCAGGATCCGCCTTCCCCGTGGGGATTTCCCGGGGGATTGTGTCGAATTTTGTCGAAACTTGCGGCGACATATTTTCCAATTTTTGCTAATTCCATCTTGTGTTTTCTGTCCCTTTGTGGTAAATTATGGATAAGCAGTTTCGTTGCTTACCATCACGAGAAAATTTGAGGGAACAGCGCCTACACCGCTTTCCCAATGGGGGGAGACAGATCCGCATGGAAACGAAGAAAACCATTCTCATTGCCGACACCAGCGAGGAGTTCCGCACCGTCCTGGCTGAGGCCATCCAGGCCGAGGAGGGCCTGGAAGTGGTGGGCCAAACCGGGGACGGCCAGGAGGCCATCCAGCTGGTGCAGGACCGCGACCCGGACGTTCTGGTCATGGACCTGGTCCTGGAGCGGATGGACGGCTTTGACGTGCTGGAGGCGGTGAAAGCCAGGCCCATGAGCACGTTGATCCTGTCCAGCTTTGCCCGGGGCTGCATGGCCGACCAGGTGGCCGCCCGGGGCGGGGACTACTACATGATGAAACCCTGCCGCATCGCCTCTGTGGTGGAGCGGGTCCGGCTGCTGGCCGCCCAGCATTGGTCGGAGGGGGAGGAGGGTGCCGCCAGCCCCGCTTCCGCCCGGCAGACCCTGGAGGCCAACGTCACCGCCATCATCCACGAGATCGGCGTGCCCGCCCACATCAAAGGGTACCAGTACCTCCGGGAGGCCATCATCATGACCGTGGAGGACATGGACGTGATCAACGCCGTCACCAAGGTCCTCTACCCCGAAGTGGCCCGGAAGTTCGGCACCACCGCATCCCGGGTGGAGCGGGCCATCCGCCACGCCATCGAAGTCGCCTGGGACCGGGGTGACCTGGACACCCTGCAAAAATACTTCGGCTTCACCGTCAGCAATTCCAAGGGCAAACCCACCAACTCCGAGTTCATCGCCATGATCGCCGACCGGCTGCAGCTGCAGCGGCGGCAGGGGTGAGAAAAGTCTGAAACGATATAAACAGCAGAAACGAGAAAGAGCAGGAGGGCAATCTCCTGCTCTTTCTCTTGGTTGCACGATTCATACATCCGATTATTGGTTCACCGTAAGCAGTTTTTCGGCGACCCTTGCTTGCACTTCCAAATAATATGCCGTCTCCGCCGCATTCAAATCCTCATTTTCCCACTGTTCAAAATCCGCACAGAAGGTAGCATACTTATTTACATAGTCGGCATAGTCGGTAAAGATCCCAGGATCAGACCCATCTGACTCCGCATATTTTTTCATAAAAGCGACATACTCATCCATAAAAGCTTCATAGCTGTCCATGGCCGCTTTGAAGTCAGGATCTAAGACATTGGCATTTCCCTCGGCCTCGCTAGAACGGTCCGGTTCCGAAGAATTGGAAGAAGCATTCTCTCCTTCCTGTTGCTTGGGCGCATCGATGCTCACACTCATCGTACGATTTCCCTCATATTGCAACGAGAGATGCCATCCCTCCGCATCGTTGGCGTAGTAATAGGTGTCTCCTTTATTGTAGTCAACAGTAAAGCCCCGGTCTGCACAAGCAGACACATAGGCATCAAAGTCTGCCTGGGAGGTATCCCCAAGGTAAACAAAGAAGCGGTCCTCGTATTCATAAGAAAACTTACCTATGGTCGATTGTGGCACTGGCAACCGGTTTCCTGCTATGCTGGTCGGCCAAGTAATGGGCACAAATTCCATCGGCGCTTCCAACGTAATAGAAAGACTTTCACTTGTATAGCGCAAATTCAACCGATATCCCTCTGCATTGAATGCGTTATAGGAAGATGCCGTTTCCTCCTTGTCGGCTGTGAACCCTTTGCCCGCACAAGCCAGTACATAGTCTTGGTACTGGTCATCAGACACCTTGTCCAGGGTTATCGACAGTGTTTCCGCTGAGTTCTCATACAACGTACCTTTGTTGGTGGGTGGCTCTGGGAGCACAGAGCCCAACGCCATCTCCTCCCATGCAAGGGTTCCCCGGCTATGAGATGCAATACTCCCTGCTAACATAACAATCACAACTGCGGCAACGACAAAGAACCACCCTCTCTTAAAAAATGGTTTCTTTGGGGATCCCACCTTGCCTGGATCAGACGCAGCCCTTTGATCAGATTGCCACCGGGTGCTTTCGTTCTGGGGTTGGTCTGAAGGTGGTATTTCCGACGTTATTCCCCGTTTCGCCCCACACTCTGGGCAAAACTTACCCTCAAATTCGGTTCCACATCGCTTACATTTCATCCAAGATTTCCTCCACCATCTATGAATTTAGGGGGCCAACTTTTCCACTGCCCATTGCAAAAGCACGGCAGCAAAATCTTTCTACTATTATAGTCTCTTTAACGACTATAGTCAAAAAAAAGACCTCCGCATACCATAAAAGAAAACGGTTCCGGAGGTACCCCATGATCGTCTACACTCCCTTCTGGAAAACGCTCCGCGCATCCCGCGAGTCCACCTACACCCTGATCAAGAACCACCACCTCTCCAGCTCCACCATCGACAAGCTCCGTAAAAACAAGCCCCTGAACACCACCACCATCAACGACCTCTGCCGCATCCTGGACTGCAATGTGGAGCACATCATGACCTACGTCCCCTCTGCCCAGGACCAGCCCTTATGATGCAAAGTTTTTCTTGACATCCCCCACCATCCCTGGTATACTATACGCCGAACAACAAAGTAGGAAGGTTCCGCCTGCCTCACCTCTCCGCCCAAGCGAAAGGGGTTTATACGGTCCAGCCGCGTCTCAGAAGAGGCGTCGGTTGCTCTGTCATGCGGATACCTTTTGAAATGGTATCCATTTTTTTGTTTCTGCTTTAAGAATTGGAGGTGCGTCCATCATAGCTCACACGGCTCATCAGATCAACGAGGAAATTCACGACAAGGAAGTGCGCCTGATCTCCGCCCAGGGGGAGCAGCTTGGGATTATGCCCCTGGCCGAGGCCATGGCCAAGGCCGGCGAAGCCGACCTGGACCTGGTGAAGATTTCCCCCAACGCCGTCCCCCCCGTCTGCAAGCTCATGGATTACGGCAAGTATCGCTTCGAGCAGACCAAACGGGACAAGGAGGCAAAGAAAAACCAGCGGATCGTCGAGATCAAAGAAGTGCGTATGTCCCCGGGAATCGACGTCAATGATTTCAATGTCAAGGTCCGCAACGCCCAGCGCTTTCTGTCCGACGGCAACCGGGTGAAGGTCACCGTCCGCTTCCGCGGCCGGGAAATGGCCCATACCGACATCGGCAAGCGCCTGCTGGAAAAATTCGCAGAAGATTGCACTGAGGTGGCGACCATGGACAAGGAGCCCAAACTGGATGGACGCCACATGACCATGTTCCTGTCCTGCCGCCAGAACAAGGATGCAAAGAAAGAAACCAAAAAATAAATTCTGACAAAGGAGTTTTCCGCCATGCCTAAACTGAAGATTAAAACGCACAGCGGCGCCAAGAAGCGCTTCAACCTCACCAAAAACGGCAAGGTGAAGCGCGCCCATGCCAATAAGAGCCACATCCTGAACAAGAAGACCACCAAACGGAAACGCGGCCTCCGCGCCGGCGCTTATGCGGACAAGACCAACGAGGCCGCCATCAAGCGCATGATCCTGTATAAATAAGATTTTACCACAAGACATAGGAGGCTGACATACCATGGCAAGAGTGAAAGGCGCGATGATGACGCGCAAAAGAAGAAATAAGATCCTGAAGATGGCCAAGGGTTACTGGGGTGCCAAGTCCAAGCACTTCAAGATGGCCAACGAGCAGGTGATGAAGTCCCTGACCTACGCTTATGTGGGCCGCAAGCAGAAGAAGCGCAACTTCCGTCAGCTGTGGATCACCCGCATCAGCGCCGCCTGCAAGATGAACGGCATGAACTACTCCAACTTCATGCACGGCCTGAAGCTGGCCGGCGTGGAGATCAACCGGAAGATGCTGGCTGAGATGGCCGTCAACGACAAGGCCGCTTTCACCGCCCTCACCGAGCTGTCCAAGGCCAAGCTGGCCTAAGACCTGGGGTCTGACATCCATAAAAAATGCCCCCCGCACCCTACGGTGCGGGGGGTTTTTGTTTGCTTACATCACGCTGTAGCGGTTGAAGATGGCCAGCAGCTCCTCGGTGGAGGTGGCGGCCTTTTCCTCCCCGGCCCGGTCTAGGACGATCTTGCCGTGGTCCAGCATCAGCAGCCGGTCCCCGTACTCCACGGCGTAGCGGAGGTTGTGGGTGACCATGAGGGCGGTCAGCCCCTTCTCCTTCACCACTTTGCCGGTGAGGACCATGATGGTCTCGGCGGTCTTGGGGTCCAGGGCGGCGGTGTGCTCGTCCAGGATGAGGAACTTCAAGGGGGTCATGGTGGCCATCAGCAGGGCCACCGCCTGGCGCTGCCCCCCGGAGAGGGCGCCCATCTTCACGTCCAGTTTATCCTCCAGCCCCAGGCCCAGGGAGGCCAGCTCGGAGCGGTAGAAGTCGATCCGCTTTTTGTTCACCCCGAAGCCCAGGCCGAAGGGCTTGCCCTTGTTGTCCGCCAGGGAGAGGTTCTCCAGCATGGTGAGGTTGGGGCTGGTGCCCAGGGAGGGGTTTTGATACACCCGGCCCATGATGGCGTAGCGCTGGTAGTCCTTCTGTTTGCGGATGCTCTTCCCGTCCAGAAGCACATCCCCCCCGTCCAGGGGGATGGACCCGCAGAGGATGTTCAGCAGGGAGGTCTTGCCCGAGCCGTTGCTCCCCACGATGGAGACAAACTGCCCGTCGGGCACCGTGAGGTTGAAGTGGTCAAAGAGGGTCATCTCCGTGACGGTGCCGGCGTTGTAGATTTTGGTCAGGTCCTGCAGCTCAAGCATGGATGATCTCCTCCCCTCTCCGTCCGGCGATCACCAGCACCACCAGGAAGAGGGCCGCCGTGATGAATTTCAGCATGTTGGCGGGCAGGCCGGCGCTGATGGCGATCTGCACGCAGAACTTGTAGATGACGCTCCCCAGCAGCACCGCCATGGTGCCCTTGGGGCTGGCCAGGAACCGCAGGACGGGGACCTTCCCCAGGGCCTGGGCGGCCTTGGACCGGGTGAAGAAGCGGATCAGGGAGATGCCGATGATCACCGTGGCCAGGCCAAAGACCACCTGGCCGATGCCCATGACGGCGGAGTAGCTCCGCTGCTCCTGGCAGACCACCGCCCCGCACAGGGCCACCAGGGCGTTGGCGATGACCACGCCCAGGATCTTCATGTTCCCCTTGTTCTGGGCCAGGGTGGTGACCAGGGTCCCATTGTCCCCGGTGGCCCGGAGGAGCAGACCCGACTTGGTGCGGAAGTACAGGTCCAGGATCAGCTTCACCACCACCGCCAGCACCAGGGAGAGGATCAGCTTCCGGGCGGTGAGGGAGAGGTCCCCGAACAGGGCCATGGTCAGGGGGGAGGTGAAGATGGTGTCCACCGCCCGCTCCACCGTGACGTTGGACCCCGCCAACACCAGGTTGATGGAGGACAAGGCCGTCATGGTGATGATACCGGCCAGCAGGTCCCGCACCTTCAGCTTCACGTGGATCAGGCCCGTGCACAGGCCGGCCACGGCCCCGGCGCCGGCGGCGCACAGGAGGGTCACCCAGGGGTTCACCCCCTGGAGGAGGAGGATGGCCGTCACCGCCGCCCCCAGGGGAAAGCTGCTGTCCACGGTGAGGTCCGGGAAGTCCAGCACCGAATAGGTAATGTACACGCCGTAGGACAGAAGGGCAAAGATGAGCCCCTGGGTCAGCGTGGATACGATCAAGTCTGCCATGTCATCGCGCTCCTTTGGTTTCTTGCAGATCCCCCGAGGGGGCGCCGCCGAGTCAGGCGGTGGGGCCCACCTCTTCGGCGGTCTGGGCCACGTCGTCGGGGAGGGTGAGGCCCATCTCCGTCAGGGCGCTGCTGTTGACATACAGGCCGTAGTTCTCGATGGTCTCATAGGGCAGGTCGGCGCAGGTGGCCTCGCCGGTGAGGATCTGGGCGGCCATCTTGCCGGTCTGGATGCCCAGCTGGACATAGTCCAGGCCGGCCCCGGCCACGCAGCCCAGCTCCACCTGCTCGATCTCGGAGCCGTAGACGGGGATGCCCACCTCGTTGGTCTTTTCCAGGATGGAACCCAGCACGCCCACCACGTTGTTGTCGGTGAGGTTGGAGATGCAGTCCACCCCCTGGCTGATGAGGGTGTCCACCGCCTGGGTCACCTCGGACTGGGCGGTGACGCCGATGGCCTCGATGGTGAAGCCGTAGTCGGCGGCCAGGTCCTCATAGATCCCGATGGAGTAGACAGAGTTGGGCTCGCTGGTGGTGTAGACGATGCCGATGGTCTTGGCCTCGGGCTGGATGGCCCGGATGAGCTCCAGCTGCCCCTGGACGGGGAGCACGTCGGAGGTGCCGGTGATGTTGCCGGAATCCAGCTTGGCCCCCACGGGGTCGGTGATGGCGGTGAAGACCACGGGGATGTCCTTGTCCTCCGCCGCGGCGTAGCAGGCGGTGGCGGCGGGGGTGGCGATGCCCACCATCAGGGCTGCGTCCTCGGCGGAGAAGGCCTGGGCAATCTGAATGGCCATATTGTCGTCAAAACTGGCGTTCTGGTAGTCGATGGTGTAGTCCGTGCCCTCCACCAGGCCGGCCTCTTCCAGGCCCTGGAGGAAGCCCTCCCGGCAGTTGTCCAGGGAGCCGTGCTGGCCGTACTGGCAGATGCCGATGACGGGCACCTCGCCGCTGGCAGCGTCACCGCCGCAGGCGGCCAGGGACAGGACCATGGTCAGGGACAGGGCTCCGCAGAGCAGTTTTTTCAGGGTTTTCATGTTACGGTTCTCCTTTTGATTTGATTTCGATGGTGGTGTGGGTCTCTTTGTCAAATCATGGGGCAACAAAAAAAGCCCTGCTCCACATGCCGAAGTGTTTCGGCCACATGGGACAAGACTGAATCCTGCGGTACCACCCAAATTGACGCATTGCGCCCGCTTCTTTCACATACCATCATATGTGCCGCCCGGATAACGGGTGCGGTCCCCGTCGGCCACTACTGCCCGCCGCAGGGATGTGCGCCGGGGTTCGCTCCGCCCTCGTAAGTCCATTCCCGTTTCGCTGTCTCGCCGTGCTTTCACCGGCCACGGCTCGCTGAGGAGGGAAACGAAACGGTACTCCTCTTACTCATTGGTTTGCTTTTGAACTTGCATTTATGGTATCACGTTCCCCTGCCCCCGTCAAGTCCTACTTTCCACAAAATCCGCCTCTGCCATGGGTGGACTTTCTCTTCCCCCAACCCCGTTGCGCTCCCCCCTGGTTTTTGGTATCCTATCCCTGCGGGGATCAAAACACGTCCCGGTTGGTAGTCCGGGAGCGGCTGCGGCCGTCAGTAACCTGCCTCCTTGGTTGTCCCTTCCCTGCAGGCATTTTCTTTAAGGAGGAACCCAAGATGAAACCAGCGCTTTCCACCCTCACGGTAACCTTTGAGGACCCCTTTTGGATCGGCCTGTATGAGCGGGAGGAGGACGGGCAGTACCAGGTCTGCAAGATCCTCTTCGGGGCAGAGCCCAAGGACGCCCAGGTCTATGCCTTTCTCCAGCGCCACTGGAGGGACCTGACCTTCAGCCCGCCCCTGCCGGCAGAAACCGCCGTCCGGCCCCGGCCCAACCCCAAACGCCTCCAGCGGGCCATCCAGAAGCAGCTGGACACGCCGGCCCTGGGCACCAAAGCCCAGCGCGCCCTCCAGGCCCAGCGGGAAACCAACGCCGAAGCACGGAAAGCCCGGGCCCGCCAGCAGCGGGCAGACCACGCGGCCCGGCAGTTTGCCTTGCACCAACAGAAACGCCGGGAAAAGCACCGGGGCCACTGAGCCCCTCCCCCGGGAGGCCCTGCCCTCCCGGGGGCTTTTTTACCGCTTCTGGAGGAAGGCGGCCCAGGGGCCGGGGTAGGTCTCGGCCCGCTGGCTCCAGGTCTGTAGGGTGGTTTCATAGGCCCGCAGCCGCGCCTCCACCGCCTCCCTGCAACCCTCGAGGCCCCACTGATGGACCAGGGCGGTGAGATCATAGAGGGGGTACCCCAGCCCGTGGCCCGGGGTGTGGACCACCGAGCAGGCCTGGCCCACCCCGTGGCACCGGGCGATGTCCTCCTTCCGGGTGAGCTCCTTGGCCAGGGCGTGGCAGTTCAGGATGGCCCGCTGGGCCGGCCGCATTTTGAGGGCTCCGGCCGCCCAGGCCCGGGCGGCCTCCAGGGCCTCCCGGGGCCGCCGCTCCTGGGGGTACCGTGCCTCCAGGGTGTCCACCGTCTCCTCCGCCCAGGCCAGCGCCCAGAGCACCAGGACGGTGTGGGGCTGCTGGGCCAGCTGGGCAGCCAAGGGCTGCAGACAGACAGCGTCCTTGGAGAACAGGATCTGCCGCCGTTTTTTCAGGTTTTCTCGGACTTCTTCCATCCAATCCATGCGATTTCCTCCGTAAAGACTCCGCCCTTTTGGGCACTGGTTTCTGAAAAAAAGGGGCTGCTGCCCCTTTGACTTTTGCGTGGTTTTGTGGGATACTAAAGGTGTTGTGTAGCAGAGATGCGTAAGTCCAAACAGGACTTGCGCATCTTTTTTTGCGAAAAGAAGACCAGAAAGGAAGCGATTGTTTGTTGCAAGCCAAACCCATCGGGAGGGGGCTCACCGGGAGTATCCTCTCCCTCTCGCTGCTGACGGTGATGGCGGGCGCCGCTGTGGCCCCTGCCCTGAACGTGATTCAGGCCCACTTTGCCCAGAGCAGCCAGACCTTTGTCCAGATGATCATCAGCATCCCCGCGCTGTTCATCGTCATCACCAACTTCTTCTTCCCCAAGCTCTGCCGGCGGCTGAACCCCCGCACCCTGGTGCTGCTGGGGCTGTCCCTCTACACCGTGGGGGGCTGCGCCGCCGGACTCTTTGACCAGATCGGCCTGGTCCTGGTGATGCGGGCCCTGGTCGGGGTGGGGGTGGGGATCCTCATGCCCCTGTCCACCGGGCTGCTCACCGACTACTTCCCGCCGGAGAAGCAGGCCTCCCTCCTGGGGATCTCCTCGGCCATGAACCAGCTGGGGGGCGTCATTGCCACCCTGCTGGCAGGGCTGCTGGCGGGGATCAGCTGGCGGGCCAGCTTTCTGGTCTATCTCCTGGGGCTGGGGAGCATTCTCCTGTGTCTGCGCTTCCTCCCCAAAGGCGGGATCCCCCGGCAGGCACCCACAGCCCAGGCCGCCGACACCCCTGCCCCGGCGGGCTGCGGACCTTCTTCGTCTATGTCCTGGCCATGTTCCTGCTCATGTCCGCCTTCTTCCTCTACCCCGCCAACTTTGCCCTAGAGACCAGCGGGGACGGGGTCATCGGCCAGCAGTACATCGCCGCCATCATGGCCGGGGCCGACTTAGTGGCCCTCTTCGGCGGGCTGCTCTTCGTCCGCATCCAGGGGGTGCTGCGGGGAGGCACCAAGGTCTTCTCCCCCCTGCTCTTCCTGGTGGGCTACCTCCTGCTGACCTTCCTGGGAGGCTGGGCCGGCACCCTGCTGGGGTCTGCCTGCATCGGCTTTGCCAACGGCGCCGGCATCCCCTTCCTGATCTCCGAGGCCGCCCGCCGGGCGGGGAAGGACGCCACCACCACCGTGATGCCCCTGCTGTCGGCCGCCCTGTACCTGGCCCAGTTCCTCTCCCCCCTCCTCCTCCGTGCCCTGACGGCAATGGTGGGGGACGTGCCCCATCTCTCCTACTACTTCGCCCTTGCCATTGCCTGCCTGTTCCTGCTGTGGTCCCTGCGCATCCCCGCCAGGGCCCGGCGGTGAGAGGCGGAAGGGACTCGTTTCCAACACCAAATCCGGCAGCGACAGCAGGGCATACTGGGTGTGGGGAATGCGCAGCAGGGGGATGCCCTTCCGGGCACAGTAGGCATTTTTCAGCCCATCGCTGGCCTGGGTGCGGAGAAACCGGGCTTCCGTGTCCCAGCCCCGGCCGCTGTAGGTGGTATGGAGAACCCCGTCGTACGCAATGAGGTAGGCCAGCTTCCCCTGGCGGAACACCGCAAAGTCGAAGCGGTAGCGCCCTGGCAAATCCCCAGGGGCATATTCCGCTGCAAAGGCAATGCCCCCTTGGGTGAGCATCCGGGCGATTTTCTCGTTGCCGCGGGAGGTGATGCAGCCGCAGCTCCGGGTTCTGCCCGCCACCAGGGCGTCCTGGCGGATCAATTTCTCCTGACCGCACTGACACCGGCACCGCCAGAGAATGCCACCCCCTGCCCGCCGCTGCCCGCTGCCCGGTGAGGTCGTGGCGCTGGGCTGCCTGGGCCTGGTTCCTGGCCTGGGTCACCTCCCGGCGAAGGCAGCCGCAGCTCTGGGTGATCCCCCGGCGCAGACTGGTGCCCCGGGTGGTGATCCCTCCCCCGCACTGGCAGGTGCAGCGGTACCAGGCTTCCCGGCCCGTCACGCCGGCCGGCGCCGGCACCTGTTCCACCACCGTCAGCCGGCCAAAGGTCTTTCCCACCATGGGAACTCTGGCCCTGGTCACTCCGTCTCCCCTCTCTTCCATGGGCAAACCCCAGTACCGGTAAAGCAAACCCAGGGCCCTGCTTACGCAACAAAAAATCCTGGAATCTCTTGGGATACAAGGGATTCCAGGATTTTTAACATGGTGACCCGTCGGGGATTCGAACCCCGGACACCCTGCTTAAAAGGCAGGTGCTCTGCCAACTGAGCTAACGGGTCAAAAATGGCTGGGGTGGCCGGACTCGAACCAGCGAATGCGGGAGTCAAAGTCCCGTGCCTTACCACTTGGCGACACCCCATCGTGGGCGGGAACAAAGCTCTCTATGAGAAGAGAGCCGGAACCGCTGCTCCGGCTCTCTCCCGAGATGTCTGGGGTGGGTAAAGGGACTCGAACCCTCGACACCCGGAACCACAATCCGGTGCTCTAACCAACTGAGCTACACCCACCAAATCGCGCCTTGTGCAGGGGCAGGGAAACATGGCACGCCTGAAGGGACTCGAACCCCTGACCCACTGCTTAGAAGGCAGTTGCTCTATCCACCTGAGCTACAGGCGCATATGGAGCGGGTGATGGGAATCGAACCCACGCGACCAGCTTGGAAGGCTGGGATTCTACCATTGAACTACACCCGCATAAGTACGTATTCCGGAACCGTTAGCTTGTATAGACTATCACATTTTCCCCCGTTTGTCAACGACTTTTTCCCGGCCGGCGGGATTTTTTCCTATGTACGGCCGGGGCGGCGCCCCGGCCGCGGCTCACAGGGCCTGGAGCTCCGCCAGGGCCGCCTGGATGCTCTTCCTGGGGACAAAGGCCGCCCCCAGCTTCATGGCCCGCTCCAGGGTCATGCCCCCGGACTGGGCCACGATGGGCCGGTGGATCACCTGGGGAAACCGCCGGGCCAGGACCTCCCGGGCCCGGGGGTCCGCCAGCAGCTCCTGGACGGTGATCTGGTTGTTGCGCAGATCCATGGGTTTTCTCACCTCCGTCCCATTCTATGCCCGGGCCCGGGCATTGCCCACGCATAAAGCCCGGAACCTTGGCCCATACTAGGGGCAGACCATGAAAAGGAGGGTTTTTCCCATGAACAACCGTATGCACGCCAACCAGAACATCCAGTGTTCCGTCTCCAGCTGCACCCACCACAACGCCGCCCAGAGCGTCTGCTCCCTTTCCTCCATCCGGGTGGGGACCTGCGGCCCGGCCACCAAGGAGTGCGCCTGCACCGAGTGCGCCTCCTATGAGCTCTCCCACCAGAAGTCCGGGCAGTGACGCGCCCCCGCCTCGGGACAGAAAAAACCGGGATGGCACAGCCATCCCGGTTTTTTGTTCTTCCCGATGGGGATTACTCCGCCTTGGGGGCCTCCTCGGTCTTGGGGGCTTCCGGGGCGGGCGCGGCCTCGGCCTTGGGGGCCTCGGCAGCGGGGGCAGCCTCCGCCTTGGGGGCTTCCGCAGCGGCGGGAGCGGCCTTGGGGGCGTCTGCCTTGGGCTCGGCGGGCTTCTTCTTGGGCAGAGGAGGAAGCACCTTGCCGTCCACGGTGATCAGCTTGCGGGGGCAGGCACGGGAGCACAGACCGCAGCCGATGCAGATGTCGTAGTTGATCTTGGCCAGGAAGTTCTCGATGACGATGGCACCCTCTCTGGGGCAGGCCTTCTCGCA
This sequence comes from uncultured Eubacteriales bacterium, assembly GCA_900546255.1. Classification (GTDB taxonomy): domain Bacteria; phylum Bacillota; class Clostridia; order Oscillospirales; family Oscillospiraceae; genus Evtepia; species Evtepia excrementipullorum. The sequence continues at coordinate 25,249 of URCB01000019.1, forward strand.
GAGCTTACAGCCGATACAACCGTTGTCGCAGGCCTGACGGACCACGGGGCCCTTGTCCTGGGACGCGCAGGGGATCTCGGTGTACTTCTTGGAGTTCAGAGGCACGATGCGGATGATGTGCTTGGGGCAGGCATCCACGCAGGCGCCGCAGGCCACGCAGTTGTCAAAGTCCACCTTGGCCACGCCGTCCACGATGTGGATGGCGTCGAACTTACAGGCGTCCACGCAGTCGCCGCCGCCCAGACATCCATAGGAACACTGGAGGGGACCGGAGGAGACCCGGCTCACGGCCAAGCAGCTCTCCAGGCCCACATAGTCGTAGCGGGTCTTGTTGTGGCCGCCGCCGGTGCACATCACCTGGGCGATCTTCCGGGCGCCGACTTCGACCTCCACGCCCATGATCTTACCGATCTCATTGGCCACTTCCGCACCGCCGGGGGAGCAGGCGTTCACCGGGGCCTTGCCGGCCACGATGGCCGCGGCGTAGCCGCTGCAGCCAGGGTAGCCGCAGCCGCCGCAGTTGGCGCCGGGGAGGCATTCCGCAATGGCCTCTTCCCGAGGATCCTTCTCCACGGAGAAGACCTTGGCGGCGACGGCCAGAATGGCACCGAACACGATACCCAGTACACACAGTGCGATGGGTGCTAAAATTGTTGTACTCATAATTCTCTCCTCGCCTCCCTTACCAAACTTTCAGGCCAGAGAAGCCCATGAAGGCCAGAGAGATCAAGCTGGCGGCCACCAGGGCGATGGGGAACCCATCGAAGGCCTTGGGCCACTTGCTGAACTCCATACGTTCCCGCACGCTGGCAAACAGGACGATGGCCAGCAGGAAGCCCACGCCGCCGGTGATACCGTAGGTCAGGCTCTCGCCGAAGTTGTAGGAATTCTGCGCGTTCTGGAGCACCACGCCCAGCACGGCGCAGTTGGTGGTGATCAGAGGCAGGTACACGCCCAGGGCCTCGTAGAGGGAGGGGGCCATCTTCTGCAGGAACATCTCCACGAACTGCACCAGGGAGGCGATGACCAGGATGAAGGTCACGGTCTGCATGAAGCCCAGGTCATGGCTGTTCAGGAACTCATTGATGGGCCAGTTGACCGCAGAGGCCACGCCCATAACGAAGGTAACGGCCACGCCCATGCCCAGGGCGGTTTCCACCTTCTTGGACACGCCCAGGAAGGGGCAGATGCCCAGGAACTGGGACAGGACGAAGTTGTTCACCAGGATGGCGCCCAAGGCGATGGAGAGCAGGCTGGTAATACTTTCCATTACTTCGCCACCTCCTTATTTTTCTTGGGTCGGTTCATCAGGTACTGGGCCACGGCGATGACCACGCCCAGGGTGAGGAAGCCGCCCACGGGGAGGATCATGCCCAGGGCCGCACCGGACTCGGGGATGATACGGATGCCGTCGCCGCCGTTGAGGATGCCGCCGCCGAAGGTGCCGGCGCCCAGGAACTCACGGACCACGCTCATGATGATCAGCACGATCATGTAGCCGATGCCCTGGAAGATGCCGTCCAGAGCGGAGGCGCCGATGCCGTTCTTAGAGGAGAAGGCCTCGGCACGGCCCAGGATGACGCAGTTCACCACGATCAGGGGGATGAACAGGCCCAGGCTCTCAGACAGTGCGGGGACGAAGCCCTGGATCAGCAGGTCCACCATGGTCACGAAGCCGGCAATCACGACGATGAAGCAGGCGATACGAACCTTGTTGGGGATGATCTTCCGCAGGGCGGCGATAACGATGTTGGAACAGGTCAGGATCAGAACCACCGCGATGCCCATGCCGATGCCGTTGAACATGGAGGTGGTGATGGCCAGCAGGGGGCACATACCGATCAGCTGGACCAGGGCGGGGTTTTGGGTGACCAGACCGTCTTTTAATTGCTTCTTAAAATTCATTCTCTTGGTCCCTCCTTAACCCAGTGCTTCCACGACCGCACGGGCGGCGTTGACACCGTTGCACACGCAGCGGGAGGTGATGGTGGAGCCGGTGATGGCGTTGATGGTGCCGCCGTCCTTGGTGACGCTCACGTCCTCGGTGGAGCCCACGAACTGGTTCTGCCAGTTGGGGTCGGTTGCCTTGGAGCCCAGGCCGGAGGTCTCGGCGTGGGAGATCACGGACATGCCCGTCACCTCGCCGGCGGTGTTGATGCCGGTCATCATGTCGATGTCGCCGCCATAGCCGCCGGGGGCCAGCACTTCGATGACGTAACCCTCTTCCCCGGCCTGATAGACCGCCACCACGGTGACGTTGGTGCCGTTGCTCAGGGTCACGCTGCCGTCGGGGAACTCCACCTGGTCATAGCTGTCGGCGGGGAGCACCTCGGTGAGGGCGTTCTGCACCGTCTCTGCGGTGTTGGCCTCGATGGCGGGCTTGGTCACCTTGTCGACCAGGCCCAGCAGGGCCGCTGTCACCAGACAGATGGCAGCCAGGACGATGATCATGGCAGCGTAGGATTCTTTCTTTGCGTTCATGCTTCCGCGCCCTCCTTTGCTGCTTTCTTGGCGGCCTTTGCCTGCTCCTTCTCGGCCTTGCGCATCTCAGCCGTGACACCGAACCGCTTGGGCAGGGTGGCCTTGTCGATGAGCCAGACGCAGATGTTCATGATGAGGATGGAGTAGCAAACGCCTTCGGGATACCCGCCGAAGTAGCGGATGAAGACCACCAGCAGGCCTGCGCCGATGCCGAAGATCACTTCGCCCTTGGGGGTGTTGGGGCTGGTCACATAGTCGGTTGCCATGAAGAAGGCACCCAGGAACAGGCCGCCGCCGAAGATCTCATAGAGCATCCAGGTGAAAGAGCTGACGCCCTCGGGAGCCCGGGAGAAGATCAGGGTGAGCACGGCCACGGTGAGGATGTAGGCCAGGGGGATCCGGATCCGGATGACCTTGCGGGCGATCAGGTAGATGCCGCCGATGAGCAGGGCGATGGCGGAAACTTCGCCCACGCAGCCGCCCACGTTGCCGATGAACATGTCGGCCAGGGAGGCGTCGGGGAGGATCCCATTCTTCATGAAGTCAGCGGACAGGGGGGTGGAGCCGGTCACCGCGTCAGCGGCGGAGATGATGGAAACCCAGTTCTCCTGGCCGGGCAGCACCCAGGTGGTCATGGGCACGGGATAGCTGAGCATCAGGAATGCCCGGCCAGCCAGTGCGGGGTTGAGGAAGTTGGTGCCCAGGCCGCCGAAGAGCTGCTTGACCACCACGATGGCGAAGAAGTCGCCGATGATGATCATCCAATAGGGCAGCGTCACCGGACATACAAACACCAGCAGCACGCCGGTAATGGCGGCGGACAGGTCCTTGCAGGGGTTGGGCTTGTGCATCAGTTTGCAGTATCCCCACTCAAAAATCTCACAGAAAATGACCGACACCAAAGTGGTGGTCAGCGCGCGCGGTCCAAACACATAGATGCCCATCGCCAGAGCGGGGATCAGGGCGATGAGGACATCCCGCATCAGGTTCTTGGTCCCAACCGGGGATGATGCGTGGGGCGAGGAGGCTACGCTCAGTTTATACTCTTCCATGCTATCCCCTCCTTACTTTTTGGCCGCCTGCTGGCGGATGGCAAACTTGGCCGTGCGGAACTGCTGGACCAGAGGAATTCTAGCCGGGCAGACATACTGGCAGCTTCCGCATTCCATGCAGTCCATAATCCGGTACTCTTCCTCCACCTCGCTCCAACGGCGGGCTTTGGCGAACATGTTCATAAAGAGGGGGGTCAGGTGCATGGGGCAGACGTTGACGCAGCGGGCGCAGCGGATGCAGGTGGGATTGGCACTGGTGGCAGGCAGATCCTCCTTGCTCAGGCAGAGCACGCAGTTGCTGGCCTTTCCCATGGTCACCGACATGTCGTACTGGGCAAACCCCATCATGGGGCCGCCAGAGATGACCCGGGCAGGGGTTCCATTGAAACCGCCGGCCTCCTCGATGAGGTGGGAGAAGGGGGTGCCCACAGGCGCCAGCAGGTTCACGGGGTTCTTCACGGCGCTGCCGGTGACGGTGATCACCCGCTGATACACCGGCTGCCCCAGAACCACCGCGTCATAGATGGCTGCCGTGGTGGCCGCATTGAACACGCAGCAGCCCACATCGGCAGGCAGCTTTCCGGGAGGAACCTCCCGGCCGGTGATGGCCTGGATCAGCTGCTTCTCAGCACCCTGGGGGTACCGGGTGCGCAGAGCCTGGACCGTGATGTCCTTGGCGCCGCCCACCAGTTCTTTCAGGTGGTTGACTGCGTTCATCTTATTGTCTTCAATGCCGATGTACGCGTGGTCCAGCTGAAGGGCCTTCATGATGAACCGAACACCGCCGATGATCTTCTCGCCGTGCTCCAGCATCAGACGATGGTCTGCGGTAATGTAAGGTTCGCACTCCGCACCATTGATAATAATGGTATCTGCTTTGCCCACTGCGGAACTGATTTTGACGTGGGTGGGGAAACCCGCGCCGCCCATACCGGTGCAGCCGGCCTCGCGAATGATGTCGATGATCTCCTGGGAGGTCAGCGCATCCACATTTTCACGGGGCTTGCAATCCGGACAAAGGGTGTTTTGGAAGTCATTTTCGATTACGACAGAAAGCGTAGGCGTGCCGCCGGTTCCAGGACGGGGCTCCACTGCCACCACAGTGCCAGAAACACTGGCGTGGATGGGGGCGCCAAGGCCTGCGGTCTCGCCAATCTTTTGGCCGACCGTCACCGTATCACCTTTCTGCACCACGGGCTTACAGGGGGCGCCGATGTGCATGGACATCGGGATGACCACCTGAGCCGGGGCGTTGGCCAACGGTTGAATCGGTTTCTGCTCTGTCGCTTCCTTATGCTCGGCGGGGTGAACGCCGCCGTAAAACATTTGCTTCATAAGCATCACCTCTGTTTTTCCTTGCCAAATTCTCTTTTTCCCCAAAAAATTGCCTCAGTCCGCAGGGAGACTAAAACACTATATATAATAAAGCCATCTGCTCCAATTGTCCAGTGCTTTTCCAAACAAATCTGAAATTTTCTAGAATTTGGTTCCTTTCCCCTTCCTCTTCCCTTTCTCCCCTTTTTTTGGTATACTATGCAGGAAATTTGTCATCAGGAGGTTGCCCAACATGACCGTCCATCCCCCGAAATTCTCCGTTCTGGGAGATTCCATCAGCACCTTTCAGGGGTACTGCCCCATCGGGGCAGAGCATTACGCCCCGGATACCGGCGCCGCCACCGGCGTGTATACTGTGGAGGACACCTGGTGGATGCAGGTGATTCGCGCCCAGGGCGGGGTCTATCTCTCCAACCAGTCCATCTCGGGCAACACCATCTCCCCCGCAGGCACCATGGGCGGGTTTTCCCAAAAGCGGCTGCGGGGACTGTCTGTGGAGGGGGAGGGGCCGGATCACATCCTGCTCTACGCCGGCCTGAACGACGCCAACTTTGGCATCCCTCTGGACGTGTTCGCCCGAGAGTACCAGGCGCTGCTGGGAAACCTCCTGGCCCTCTATCCTCAGGTCCAGATCCACTGCGGCACCCTCCTGCTGGGAGCCATTGCCGGTACCACCAACTCCATGGCCTGCTTTGTCCAGCGGCTGGTCCCCTACAACGAGGCCATTCGTGCCGCCGTACAGGCCACCGGCTGCCACCTGGTGGATCTGGCCGCCACAGGGTCCCGCTACACAGCCTTGGACGCCTTCCACCCCACAGGGGAAGGGATGCGCCAGCTGGCGCAGCTCTGGTTGGGTGCCATGGATGGCGAGGGAGAGAAAAAATAATCGCCTTCTAAAAATTTTTTCTCCTTTTCTTTGCGTTGCACTTCGGTTCGTGGTATAATGAAAGGTATGGAACGACGGCAGGAAAAGAGCAGAAAGTGGTGCCGCCGCAACATCTATTTGTCTGGGAATTTGATAGGATAGCGCTAGAAGGCTGACTGGCCTAACGGTTTTGCGTTTGATGTCTTATATCACATAAAGGAGGACTTTATATGTCTCAAATGACTGCGCCTAAAATTTCGGTGTTGGGGGATGGGATCAGCTCCTTCGAAGGGTACGTCCCTCGGCAAGCAAGTTTTTACTCCCCCAGCTATGTCTCCTACTCCGGGTTCGATTCTCCGGAAGGCACCTGGTGGATGCAGCTGACCAAACTGCTGGGCGGCGAGTTTTTGGCCAACAATGCCTATGCCGGCTCCCACGTCAGTTATGCCGGCCACTATTCCGCCTGCCTGCCCCGGCGGATCCGCAGCCTGGCCACGGAGGATGCCACCCCAGACATCATTCTGGTCTATGCGGGCATCAACGATGTGGCGCACAGCATCGACCTGGATAAGTTCCAGCGGGACTACCGCGAGATGCTGGATTCCCTGAAAAAGTTCCACCCCGATGCACAGATCTGGGTGGGTACCATCGTTGTGGGCAAGGAGTGTGAACCCTATTACCTGGATCCCGTCCCCCTGAAAAAGCGGGGAGAATACAATGCCATCATCCATCAGTGCGTGGAAGAGGCCGGCGACCGGGTCCATCTGGTGGATCTGTCCTCCATTGACGGCGTTTACGAAACCGTCAATGGCACCCACCCCAACAAGAAGGGGATGACCACCTTTGCGCAAGCGTGGTACGAGGCCATGAAGGATTCCATTTGAGCCCCTAGCTCTTCATAGCAACCAAAACACAGCCCTTGGCGAGGATGTCCTTGCCAAGGGCTGTGTTTGATAGTATATTCACTTTACATGCAAAAACGGCATAGCCGAAGCCATGCCGTTTTTGTGTTGGCGTTACCTATTTTCCCGGTTCGTCTCCAAACAAGTATCTTCGGCGCAAGTGAGCTTAACTTCCGTGTTCGGGATGGGAACGGGTGGACCCTCACTGCAATCAACACCAACTTACTTTCTTGTGAACAAGAAAGTAAGCAAAGAAAACTTTAATAAGTTTCTTCTTACTTCTCGTTTCCAAGAAACAAGAGGGGCTACGCACCCTCAAAACCGAACAAAGTAACTTCCGCATGTCCTGCAAGCGCCTGCATCCTTCGCTTGAACCTCGCGTTTTAAGGTCAAGCCCTCGGCTGATTAGTACCGGTCAGCTCCATACATTACTGCACTTCCACCTCCGGCCTATCTACGACATCGTCTATATCGTGCCTTACTCCTTAACGGATGAGAGATCTTATCTTAGGGAAAGTTTCACGCTTAGATGCTTTCAGCGTTTATCTCGTCCGCACGTAGCTACCCTGCTGTGCCGTTGGCACGACAACAGGTGCACCAGAGGTGCGTCCATCCCGGTCCTCTCGTACTAAGGACAGCCCCCTTCAAATCTCTTACGCCCGCAACAGATAGGGACCGAACTGTCTCACGACGTTCTGAACCCAGCTCGCG
>URCB01000020.1 GCA_900546255.1 uncultured Eubacteriales bacterium
GCTTGTACCGGGCCATGGCGTCGGTGGCCACGGTGCAGTAGGTGTGGCCGATGTGGAGCTTGTCCGAGGGGTAGTAGATGGGGGTGGTGATATAGAACTTCTTTTTTTGATCTCTTTCCATGTTTGCGTAACCTCCGTACGCCCCAGGGGGGCGGATTGTTGTGGGATCGTTCAGACGGGCGGGGCTCAGGAGGCCGCGCCGCCGGATTTCTTCTTTTTCTCCTCTTTGGGGGGCAGGGTGCCCATGGGGGCGCAGCCGGCACAGGTTTCACAGTGAGCCGAGCAGGTGGGGGCGGCCTCCGGCCGGGCGTCGCTGTCCGCCAGGGCGGAGGCGGAGGCCAGGAGGTAGAAGGTCATGCCCAGGTACAGGGCGGTGTCCGCCAACGGCAGGCCGTCGGCCAGGGACATCAGGTTCAGGGCGCCCCCCGCCAGGGCCAGGGTGAGGGTGACGGTGACCCGCCCCTTCTCAAAGGCAAAGCCCCCCATGAAGAAGCAGGCCAGCACGGACAGCAGGGCCCCCAGCATGGGGATGAGATACTGCCCCAGGACGGGGTTGGCCGCCCAGCTCTCGTAATAGTTGGACATGATCCACAGGCACCCGGCAAACCCCGGCAGGGTGACCCAGGCGGTGAGGATGGGCTGGCCCCGGCGCATTTTCAGGGTCACAAAATAGATCCCCGCGGCGGCCAGCAGGGCCAGGATGCCCAGTCCCGCCCAGGCGATGCTCACGGTGCGCTGGCCCAGGTCGGTCACCGGGCTCTGCACCCAGTGGGCCAGGGCGAGAAAGCCCCCGATGGCCAGCAGCACCACCCCCGCCAGCTGGAAGGTGAGGCACAGGGGGGACCGGGGCAGGAAGGCCTCGGCATAGCAGCGGTCAAAGTTCCGGTGCTTCCCGGCGGAGAGCACCGCCAGAACCGCCACCACGGCCACCGCCACCAGGGCCATGGCCCACAGGCTGGGGGCGCCGGCGATGGGCAGGCCGGTGCCAACCTCAAACCCGTTGGCCAGGTAAACCCGCCGCACCAGCAGGCCGACGATGCCGCCGGCCACCGCCAGGGCGGGGAGCAGGACAGATTTCCGCATGAAACAGGACTCCCTTCGGAAAAAACAGCGGGGAACGGCGTCCCCTGCCAATGATTTCTTTTTATCTTACCATATTCCCAAAGAAAACGCACGGGATTTTTTGGGTTCGGGGGATTTTTTTGCGGCGGGCGGGGTGGGCCGCCGGGGTAAGGGAAACGGGAAGAAATTTTTTTGGAAATGGTGCAAGAAAGGGGCGGGGTGGCGACATATAGGAAGTAGAAGGGGCTTTTTTGGGGCCCGCGCTGAAAAAATAAAAAATTTTTGTGAAATTCTGTCACAAATTGGGGGGCTCGTGCGTTATACTCTATAGAAAGCGTTTCCCGAAGAAAGGAGGCCCCCCAAAGGGGAACCTCCCCCTGGTCCTGGCCATGCTGGCCGTCGCCCTGGTGTTCGTGGGGGCCACCCACGGGTGGGTACCTGCCCTGTCCCAGAGGGAGGGATCGCTGGATGTGTCGGCCGCCTCCCTGTTGGGGTGGTGCATCGGCCTGTCCGGCCTGACCCTGGCCCGCCGGAGAAAACCACGCCCATAAGCACATCCTGAAAGGAGGTTCTTCCCATGAACGGTTCCCTTCCCCTGGCCCTCTGCCTGACAGCCGCCCTCCTGCTCTCCGGCTGCCAGGGGAACCCTGCCGCCCAAAGTGCGGAGGACACCCCGGTCGAAGAATCCCTGGGCACCTATTACGAGGAAGCGACGGAGCAGGCGGAGGCGCCCGATGACCCCGTGCTGGCGGTCTACAAGGACCAGACCGTGCTGCGGTCGGTGGTGGACTACCAAAAGCAGACCCAGGCCGCCCTGGCCGGGGTGGACCCCGCCACCCTCTCGGACCGGGAGGTGGTAGACGACCTGCTGAAAAACGCCCTTCTCTTAGAGGAGGCGGAGGCCCGGGGCCTCACCCCCACCCAGGAGGAGATCGAGCAGTATCTTCAGGAGACGGTGTACACCGCCTATGAACTTCCGGAGGGGAAGGCGCAGATCGACACCTACTGCGCCAGTGCCGGGATCTCCTTGGAAGAATACGTGGCAGACCTTCGAGGGCAGGCCCCCCGCTTCCTGGCCAAGGCGAAGCTGAAAGAGGTCGTGATGGAGGAATACTGCCAGGCCCACGGCCTGCCCTATGACCGTATGAACCCGCCCCAGGAAGCCCAGGAGGCGGTGGAGGCCTACCGAGATCAGCTCCTGGCCGACCACCAGGGGGAGATCACCTACTATCTCCCCTGAACCCCAAGCCTTTTATCCAAGAAGAACAAATCCCAGGGAGAAGACCTCCTTTGGGTTTGTCGTTTTTTCTAAATTCTCTTGCCCTTTTCCGGTTTCTGTGGTACATTGACCTTACCAAAGGCCCTCTATTGACGAAAGGAGGAACCTCCCATGAAACGATGCAGATTCCCCTTGCTCCTGGCCTTGCTTCTTGCCGCTACCTTGGGCTTAGCTAGCTGCCAGGACGACCAATCGGAGACCACCGGCGGCGAGATCGGTTTCACCGGAACCTTAACCAGTCTGGAGAGCGACTACGCTGTGGTCTCCTTGGACAAAACCGTGGATGTTGGGGAGATCCGGTTCTCCGCCGGCTCTGACCTCCGCTTCCCGGTGGATGAGGCCATCCAGCAATTCGTGGCAGAGGACGGCATCCAAGTTGGGGATGCGGTGGTCGGTTGTTTCCTCGATGACACAGTGGAAGCAGGAAATCCCCCCACCGTTCAGGTGGTGGATTTCGCCCTGGACCAGTGATCCCACCACCTCTCCTTTGACTGCGCCCGGGACCTGATCCCCGGAGACCCCGTCCAGGTCACCGCCTTCCGCTGGCAGCAGGTGGCAGATCCCTACCCTGACTACGAGTGACCCTATCAGAGACACCCCTGTTTAGAAAGGAGGAACCACCTATGAAACGATGCAGATTCCCCCTTCTTTTGGCCCTGGTCCTGGCCGCTGCCCTGGGGTTGGCGGGCTGTCAGAAGGAGAACCCCTCGGAAGCCGACATCACCGAAGGCGGCGAGATCGGCATGGACGGCGTGATCCAAAGCCTGGAGGACGGCTACGTCACCGTGACCCTCACCCGGGACGTGGAATGCAACGGAAATTTCTTCCCGGAGGGTTCCGACCTCCGCTTCCCCATCGACGAACCCATCCAGGAGAAGTTGGCCCTAGAGGACATCCAGGTGGGGGACCTGGTGGGCGGCTGCTTCCTCAGCGACACGGTGGAAGCGGGCGATCCCCCCACCGTCTGGGTGGTGAGCTTCGGCCTGGAGAACTGGACCATGACCGGGGAGCTTCTGGACTACAGCGAGGACTTCTTCCTGGTGAGGCCCCTTTACCCCGACTGGGTGGTCCAGGAGGCGGAGGAGGTCTATGTCTCCCGTACCGGCACCCACTACGGCACCGACGTGGAGGACCCCACGGTGGGCATGTACCTCTCCTTTGACTGCGCCCGGGACCTGATCCCCGGGGACCCCGTCCAGGTTACCGCCTTCCGCTGGCAGCAGGTGGCCGACCCCTATCCTGACTACGAGTGACCCTATCAGAGACACCCTGTTTAGAAAGGAGATTCGTATGCTTACCCCCCTGAACCGCGCCCAGCTGGCGGCGGTGTTCCAGCAGGACCGCTGTCAGGAGATCGTCCGTATCCTGGACCAGCACAACATCCCCTCCCAGGTGCGCACCATGGACCGGACTTCCCCCTCGGTGTTCTCCATGGGCACCCGGGAGCGCAGCGGCGCCCTTTTCCAGGACCCCGCCCAGAGCTGGTAGTACGTCATCTACGTGGCCAGGAAGGACCTGGAAACCGCCCGCGCCCTCACCGGGTTGGATGGAATCCGGTAGAGGGACAGGAAAGATTTAATACACCATACAAGAAGTGTACAAAGGCCCCCCGGGAACGGTTGTTCCTGGGGGGGCTTTGTGGTATACTATAGCAGGAAAACGGGGCGCGGCTGTCCCGGTCCCATTCCCCCCAGCGCCAGGGCCCTTCCGGGCCGGAAAGAGAGAGACACCATGCCCTACGACAAAGAACTCATCACCCACAAGCTCATCCGGTGGGAGGAGTACTTAAACCATTACAAACTCCCCGCTTGGAAGGAGCTGCCGGACATCGGCCTGTATATGGACCAGGTCATTGCCCTGCTGGCCCAGTACCTGGACTTCATCCCCGTGGAGGACCAGAAGGACAAGCCGGTGACCCCCACCACCATCAACAACTACGTCCGGCTGAAGGTGATGCCCGCCCCGGAGAAGCGGCGGTATTACCGGGTCCACATCGCCTTCCTGATCATGATCTTCACCCTGAAGCAGGGCATCAGCATCGGCAGCCTGCAGAAGCTGCTCCCCTCGCCCACCGACGAGGAGGGGGTGGTGGCGGCCTTCTACACCAACTACATCCAGCAGGTGCGGGAGATCGGCAGCTTCTACACCGCCCAGACCCGGGCGGCCGTCCAGGACATTTTGGACCCCCAGGTCACCGACCAGGGGCTGGTGGAGAAGTTCCTCATCCAGAGCATTCTCCAGGCGGGGTTCTCCCGGATTCTGGCGGAGAAGATCCTCCACCTCCGGGACGCCGACCCGGCGGCCGTTCTGGCCCAGGAGACCATCCGAGACCACCAGGGCCGCCACCCCATGGATGCCCCGGAAGAGGAGGACTGACCCATGCTGTTTGACACCCATGCCCACTACTATTCAGAGGCCTTTGACCCCGACCGGGACGAGGTCTTGTCCGCCCTCCCCGCTGCGGGGGTGGGGCTGGTGCTGTGCCCCGGGTGCGATTTGCCCACCTCCCGCCAGTCCATCGACTTGGCGGAGCGGTACCCCCACGTCTACGCCGCCGCGGGGGTCCACCCCGAGGATGCCCTGGGCCTGCCGGCGGACTGGCTGGACCAGGTGGCGGCCATGACCCGCCACCCCAAGGTGAAGGCCATCGGGGAGATCGGCCTGGACTACTACTGGAAGGAGGTCCCCCGGGACCTGCAAAAGGAGGTCTTTCGGGCCCAGCTCCAGTTGGCCCGGGACTTGGACCTCCCCGTCATCGTCCACGACCGGGAGGCCCACGCCGACTGCCTGGCCATGGTGAAGGAGTTCCCCGGGGTGCGGGGGGTGTTCCACTGCTACTCCGGCTCGGCGGAGGACGCCAAGACCCTGGTGAAGCTGGGCTGGCACCTGTCCTTCACCGGCACCATTACCTTTAAGAACGCCCGGAAGGCCCCGGAGGTCATCGCCGCCGTCCCCCTGGAGCGGATCATGGTGGAGACCGACGCCCCCTACATGGCCCCCACCCCCTTCCGGGGCAAGCGGTGCGACTCCCGGTACGTCTACCGCATGGCGGAGACCATCGCGGACATCAAGGGCCTCACCCGCCAGGAAGTGGAGGAAGCCACCACGGCAACCGGGAAGAAACTGTTCGGCATCCCCGACGGGGAGGCCGAAGCCCAGCCTACAAGGGAGATGGTTTTATGAAGGGCGACATCATCACTTACGACTACTACGGCAGCCTGTACATCAACATGACCAACCGCTGCGACTGCCACTGCGTCTTCTGCATCCGGGACCAGGATGCCTCTGCCCTGGGGGGCCTGTGGCTCCAGGAGGAGCCCACGAAGGAGGCCGTCCTGGAAGAGATCCTGGCCCAGGACCTCACCCCCTATGCCGAGATTGTCTTTTGCGGCTACGGGGAGCCCACCTGCCGGGCCGACGATCTGTTCTGGATCTGCGACCAGCTCCACGCCGCCGGCCGGGCCGACCTGCCCCCCATCCGGCTGAACACCAACGGCCACGGCAGCCTCATCAACCACCGGGACATCACCCCGGAACTGGCGGGGCGGCTGGACGCGGTGTCCGTCTCCCTCAACGGGTCGGACCAGGAGGAGTACCTCCGCCTCACCCGCCCCGGCGCCGGGGAGAAGGGCTGGCAGGCCATGCTGGACTTCGTCCGGGGGGCGGCCCGGTATGTGCCCAAGGTGATGGTCTCCATCGTGGACTACGACAAGAGCCCCCAGGAGATCGAGGCCTGCCGGAAGCTGGCCGAGGACCTGGGCGCCATCTTCCGGGTGCGGCCCTTTGCGGGGTGAAACGGGAGAAATATTGTGCAATACCGCTAATTTCCTGCGAAATAAATGGGAGATATCTTGCCTTTTTGCTTTCTTGACAAGGCCTTGCCTTGTCCCGTATAATGAAGAGCAATGATAGAGGCGCGGCATACATCAGTACCCTCCGCCCACCGGCAGGTTACCGGGGAGGGGAAAGGGAAGGCCGCCGAAGGGTCCCCTCCGTTGCCTGGCGGGAGGATGCCTGGGCCGTCAGAGAATATCTGACGGACTGCCATTGAGATACAATGGAGCGCTTGCCGATGACAGCAGCGCTTAAGGTTCGATGGAGCGCTATCATGGTAAAACCAAGGGACCCCCGTTTCGTCCCGCTTTCTATTGTTTTTTACCATGGATCCGCTTCGGGTCCATGGTTTTTTTCTTGAAAAAACCAAAATCAAAAGAAAAGAGGAGACACCATGAAGAAGATTCTTGCCCTTGCCCTGTCTCTCACCCTGGCCCTGTCCCTGTGTGCCTGCGGAGGAGACACCACCGGCGATACCGCCGAGAACACCGACGCCCAGCAGATTGAGACCGACGTGGTGGAGATCCCCGAAGTGGAGGACCTCACCAGCACCGACACCAGCACCATCCCCGGGGTGGAGGACGGCGTCCTCACCGTGGGTATGGAGTGCGCCTACGCCCCCTACAACTGGACCCAGACCGACGACTCCAACGGGGCTGTGCCCATCGTGAACAACCCCGGCTCCTACGCCAACGGCTATGACGTGATGATCGCCCAGCGCATCTGCGACACCTACGGCTGGGAGCTGGAGATCCAGCAGATCAGCTGGGACGGCCTCACCCCCGCCCTGCAGGCTGGCACCATCGACGCCGTCATCGCCGGCCAGTCCATGACCGACGAGCGCCTGGCCGAGGTGGACATGGCTGGCCCCTACTTCTACGCCTCCATCGTCTGCGTGACCAAGGAGGGCAGCGACGTGGCCTCCGCCACCGGCATCAGCCAGCTCACCGGCACCTGCACCGCCCAGACCGGCACCATTTGGTATGAGACCTGCCTGCCCCAGGCAGCAGAAGTGGCCGACATTGAGATCATGCCCCAGTCTGAGGATGCCCCCGCCATGATCATGGCTGTGGAGTCCGGCACCGTGGACTTCATCTGCACCGACATCCCCACCGCCATGGGTGCCTGCTCCACCTACGATGACCTGACCATCCTGGACTTCTCCAACAACGCCGAGGACAACTTCGACGTCAGCGAAGGCGACATCAACATCGGCATCTCTGTGCTCAAGGGCAACACCCAGCTGAAGGACGCCATTGACACCGTCCTGGCCCCCCTGAACGGCGACATCTTCAACGCCATCATGAACGAGGCCATTGCCATCCAGCCCACCATCTGATCCCGTGCCATCCGGCCCCTTTGGGCCGAAATAAGGATATTCGCCCACTATCCGGCCCTGCCTCCCAGGGCCGGATAGTGGCGGTTAACAGAGAAAGGAACACGAATCTCCATGGAAAAACTCTTTGAACTGGGAACGGATATCTCCCTGTTGTGGGAGCACTACTGGCTCACCTACCTCACCGGTATCCGGAACACCATCGTTGTGGCGGTGGTGGCCACCCTCATTGGCTGCATCATCGGCCTGGTCTGTGGCATCCTCAACACCATCCCCTACACCAAGCAGGATTCCCTGGGCAAGCGGTTTGTGCTGAAGCTCATCCGGGTCATTGTGCGGATCTATGTGGAGGTCTTCCGGGGTACGCCCATGATCCTCCAGGCGGTGTTCATCTACTACGGCCTGCCCTACTTCATCGATGGGTTTACGGCCTTCCAAGGCAACTCGGGCATCTGGCTGGCCTCCCTCATCGTGGTCTCCATCAACACGGGCGCATATATGGCCGAGTCCGTCCGGGGCGGCATCATCTCCGTGGACCCCGGCCAGACGGAAGGAGCCCAGGCCATCGGCATGACCCACGTGCAGACCATGACCAACGTCATCCTGCCCCAGGCGGTGCGGAACATCGTGCCCCAGATCGGCAACAACTTCATCATCAACATCAAGGACACTTCGGTGATGTTCGTCATCGGTTTCATCGAGTTCTTCGCCGTCCACCGCAACATCGTGGGCGTGAACCTGAAGTACTTCCCCTCGGCCACCATTGAGATGATCGGCTACCTGTGCATGACCTTGCTGGCCTCCTTCATCCTGCGGAAGATCGAGAAGAAGATGGACGGCTCTGACAGCTACGAACTGGCCCAGGCAGACGTGCTCACCATGTCCGCCGGCACCTACAGCAACCCCGACCGGGGCACCCCCTTTGACGAGCGCAACCCCGAGGCCCAGAAGAGCATGCTCCGGGAGGAGCTCCGCCGCCAGGCCGAGCGGGATGCCGCTGCCTGGGAGGGCCAGATGGCCGAGACCCGCCGCCCCCACGGAGGCGACCGGAATTCTGAAGGAGGGGACCAGTAATGGATGAGATGATTTTGCAGGTAAACCACCTGTCCAAGTCCTTCGGCAAGCACGAGGTGCTCAAGGACATCAACTTTACGGTAAAGGCCGGGGACGTGACCTCCATCATCGGGGCCTCTGGCTCCGGCAAGTCCACCCTGCTGCGGTGCATCAACCTGCTGGAGATCCCCACCAGCGGGGAGATCCTCTTCCATGGGGAGAACATTCTCACCCAGAAGGGGGGCGCCCCCGCCTACCGCACCCGGGTGGGGATGGTGTTCCAGTCCTTCAACCTCTTCAACAACATGACCGTGCTGGAAAACTGCATGGTGGGCCAGACCAAGGTCTTGAAGAAGCACGAGAAGGAGGCCAAGGACCTGGCCATGCAGTACCTGAACAAGGTGGGCATGGCTCCCTACATCAACGCCCGGCCCCGGCAGCTCTCCGGCGGCCAGAAGCAGCGGGTGGCCATCGCCCGGGCCCTGGCCATGAACCCGGAGGTCCTCCTCTTTGACGAGCCCACCTCCGCCCTGGACCCGGAGATGGTGGGGGAGGTGCTCACCGTCATGCGCAGCCTGGCCAAGGAGGGCCTGACCATGCTGGTGGTCACCCATGAGATGGCCTTCGCCCGGGACGTGTCCAACCACGTGGTGTTCATGCGGGACGGGGTCATCTGGGAGGAAGGCGCCCCCCAGCAGATCTTTGCCGACCCCCAGCGGCAGGAGACCAAGGACTTCCTCTCCCGGTTTATGGAACGGTAATATTTTTGAACCCGCTGCGCTGGGCTTCAAAAATAAGAGATTGCAGCCGACTGCGCGCCCCCCGGATGCCAAGGCATCCGGGGGGGCACTTGCGGCTGAGCAGGATTTTTTCACCGGCGGAGCCGGCGAAAAAATGGATGGGAAATTCTTTCCGCGGCTGCGGCCGCGGGAACTCTGCGAGGCTGCTTTGGGGAAGGCCCTTCCACAGAAAAACGCAGAAGAGAAAGGACCGAAGCGAAAGGCTTCGGTCCTTTTGTTGTGTTGGGATGCCAGGGGCTGCTCACAGGAAGGCGAACCCGTAGATCAGATAGGCCGCCGCGGCCAGCACGCCGGCGCAGAGGGCGAAGGGCATCTGGGTGCGCACATGGTCCAGGGGGAGGATGTTGGTGGCCTGGCCGATGAGGATGGAGTTGTCGGAGTAGAAGCACAGCTGGGTGCCGAACACCGAACCGGAGAAGATGGCGGCGATGGCCACGGCCATGTTGGCGTCCATGGCCTGAACCAGGGGGACCACCAGGGGCACCATGATGGCCGACACGCCCCAGGCGTTGGCCAAGGCGAAGGTCATCACCGTGGCCACCAGGAAGATGACAAAGGGCAGCAGCTGCCCGCCCATGAGGGGGGCGACCTTCTCGATGATGAATTGGTCCATGCCCAGGGACTCGCAGGCGGACTTGAACATGAAGGCGATGACCAGCAGGGCCAGCACCGACACCATGGTGGAGAAGCCCTCCCAGACGCCGTCCACGTACTCGGCGATGGACATGAGCCTCCGGGCCAGGTAGAGGATGCCGGTAAAGATCAGGGCCACCACCACGCCGGTGAGCACGTCGATGTCGAAGAGGATGGTGGCGGCCACCAGCACGGCGATGGGCAGGACCAGGTCCCACAGGCCGGCAGTATGGCGGCTCTTGGCAGGGGGTTCCTCAGGGAAGGGGTCGGCGTCGTCCTGCCCCACGGGCTTGCCGTCGGGGAAGAGGACGCCGGTCTCCTCCGCTTCCTTCTGGAACTTCCGCATGGGACCGAAGAGGGGGATGACCCCGGTGATCACCAGCAGCAGCACCAGCAGGCACAGCATGGGGTAGAACATGAAGGGGATGGACTGGATGTACACCAGGGTGGCGCTGCCCCCCTCCGGGACGATCCCTGTGGTGTCGATGAGGCTGGCGTAGTAAATCGACCAGGAGGACAGCGGGATGAGCACCACCACCGGGGCGGAGGTGGAGCCAATGACATAGGCCGTCATGGTCCGGTGGATTCGGTGGGAGTCGTTGAGGCGCTTGGTGATGGAGCCGGTGGCCAGGATGTTCAGGTAGTCATCCACGAAGAGGACCACGCTCAGCAGCCACTCGGCCAGCAGGGAGCGTTTCTTGGTGGTGGCAAACCGGGAAAGGACCCCGGTGAAGCCCATGGCGGCCCGGGATTTCTCCAAAACCCCCACCAGGCCCCCCAGCAGACCCACCACCAGCAGCACCCAGACATTCTCCGCAGAGACGGTCTGAATCTGCTCGATGAGGGCGTAGAACCAATCCCCCTTATACCCCAGAATCAGGGCCAGGAGGGTGGCGATCAGCAGGGACTCGAAGGTGCGCTTGGTGATCAGGGCCACGACGATGAGGACGATGACAGGGACGATGCTGACGATTCCATAGGTTGTTGGTTCCATGTAAGTAACCCCCTTCCTGTCTGTAACCGGCGCCGGGGCGCCGCCGCGCTGTGCCGCGGACTATGGAATGGCGGAGCGTTCGAAGCGGAATCGTGGCGGATGGGGCGGGGTAAAGACGGGTGGACGGATGCCTCCTCTCTTCTCTCTCTGATTGGGCCAGCATCAGGGTTGGGTGTCCCCCTCCAGCAGCAGGCGCATGATCTCCCAGCGGGAGGTGACACCCAGCTTACGGAAGATGTTTTGGTAATGCTTCTGGAGGGTGGAGTCCCGCACCTGGAGGGCTTCGGCGATCTCCCGGTTTTCCCGGAAGCGGGTGAGCATCTCCAGCAGCTGGGTCTCCCGGGTGGTGAGGCCATACCGGGCGGCCACGGCGGGCAGGTCGTAGCCGGCGGCGTTCTGACGGCGGATCATTTGGTCCAGCAGGGTGTTCATTTGCTGGTTGAGATGGGTGCCCACTGCGTTGCACAGGAAGAGCTCCTCGTCGGTGAAGGGGCCATCCTCCCGGCGGCGGAAGAGGCTCAGCACCCCCAGGGGCCTTCCGTGGTGTACGATGGCGTAGTACAAGGTGTCGTAGACCTGGTAGGGGGCGTAGCATTTCTGGTAAATGGGGGACCGCAGCCGCTGCTGCTCCCCTACCAAATCGCTCTCCCGAAAGACGGTGGACTCCCGGCAGCAGCTGAGCCAGCCGGTGTAGTCGTCATCGGCAAAGCGCATATAGTTGCGCTCGGCTTCTGCAAACTCTGCAGGGGTACACAGGGGATCCACCAGGCGGATGGGAGCGCCCCCCTCCTGGCTGCGCATGATGCTGGCATAGCGGAAGGGAATGAGCATTTTCAGCATGGGCAGGAAGGTCTGACCCAGTTCCCCGTAGGTCTGGCACTGGTACAGTTCACGAAGAACATTATTGAAGATAAGAAAGCTGTTTTTACTAATCATGGGAAAGTCCCTTCCTCTACAGTTGCAAGTTCGTCTTCTTTAGTATACTGGAAAACAAAATGGAAAGACATACTTCAAAATGTTAAGAAGTACTTCTTTTCAAGTATAAAATATGGAAAGAAAAGAATTTTAAAAATATAAAAACAAGGATATAATGGAGATGCTTACAATATTTGCTGGAAAGTTTCCCCAATTATTGACAAAAAGCACAGTGTTGGCCGTGGCGCAGCGTTGTTTCCGATGCAAAGCATGCCGACACTCCATGATGGAAGGAATACACGAACTTGCAGTAAGGAGGAACGAACCATGGCAAACCGTGAACAGGTAGTACGGGACCTTGACCGGGTCATCGGCCTGATCAAGACCGACGCGAAAGACATCCCCGCAGAAACCAAACAGCAAATGATGAAGGAGACCATTCATCATTTCAACGAATATGTCAGCCCCGGCTGGCTCCAGTACAGAAAGTCGGTTTCCTCGGAGACCGACGGCGACGTGGTGCTGGAATGGGAGGACGGCGGCTCCTACTTCTACGGCCTGAACGGCGAGAAGTTCCTGGACTGCCTGGGCGGCTTTGGCATTTACACCGCCGGCCACAGCGAGCCGGAGATTGTAGATGTGGTCAAGGCCCAGCTCAACCGGCAGGGCCTTCACTCCCAAGAGCTGATCGACCCCCTCCGGGGCTACCTGGCCAAGGCTGTGGCTGACATTACCCCCGGCGACCTGAAGCAGTGCTTCTTCACCAACTGCGGCACCGAGGCCGTGGAAATGGCCCTGAAGCTGGCCCGGTTTAAGACCGGCGGCCGCTGGTACATCTCCACCATCCGGGCCTTCCACGGCAAGACCGCCGGGTCCCTGTCCGTGGGCGGCAAGAGCACCTATCGGGAGCCTTACCTCCCCCTGGTGCAGCAGGTGACCCACGTGGAGTACGGCAACGCCGACGCCATGCGCACCGCCATCGAGAACCTGGAGGCCGTGGGCGAGAAGATCGCCGCCGTTATCCTGGAGCCCATCCAGGGCGAGGCCGGCGTCATCGTGCCCCCGCCGGGCTACCTGAAGGAGGTCCGCAAGATCTGCGATGAGCACAACCTGCCCCTGATCCTGGACGAGATCCAGACCGGCATGGGCCGCACCGGCACCATGTGGCGCTGCGAGGCGGAGGACGTGGTGCCCGACGTCATGACCTTCGGCAAGGCCTTCGGCGGCGGCGTGATGCCCATCACCGGGTTCATCTGCCGGCCCCATATGTGGAGCCAGCCCCTCATTGACAACCCCTATCTCCTGGGGTCCACCACCTTTGGCGGCAACCCGGTGTGCTGCTCTGCCGCCATTGCCACCATCCGTTACATGCTGGCCCACGACATCCCCGGCCAGTGCCGGGACAAGGGCGCCCTCCTGAAGAAAGGCCTGGAGGACATGGCCGCCAAGTACCCCACCGTGGTCAAGGAAGTCCGGGGCGTGGGCATGATGCTGGCCGTGGAGTTCTACTCCGACGAGATCGGGTACGAGTTCTCCAAGGAGATGTACAATCATAAGGTGATCATCGCCGGCACCTTAAACAACGCGGAAACCATCCGCTTTGAGCCCCCCGGCGTGCTGACGGAGGAGGAGATCGCCACCGTGATCCAGGCGGCTCACGAATCCGCAGCCAAAGCCAAGGAGGTCATGAAACTCTGATCTCTCTGGCAGTTTCCCATACCATCACACGCCCGTTTATACTATTAGGAGGCAAAGTATGAAACTCTGTAAAAATTATATCAACGGCGAATGGGTGGATAGCGTCAGCGGAAAGACCGCCCCTACCTACAACCCTGCCACCGGTGAGGTTTTGGCCGAAATGGTGGTGAGTACCCCCGAAGATGTGGACCTGGCGGTGGCTGCTGCCAGAACCTCCTTCTACGAGACCCGGGATTGGCGGGACATGGACAGCCAGACCCGGGGGGATATCCTCCTGAAGATTGCCGACCTCATCGACAAGTACCGGGACGAATTGGCCCGCATCGAGTCCATGGACATGGGCAAACCCCTGCGGGAGGCCGAGGGCGACGTGGACGATGCCCTGCACTGCTACCGCTACTATGCCGGCCTGATCAAGGCCCCTCACGGCGGCTGCTATGAGGTCAACGAGGGCTTTGGCAAGATGCACTCCTTCACCATCCATGAGCCTGTGGGGGTGGTGGCCCTCATCAGCGCCTGGAACTTCCCCTTCGTCATGGGGTCCTGGAAGATTGCCCCGGCCCTGGCCGCCGGCAACAGCATCATCTTTAAGCCCGCCTCCAACGCGGTGATGTCCAACGTGAAGATGTTCGAGATCCTCGAGGAGGCCGGCGTGCCCAAGGGGGCTGCCAACCTGATCCTGGGCCCCGGCGGGTCCGTGGGTGAGGCCCTGGCCTCCCACAAGGGCATCGAGATGATCACCCTCACCGGCTCCACCGCCGTGGGTCAGACCATCATGCGCTGCGCTGCCAGCAACATCAAGAAGATCGGCCTGGAGCTGGGCGGCAAGTCCCCCAACATCATCTTCGCCGACGTGGACCTGGAGGCCGCGGTGGAGTGGGCCATGATCGGCATCTTCTTTAACCAGGGGGAGGTGTGCTGTGCCGGCTCCCGGATCATCATTGAGGAGAGCATCCACGACGCCTTTGTCAAACGCTTTGCCGAGCGGGCCAACGCCATGACCATCGGCAACCCCTTGGACAACCCGGACATGGGTCCCCTGGTCAGCGAAGGCCAGCTCCGGGACGTGCTGGGCTATGTCCAGAAGGGCATCGAGGAAGGGGCCACCCTGGTCTGCGGCGGCGAGCGCTACACCGAGGGCGAGTGCGCCAAGGGCTACTTCATGCGCCCCACCATCTTTGACAACTGCACCCCCGACATGACCATCGTGCGGGAGGAGATCTTCGGCCCCGTGGTCACCATCCAGACCTTCCAAACCGAGGAGGAGGCCATTGCCCTGGCCAACGACACCATCTACGGCCTGGCCGGCGGCGTGTTCACCCACCAGCTGGAGCGGGCCCTCCGGGTGGTCAAGGAGGTCCGGGCGGGCATCACCTGGGTCAACGCCTTCAACCCCACCTACAACGAAGCCCCCTGGGGCGGCTACAAGATGTCCGGCATCGGCCGTGAGCTGGGCGTCCACGGCCTGGAGGAGTACCAGGAGATCAAGCAGGTGAACATCAACCTCACCCCCGGCCCCGCTGGGTGGTATGAGCACTGAGACCGGCACCCCCAGCCAACCCATTTAGAACCCCCATCGTAACCAACAGCAAGTCCCCCCAGGGTCTTCCCTGGGGGGCTTTTCCATGCCCGTTTTGCCGGACGGGGCATGGCAGGACGCCAAGGACAAAACAGGGCCGGACCCCATGGGGGTCCGGCCCTTGGTCTGCCCAACAGGGGGCAGTGCGAGTACCGTTTTACTCAGCGTGGTACCGGGTGAGGACGGTGGCCATCTGTGCCCGGCTGGCAGTGTTGTCAGGGGCCAGGGTGTTGTTGCCAATCCCGGAGATCACGCCTTCGCCGACGGCCCAGGTCATGGCGTTGACGGCGTAGTCAGCCACCAGGTCGGCGTCGGTGTAGCCGCTCAGGTCGCCGGTGATCTCAATGGGCTCCTCGGTCTCAAAGTCGGCGAACCGATAGAGGAAGGTAGCCATCTGCTCCCGGGTCAGCGGGTTGTTGGGGGAGAAGGTGGTCTCAGAGGTGCCGTCGGTGATGTTGTTCTCTGCAGCCCAGAGGACAGCATCGGTGTACCACTGGCCATCGGGCACGTCGGTGAAGGGGTTCTCGCCGGTGACCTCAGGCTGGCCGGCCATCCGGTACAGGACGGTGACCAGCTGGGCACGGTTGATGTTGTTGTTGGGGGAGAACCCGTCGCCGGTG
Organism: uncultured Eubacteriales bacterium; assembly: GCA_900546255.1. Lineage (GTDB taxonomy): Bacteria > Bacillota > Clostridia > Oscillospirales > Oscillospiraceae > Evtepia > Evtepia excrementipullorum. Next base: position 15,804 of record URCB01000020.1, read on the forward strand.
CCGTTCATCAGGCCGGTGAGGGTGACATAGATCACGTCGCGGGCGAACCAGTCACCGGCGGTGACATCGTTGTAGGAGATGGTGTGGATGCGGTTGGCAGTCTGGCCGTAACGGGCAGCGGTGACGGTGCCGTCCAGCTCCTCGGTGATGTAGTCCATCACCACCTGGTCCAGGAGGATGCCGGTGTCGTATCCGCTTTCGGCGGCTTTGAAGGCATAATAGGTGTCGCCGCCGGCGGCCAGGAAGTCGTTGGTGACGATGGTGTAGGTGGCGTCCACGTCAAAGGCCTGGCCGCCCACGGTCAGGATGGTGACGCGGTTGATGGAGTTGGGCCCGGCATAGGTGGAGTCGGGATAGGTCTCGCCGGCGTCGTAGGCTGCGCCGGTGTTGATGGTGAACTCAATGCCAGCCACCTGGGGGAAGCCGCCCACCGGTTCGGGGGTGCAGAAGGTGGAAGCTTCCAGGGCCTCCAGCAGCTCGGCGCCGGTGACCTCAACGACATACAGGGTGTTGGTGAAGGGCAGAACGTTGTTGACGGACTTCTTGGTGATGTCCCCAGCGGCAATGCTGGCCCGGATGCCGCCGCCGTTGGTGATGGCGGCTACCACGTTCTCGTTGTCAAGGCCAGCCCGCCAGAGCATAGCATCAGCCACCAGGTCGCCCAGGTTGGTCTCGCCAGCGCGAACTTCCTCTTTCACGCCGTTCAAATCCACTTCGCTGCTGCCAATGACCACGCCCAGTTCTTCCTCAATCTGGTCATTGATTTCGGCCACCCGATCAACGATGGCCTGGTCGGGGGTGAAGCCTTCGGTGGCATTCACGTCTTCCATGGAGAGGGTGGAGGCGTCGATGGTGCCGTCAGCAGCGATGTCCACCACGCCGACGCTCTCCAACTAGGTGCCGGTGGAGGTGAGGACGGTGTTGCCCACCATGCCGGTGCCGTTGGTCTCCTCGGCAATGTCAGACTGGGTGGAGTGGGAGTGGCCGTCGATGAACACGTCGATGCCGGTGACGTTCTCCAGCAGGTCGATGGAGCGGTTGCCGGCGGACTCTGCGTCAATGCCCAGGTGGCCCAGGGCGATGATGTAGTCGCAGCCGGCGGCGGTGAGCTCGTCCACCTGCTCCTGGGCGCAGGCGAAGAGTTCGTCCTCGGCCAGGAAGGTGACCCCCTCCAGCTTGGCGGGGTGGGCCTTGGTGGCGGTCTCGGGAGTGGCCAGGCCGAAGACGCCCACGGTCACGTCCCCCAGCTGGAAGGTGGTGTTGGCCTCGTCCATGGCCAGCTCGCCCTCGGCGGTGAAGGCGTTGGCAGCCAGGATGGGGAACTCGGCCTGTTCCATCAGGGTCTTCAGGTTGGCGTAGCCATAGTCAAACTCGTGGTTGCCGGTGGTGGCCACGTCGTAGCCGGCCATGTTCATGAGTTCCACCGCGTTGGCCCCCTGGGACACGTTCACGCTGGTGGAGCCCTGGCTGAAGTCACCGGCGTCCATCAGGAGCACCTGAGCGCCAGCGGCCTCATAGGCGTCCTTCAGAGCGGCTACGGAAGCGTAGTTGTCGATGGCGCCGTGGACATCGTTGGTGTGCAGGATCACGATGTGTCCGCTGAGATCCTCCTCCCAGTCCGCGGCGCCGGCGGGAATGGCCAGGGAAAGGGCCATCACCAGGGCCAGGAAGAGGGCGGATGCTTTCTTCCAGTGTTTCATTTGCACAATCCTCCATTGTTTCAGATTTCCGCGGCGCCGGGACGGAAGGTTCGCCGCCGCAGGATCTGCCCCTAGTATACGACATCTTGCCCAAGGTTTCCACCGTGTTTCCCGGGAGAATTGTTATAAGATGGTTAAATCTGCGTAAAGTGCCCTGGAAAAGGGCAGCAAAACGGGGCGCGCCCGGCTGGGCGCGCCCCGTCTGTCCCCGGCAGGGGTCATCCCTGGGCGGGGGGATTGCTGTAGAAATACCCCATCTTGTCGTACTGATACTCCAGGGCCTCGGTCATCCGCTCAGCCAGGTAGAGGAACCGGGCGAAGTTCTTCCGGGGGTCCAGGCTCAGATGGTGGACGTAGTAGGTGGCCAGGGGCAGGTGGTAGGCCCCGTCCTCCCCGGGCTGCTGGCGCTCCAGCAGCGCGTCGGTGGGCAGGAAGTAGAGGGCCTTGAGGTAGGCCTTCCCCTCCGGGTTCACCCCGTAACCCAGGACGGCGGCATAGTCAAAGTCCACCTGGGTGAAGGTGTTGACGGCCTCCTCGTCCCAGGGGCTGTTGGCCATGGGAAGGAAGAAGGGGCGGATGACCACCGTCTGGTCCTTCAGGTGGGCCAGCTTTTGGTCCAGGGGGGTGTCGCTCTGGGGGATGGGGGTGCCGTCCACCCGCTCCAGATGGGCGGCCAGCCGGTCCCCCACCTGGGAGAAGGTCACCCGGTGGGTGGAGGAGAAGTGGGTGTACCGGCCCAGGACGGTCAGGCCCTCCTGGAGCAGGTCCTCCCGGTGGGTGTCGTGGGCAGTGTGGATGTCAGACATGGTTACGACCTCCTTACATCAAACAAAACATGAAGTGCTATCGTGTGGTCTCAACAAAGGCTATGGGCTGTAGAGCAGGTTGCGCTCCACGGCGGTGTAGAGGTCCAGCATGGCCTGGTCCTCTGGGGGGACGGTGTAACTCCCGTGGCCGTTCTCGTCCACGAAGAGGGTGCCCCGGCGCAGAAGCATTCGGGAGGCCACCTCTTGGTCCAGCCAGGTGAAGTATTGGTTCAGGGGGATCCCCGCCCGCTGGAGGACGTGGAGGCCCAGGAAGGTGCAGCTCTCCAGCCGGTCCGGGGCGGGCTGGGTCTCGTAGTTGGTCCAGATGAGGTAGTCGGTGGACAGGCGCGCGATGAGGGAAGTGGGGTCCCAGTCTGCCGCCTCCTCTGAAGGGGAGATCCCCAGATGGGTGTAGAGGGACACCCCGTCGGACAGGTTCACGGCGGGCAGGTGGTCCCCCACAAACACCAGCATCACCGGCCGCTCCACCTGGGAGAAGTAGTCGGTGAGGATCCCCAGCGCCTGGTCGGCGTGGTGCAGGCCCACCACCAAGGAGTCCAGGATGGCCAGGTCCTCCTGGGAGAGCAGGTCACTCTGGGCGGGGAAGCCCGAGGAGACGCCGTACTTCTCCGGGTTGTAGGGCTGGTGGTTCTCCATGGACAGGCCGTAGAGGAAGAGGGGGCGGGTGGGGTCCCGGGTATCGTACCGGGCGATGAGCTCTTGGGCGAAGGACAGGTCGTACAGATAGGGGCCGCAGGCCTCGCCCTGGGTGAGGAAGTCCTCCAGGAAGTCCACTGTGTCAAACCCAATGGCGGGGTGGGTGGTGACGCGGTTGTACAGCTCGTTGGTGTGGGCGTGGACGAACTCCGTGGCATACCCCGCCTGCTTCAGCTGCCGGACGGTGGTGGGCAGCTGGGCATAAACCCCCTCGTCCAGGGTGGTGAGGGTATCCCCCTCCCGGAGGAGGGAGCTGGACAGGCCGGTGAACATCTCCATCTCCACGTTTCCAGTGCCGTTGCCGTAATTGTTGGACAGGCACCAGCCGTTGGTGCTGGTCTCCGCCAGGCGGTGGAAGTTGGGCAGGGGGTCCTCTTCAAAGGTGATCCCCGGCAGGCGGGTGACGTCGAAGAAACTCTCCGAGGTGATGAAGATGATGTCCGGGGTTCCCTCCGACGCGGCAGCGCCGGGGGAGAGGGCGCCCTTCCGGAAGGTGTCCGCCAACTGGGCGGCCTGGGCGTTGCCCTCGGCTTGGATGACCTCCACCCGCTGGGCCCAGGCGGTGTAAATGCCCAGCACCACCCCCGCCTGCTGGTTGCGGGCGGACTGGTCGGCACTGTCCTGGTCCAGGGCCAGGGCGGCCTTCTGCAGGGGGGCGCCGGGGAGGAGGGCGGCCAGCAGCAGAGCCACCCCCGCGGCGCTGACCAGCAGGCCGGCGCGGCGGCTGGGGCGCCATGTCTCCTTCCGGCGAAGGGTTTCCGTGAGGACGGCGGCGATGGCGATGCCCAGGATCATGGTCAGGGAGGGGATAAGCTGGGCGGTGGCGTAGCCGGTGACCTCCCCCAGGTTTTCCACGAAGGTGAAGTCGCTGAGTTGGAGGGGGGTGCCGTTGATGTTCATCTTATACCGGCTGGTGACGGCCACCCCCATGAACACCGCCACCTCCGGCAGGCAGGCGGGGAACAGGCGGCGGAACAGGCCGTAGAGGGTGAAGCTGAGGCTGGAGAACAGCAGCCAGAACAGCCCCACGGCCTTGCCGTGGGTGGCCATCCAGGGCAGGGGCGCCCACAGGCTCTCCAGCCACACCACCTGGGTGGCATACAGGGTGACCACAGGGGCCAGGGCCAGGCCAGCCAGGGAAAAGGCCAGTTGTTTTCGGGTTGGGTGGGGGGACATCCTGTCGAATGGTTTCCTTCTATTATAGCCGCAAATTCCCGCCAGTGCAAGGGAGAGAAGGTGGGATTTGGGGCCATCCTCACCTTGCGCTGGAGGGAAAAATGTGGTACAGTCAAAGCAGAAATGCCAACGGCCCGGCGCCGTGCCGGGCGGGAAAGGAGCCTGCCCATGGGAATCCGATTGGGCCTGTGCCAGACGAGGGTCACCCGGGACAAGGGGGAAAACCTCCGCCTGGCGGAAGCGGCCCTTCGACAGGCGGCAGACCAGGGGGCCAACCTGGCCCTGCTGCCGGAGATGTTCAACTGCCCCTACGAAAACCCCTGCTTCCCCCTCTACGGGGAGCCCGCCGGGGGGGAGACCTGGCAGTTCCTGGCCGCCATGGCCCGGGAGCTGGGGCTGTACCTGGCCGGGGGCTCTGTGCCGGAGCTGGAGGGGGACAAGGTGTACAACACCTGCTACCTCTTCTCCCCCCAAGGGGAGGAACTGGCCCGCCACCGGAAGGTCCACCTCTTCGACATCGACGTGCCAGGGGGCCAGCGGTTCAAGGAGTCAGACACCTTGGCCGCCGGCGACCAGATCACGGTGGTGGACACCCCTCTGGGCACGCTGGGCCTTGCCATCTGCTTTGACATTCGCTTCGCCGAACTCTTCCGGGTCATGGGGGACCGGGGGGCCCAGCTCATCCTGGTGCCTGCCGCCTTCAACATGACCACGGGGCCGGTCCACTGGGACCTGGCCTTCCGGATGCGGGCCCTGGACCAGCAGTGCTTTGTGGCCGGCTGCTCCCCCGCCCGGGACGAGAAGGCCTCCTATGTGGCCTATGGCCACTCCCTGGTGTGCAACCCCTGGGGGGAGATCCTCGCCCAGCTGGACGAGAAGCCGGGGGTGCAGGTGGTGGACATTGACTTGGGGGACCTGGCCAAGTACCGGGGGCAGATCCCCATCCTATCCGGCCGGCGAGGCGACCTGTACCGGACCGAGGACCGGACGTAACCCCTCCAACCCGACGAAAGAAAGGGATGCTGCCATGTATTACTATAATAGCGCGTACACCACCTACAACTATGCGGCCGGGGCTTTGGGCATCCTGGTGGTGGCGGTGGTGCTCACCGCCCTGCTGCTGGTGCTGGTGCTGCCCAAACAGAAGGACGGCCACCTGCCCGCCTTTTTCCAGCTGCTCTACGATCTGTTCACCCCCAAGGCGCTGATGATTGAGAAACTGCTGCAGGTTCTCTATGTGTTCCTCAACTGCCTGACGGTGCTCTTCGGCATTGCGATCTTCTTCAACGGGTTCTTTGCCGGCTTTGGACGCATTGTGCTGGGGCTGGTGATCCTGGTGGTGGGCCCCGTCTTGCTGCGGGTGATCCATGAGCTGCTCTTGCTGGCGGTGATGCAGGTGAAGGCCACCCGGGAGATCAACCAGAAGCTGGACCGGCTCACCGGCGCTGCCCCTGCAGGCAGCAGGGCGGACCAGGGGACGGAAACCCAGACGCCGCCGGCCCCGCCCGCCGGGCCGATGGTCCACTGCACCCACTGCGGCACCTGGTACCGCGAAGGGGCGGGACGCTGCCCCGTGTGCGGCACCCAGCTGCAGAAGCGGGCGGACAACCCATAATCTTTGGAAAGACAAGCAAAAAAGGAACGCGGCTGGGCAGCCGCGTTCCTTTTTGCTGTTTCGAGGGGGAAAACCGTGGCCCCCTGGGGGGCCACGGCGGTCAAGACTGGATCAAAAAATGGGAGGAGCAGGACCGGCAGGTGACCTCTACCTTCCCCACCCCCCGGGGCAGCCGCATGGATTGGCCGCAGGTGGGGCAGCGGAAGTAGTAGTACTGGGTGTCGGTCTGCATCTGTTTTTTGCGGCGGAACCAGCGGAAGGCCGACCGGGAGAGGGCCAGGAAACGGGCGTTTTCCACCTGCCGCTTCTCCTGGTTTTTGGACAGCAGGCGGATCAGCAGGTACACCAGCACCACGGCGGCGGGGATCCACAGCGGCAGGAAGAAGCGTCCTAAGGCGGCCAGGATCAGAAAGAGAAGGAACCAAAACAGGCTGTACAGGTCAAAGCCCGGGTGCCGTTGGAAAAAGGATTTCTTGGGTTCTGCCACAAGCGCCACCTCCTGGAGGGTACTACAGTACCTTATATTATACGCGCTGTCCAGGCAGAGCGTCAAGAGAAAGGTGCAGGAGATCGGGGCGAGCACGCAGCGGACGCTTACATCCCGGCGGTGACGGCCAGCAGGTCTGCGTACCAGGTTTGGGTCTGGGCGGGGTCCTGGCTGTTGAAATAGAGGGTGCCCTCCCCCGTCTCCACCGCCAGGATGGGGGAGGCGGCGGTGTAGAGGTACATCTCACAGGGGCCGGTCTCCCGGCCGCGGAAGTGGCCGATGAGGCGGCGGCCGTCGTCCAGGCCGTTGGTGCGGACGTAGTCATCCTCCGGCAGGGCCTCCAGAAGGGTGACGGACTGGATGTCTTGGGGGGCCACCTCCGTGTCGTAGAGAAAGGCAGACACCGCCACCCGCTCCGAGGTGATGGACACCGAGGAGCCGCCAAAATCCGCCCAGAGGAAGAGGACGCACAGCCCCACCAGGAGGATCCCCACCCCCGCCAACAGGGCGATGGTCCCGCCCCAGGCCCCGGGTTTGGCCATGTTCATGGAGTAGTTGTAGGGTACCAACCGGTCCTGGACCAGCCAGCGGGGGTCGTTGGGGTTTTCGTACCAGCCTTTTCGCCAGTAGACATCGTCGTCCACCACCAGGGGGACGGGGTCGGCGGCCAGGATCTGCCGCCGTCTTCGGGCCATCCAAAGCATCCCGGTGAGAAAAATGGCGGCGGGGAGCAGCTCCAGGACCAGGTAGATCCCGTAGGCGGTGTGCCCCACCCAGTGGGCCCGCGCCATCCACCAGGCAGCGCTCCAGCAGGCCGCGGCGTTAAAGAGGCTGCTGAGGAGGAGGGTCCAGCCCCACACCTGGCGCTCCAGGCGGTTGACCGCCTGGTTCACCGCGGTGTCTTGGCTGTAGACCTTGTTCCCCCGGCGGGACAGGACGGCGTGGAGGGCCCAGAGGGTGAGGCTGATGGCCAGGCCGCTGCCCAGCAGGCCCCAGCCGCTGCCCTGGGTCAGCAGGAAGTCCCGTACCCCAGGGAGCAGCAGGGTGGTCAGGATGAGGCCGCAGGGCAGCAGGTGCCACACCAGGCTGGGCCCCCGCCGCTGGGCGGAGGCCCGGGTGTCTGCGGCGGCGAAGGTGGCGGGCTCCCCCACCACCCAGCCCCGGGCCATCTTCAGGTCGTAGAGGGTTCGGTGGGTGCCCAGGAGGAGCCACTGGGCACCGATGACGAATTCCACCAGCCACAAGCACCAGAGGATCAAAAAGGGGGAGAAGCGCCAGAAGGTCACCAGGCACACGGCCACCCCCAGGATCAGGTTGACCAGGTAGAACCGCCGGGTCCGCCGGCGGAAGGTGTCCATCAACGCAACCACTTCCGCCTGGTCGGCGGCCTCCTGGGGCAGGTGGACGCCCAGGAGCATCCCCTCGGCATAGGGGCGCTTGCCCCCGTAGACGGCGAAAAAGACCCCCACCATCAGCAGGTCACAGAACAAAAAGATGATAAAGAGCAGCATGGTTACCCCTCCATTCCCGCGAAGGCGGCGGTGCACAGGGAGAAGAACTCCTCCCGGGGCACCCCCTTCAGCTTGGCCTCGGCGATGAGGAGCTCCAGCTCCTCCGCCAGTTTTTCCCGAAAGACCCCGTTGGGGTCCCCCGCCCGGCAGACGGTGGCCCCGTGGCGGCGGTCGGTCTCCAAAAAGCCTTCCGCCTTCAGGGCTTGGTAGGCTTTGCTCACCGTCATGGTATTCACCCCCAGGTCCGCCGCCAGTTGGCGGACGGTGGGCAGGCTCTCCCCCACGGCGAACTCCCCCCGGGCAATGCCCCGGACAATCTCGTTGCGCAGCTGCACATAGATGGGCACCTGGCTGGCCATGTCAATCCGCAGGATCATGGCGGGACCCTCCTTCCTATTTGTATCATTTGTATTATATCAGATAATACAAAGAAGTCAAGGGCGGGGCGCGGGAGGGGGGATTGTCCCCCTTCCCCCCGGCCGGCAGGTATGCTATACTGGGAGCCAAGAAATGCACAAGGAGGGTGCCCACTATGGCGGCGAAGAAGAACGAGAGATATCCCCTGCGCATCCAGGGCTATGGCAGCGCTGGGGAGGGCGTGGCCCGGCTGGAGGGCCAGGCGGTGTTCGTGAAAGGGGCCCTTCGGGGGGAGCTGTGCCAGGTGCATTTATTAAAGGTGGGCAAAACCGCTGCCTGGGGAAAGGTGGACCAGGTGCTGGAGCCCTCCCCTGGCCGCCAAGTGCCCGACTGCCCCCGGTACCCCCAGTGCGGGGGGTGCCAGCTGCGGCACATGACCTATGCCGAGGAGCTGGCCTTCAAGCGGCAGAAGGTCCAGGACGCCCTCCAGCGCATCGGCGGCTGGGAGGGGGAGGTGACGGGGATCCACGGGGCCAAGGACCCGGACCGGTACCGGAACAAGATCCAGTTCCCCGTGGCAGAGGGGCCCAAAGTGGGCTTCTTCCGGGCCCGGAGCCATGACGTCATCGACGCGCCGGACTGCCTGCTCCAGCCCATGGCGGCCACCCGGCTCCGGGGGGCCTTTCGGGATTGGATGGCGGCCCACCACATCCCCGCCTATGACGAGAAGGCCCACCGGGGGCTGCTCCGCCACTTCTACGTGCGCACCAACCGGAAGGGGCAGTCCCTGTGCGCGGTGATTGCCAACGGGGAGGCGCTGCCCCAGGAGGCGGCCCTGGTCCAGGCCCTCCGCCAGGCGGAGCCCAACCTGGTGGGGGTGGTCCTCTCGGTGAACCGGGAGAAGACCAATGTGATCCTGGGCAAGACCTACCGCACCCTTTGGGGGCAGGACTACCTGGAGGACACCCTGTGCGGGCTGGAGTTCCGCCTGTCGGTCCCCTCCTTCTACCAGGTGAACCGGGAGCAGGCGGAGGTCCTCTATGGCCGGGCCCTGGCCTTTGCTGGCCTCACCGGGCGGGAGACGGTGGTGGACCTCTACTGCGGCATCGGCACCATCACCCTGGTGATGGCCCGCCAGGCAGGGCGGGCCATCGGGGCGGAGGTGATCCCCGCCGCAGTGGAGGACGCCCAGGCCAACGCCCGGCGCAACGGGGTGGAGAATGCGGAGTTTCTCTGCGCCGACGCCGGCCAGGCCGCCCAGGAGCTGGCCCGCCGGGGGCTCCGCCCCGACGTGATCTGCGTGGACCCGCCTCGGAAGGGGATCTCCCCCGAGGTGGTGGAGGCCATTGTCCAGATGGCCCCCCAGCGGGTGGTGTACGTCTCCTGCGACCCGGCCACCCTGGGCCGGGATGTGAAGCGGCTGCGGGAGGGGGGCTACCTGCTCCAGCAGGCGGAGGCGGTGGATCTGTTCCCGCGGACGGGGCATGTGGAGACGGTATGTCTTTTGTCCAAACAAAACCCTGAGCGGCCCGAAACGATGCAGGAACGGAAGGAATGCACGCCTGGGGAAAGCGTGTGAGTGTGGGACTTTTTCGATGCCTCTTCAGGGGACGGCCGCAGGAAGGAAGCTCTGATAGCGTGCGAACACCCCACCGGCTGGGCCGGTGGGGTGTTCGCATTCAGCGGGCGCACTGGCGTTAAGACTTGGAACGGGACCGCCGCACCAGGGAGAGGATGCCTGCGATCACCCCCCAGAACACCCCGGCCACCGGCCAGACCACCCAGGTGATGTGCCAGTCCCCGGAGAGGAAGCTCCAGGCCAGGTAGACGGCGGTGACGGCGCACCAGTAGATGGTGCTTACCGCCTCGTTGCGCTGGTCCTCCAGCTTCCTGCCCCGGCGGTAGTCCCCCTCCTCCAGGAGGAGTTGGAAGGCCCCGAAGAGGGTGCAGGTCTTGACCAGGAGAAAGACCCCGGCCGCCACCAGCAGCAGGAGCAGGTCCACCGCGGCGATCAGGAGCATCCCATCCTCCACCACGGCGGCGGCCACGAACAGGGGCACGGCGGCCAGGATGCACAGCCCCACCCCCAGGATCAGCAGGCGGGTGTGCTGCCCTTCGTACAGGGCCTTCTCCTTCTCCACCATGCCGGTGACGCCGTAGGCCAGCTCCACCGGCTCGTGCTCCCAGGCCTCGTAGGGCTCCATCCGCCGGCCGTAGGAGAGAAAGAGGGCCACCGCCCCGGCGATGATCAGCAGGAGGATGGCGGTCCCCACGCCCCCGGCCAGGTTCTCCGGGATGCGGTAGCCCCCCTCGTAGTCGGACAGGCCCCCCAGCAAAATCAGCACCGTGGGGGAGAGGATGCACAGAGCCACCCCCAGGGCCAAGCGCCCCGCCTGAACCCGGACGGTGGCCAGGTAGTCGTGGACCATTTCCAGGGTGAGGGTGCGGACGGGCAGGGGCGCTTCCTCCGGGGCCTCCGAGGGCGGGGGCAGCTCCCCGGGGAGGGCGTCGGCCAGGTCGATCTCATCTTTCAGTAAGGTGTCGGTGCTCACGTCAAAGAGCTGGCTGAGTTTGAGGATCTTGTCCAGGTCGGGGATGGAGGCGGCGCTCTCCCACTTGGACACCGCCTGGCGGGACACCCCCAGCCGGCCGGCCAGCTCCTCCTGGGACCAGCCGCTGCGCTTGCGCAGTTCGGTAATCTTATCGGCCAAAATCATGGTTTGGGTCCTCCTTGTGTCGGGCACGGCGGCCCTGGTTTTCTGCCCTTACCTTAGCAGAATCCCCGGTTGCAGGCCACCAAGCGGGGCTGGAATGTTGTCAACCGGCGGTTGCATGGCGGATTTCCCAGGTTACGATAGCATGTTTTCCCCGGAATGTCCAGGGGAATACCCCCATTGGTGGTAGGGTGTGAAAAGTTGCCCACAACTAACCAAAACACCCCTAAAAAACTTTGCACTTTGGCAAAGTTTTGCTTGTAATTTGGGGCAAAGGGTGGTACACTGCAACCGACAATTTAATAATGGGAGATGCTATTTTGTTGTAACGCCGCAGATACCCCTGCGGCGGAAGGAGAAGTTCATGAAAAAACGCATTTTCGCACTTTTCCTGTCGGCCCTGCTTCTGGTCACTGTACTCTGCGCCTGCGGAGACGAGAGCCAAAGTGAAGTAGGCGGCACCGGCAGCGACGGAACAAGCACTTCCGGCGAGGCAGTCACCGGCGGCGAGCTGGTGGTTGGCATCTCGCAAGACCTGGGAGACAGTCTTGACCCGTATCAGATGACGGCAGCAGGAACCAGAGAGGTCTTATTCAACGTCTACGAGGGCTTGGTGAAGCCCACCTCCACGGGGGAGTATGTCCCCGCCGTGGCCTCGGACAGTACCGTGTCTGAGGATGGCCTCACCTACACCTTCCCCCTGCGGGAGGGCGTCCTCTTCCACAATGGGGAAGAGGTCACCACCGATGACGTGATTTATTCCTTTGAAACCTGCGCCGAGACCACGGTGGACACCGCCCTGGCCGCGGCGCTTTCTGCTGTAGAAAGTGTAACTGCCGACGGCAATACCATCACCGTCACCCTGTCTGAGGCCAACCCCGACTTCCTCAGCTATGTGGGCATGGTGTACATCGTCCCCGACGATTACACCGACCAGGCCACCGCCCCCGTGGGCACCGGGCCCTTCCGGTTCGTGTCCCGGTCGGTGCAGCAGAACCTGGTGATGGAGAAGTTTGCCGACTACTGGGGCGAGGGGGCTTCCCTGGACAAGGTGACCTTCCAGATCTTTGAGGACTCCAACGCCCTGATGTCTGCCCTGTCGGCAGAGTCGGTGGACATGGCCGTCCACCTGACCATCGACCAGGTGAACACCATCGGCGAGGGGACCTACAAGACCCTGGAGGGTACCATGAACCTGGTGCAGGCCCTGTACCTGAACAACAACGTGGAGCCCTTCAACAATGAGCAGGTCCGCCAGGCCCTGTGCTATGCCATCGACGTGGACGAGATCATGGAGCTCACCGCCGAGGGCCACGGCACCAAGGTGGGCACCTCCATCTACCCCGCCTTCACCAAGTACTACGATGAGAGCCTCAACGACGCCTACCCCTATGACACGGAGAAGGCCAAGGAGCTGCTCACCCAGGCGGGCTATCCCGACGGGTTCTCCATGACCATCACCGTCCCCTCCAACTACACCCCCCACATGAACGTGGCGGAGGTCATTGTGGAGCAGCTGTCCCGGGTGGGCATCACGGCCACCATCAACCCCGTGGAGTGGGAGACCTGGCTGTCCGAGACCTACATGGGCCGGGACTTTGAGAGCACCGTGGTGGGCTTTGACGCCTCCAACCTCAGCGCCGGGGCCCTGCTCAACCGCTGGGTGAGCACCGACGGGAACAACATGATCAACTACAACAACCCCGAGTACGATTCCCTCATGGCCCAGGCGGCAGCCACCACCGACGATGCCCAGCAGACCGACCTGTATAAGCAGGCGGCTGCCCTGCTGTCCGAGACGGCGGCCAACGTCTACATCCAGGACCTGCCGGACTTCGTGCTCCTGAAGTCCAACCTGGAGGGGTACCAGTTCTACCCCCTGTATGTGATGGATCTGTCCACGGTCCACTACGTCCAGTAATCCCCTAGCCACAGCGCCGGGGGAGCCGAGAGCCCAAGAGAAAGAAAGGAGGGCGGGAAGATGAAATTCATTCTGCGCAAGATCCTCACTCTCATTATTACATTGTTCATCGTTTCTCTTCTCGCCTTCCTGGCTTTCCAGGTGATTCCCGGCTCCCCCGCCACCAGTATGCTGGGCACCAACGCCACCCCGGAAACCGTGGCGGAGTTGGAGGCGGAACTGGGGTTGGACGACCCCGTTCTGGTCCGCTATGCCCGCTGGGTGGGGGATTTTGTCCAGGGTGACTGGGGCACCAGCTACAGCTACAGCCTTCCGGTGAAGGACATGGTGCTGGAAAAACTCCCCGCCACGGCCACCTTGGTGCTTCTGGGCTTTGCCATTACGGTGGCGGCGTCCTTCCCCATCGGCATTGCCACGGCCAAACGGGCCGGCGGCAAGCTGGACCGGGCCATCACGGTGTTCAACCAGGTGTGCATGTCCATCCCGCCGGTGTTTGTGGGCATCCTGCTGTGCTTCGTGTTCGGCATCACCTTGCGGGTGTTTGTCCCGGGCAGGTTTGTCACCTTTGGGGAGGATCCGGGGGGCTTTCTGCTCTACATGCTCTTCCCTGCCCTGGCGGTGGCCCTGTCCCGGATTGCTATGACGGTGAAGATGCTCCGCTCCTCCATCCTGGATGAGATGGAGAAGGACTACATCCGCACCGCCTTCAGCCGGGGCTGGACCCGGGTGGACGCCCTGAAAAAGCACGCCCTGCGCAACGCCATCATCCCCGTGATCGCCTTTTTGGGGGTCACCGCCGCCGAGCTGGTGGCGGGGAGCATTGTGGTGGAGCAGGTCTTTGCCGTGCCCGGGCTGGGGCAGCTGCTGCTGTCCTCCATCGGCAGCCGGGACTTCCCGGTGGCCCAGGCGGTGGTCATTCTGCTGGCGACCTGGGTGGTGGTGGTGAACTTCATTGCCGATGTGCTGTATCAGTATATGGATCCGAGAATCCGGATAAGATAAGGAATTTTGGGAGGAGCCCGGAAGGTTGGCGCTTCGTTCGGAAGGGCAGTGTACGGGGGTGTCGGGTGTTCTGCCTGGCCCGTTGCTCCTCCCAAAATTGGGGGAGGCACCCCGAACCGCGCCGGCGAAGCCGGCACTCTCGGGGTGAGAGGGATGTTTTGGCCGGCGGAG
>URCB01000021.1 GCA_900546255.1 uncultured Eubacteriales bacterium
CTAGAGAAAGCCTGGATCCCCCGCCCGGGACCGGGCGGGAAACCACCTCGCAGGTCTGGACCTGCGATGGTCCCAACGAGACCACCTGCCGCCTCAGCGGGGCCCCCGCCCCCAGGCGCGTCGGCCACAGTAGACATCCCCCGCCCCGTGGTGTATCCTAAAGGAAACACCGAAAGGAGCCCCGCCTATGCTTGACTTCCCCTACTGTAAGCTGGAGATCTTCCTCCCCCCATCCCACCTGGAGGCTGTCCAGGCGGCCCTGCGCCAGGCCGACGCCGGGCACATCGGCCGGTACGACAGCTGTTTGTCCTACCACCCCGTCACCAGCTGCTGGCGGCCCCTGGAGGGGACCCACCCTTACCTGGGCACCCCCGGCCAGGTGAGCCAGGAGGCCGAACTCAAAGTGGAGGTCACCTGCCGGACCGAGGAGGTGGACCAGATCATCGCCGCGGTGAAAGCCGTCCACCCCTATGAGGAGCCGGTGATCAACGCCATCCCCCTCTTCCGCACCAGTTTTTGACACCCCAGACAGTCCAACAGCCCCAAGGCACGGAAACCCATCCCATGCCTTGGGGCTGTTTCTTCGCGTTCGGAGACGCTTTTGCGGGAATCACTCCGCGGTGGCCTGGGCCAGCACTTGGGCGGCCACGGAACCGGCCACCCGGGCCCCGGCGCTGCCGTTTTCCACCAGGACCACGAAGGCCAAGGGGTGGTCAGGATCGTCGATGAACCCGGCGAACCAGGCGTGGGGCTCCGCACCCCCACCCACCTCAGCGGTACCCGACTTGGCGCACACCGCCAGGTCGCCAAACTGGCTCTGGCCATACTCGGTGACCACGTTGTTGCGCATCATCTCTTTCAGGCGCTGGCAGGTCTCTGCGCTGTAGGTCTCATAGGTGTCCTTCCCGTCGGGCAGGGCGGCGGGGATGGCGGTGCCGCCGATGGTCTCGCTGCCCACCAGGTTGGGCACCACGGCCTCGCCCTCGTTGGCGATGCTCCCCATAAAGGCCAGCAGAGAGCAGGGGTTCACCAGGTCCTTGTCCTGGCCCACCCCGGACCAGCCCAGGTAGGCGCTGCCGTCCTCCTCCGCCACAAAGCTGCCGGAAGCGGTGGAGATGCCGTTGACATTCAGGGAGTCCAGCAGGCCCGCCTGCTCCACGTACTTGGCCAGGGTGCTGCCCCCCAGCTCCATGGCCAGGGTGGCGTAAGCCCCGTTGCAGGAGCAGGCCAGGCACTGGTTGATGTCCATGTCCGCCCCGTGGGCATAGGGGCAGGTGATCACATCGCCCCCCACCTCCAGGCTGCCGGTGCAGGTGTAGCGGAACTGGTCCAGGTCATCCTTCTCCTCAATGGCCGCGGCGGTGGTGATGATCTTAAACACCGAGCCGGGGGGGTAGGTGCTGGAGAAGAAGCGGTTTAAGTACACCCCTTCATAGGCGGAATTCTCGTTGACATCCGACGGGGGATTGTTGGGGTCATAGGAGGGGGAACTGACCAGGCACTTGATGTCCCCGGTGGTATAATCGTACACCGCCACCACCCCTTTGTGGCCGTTGAGGGCGGCGTAGGCCGTTTCATTCAGGGAGGCATCCAAGGTCAGGTGCACATCGTGGCTGCCCAGGGCGGTGCCGGTGATGGGGTTGTACCCCGTGAGCCGGTCGGAGAGCACCGAGCGCAGAGAAGTGCCGAAGTTCTGGTCCCCCACCAGGTGGAGGGTGGCCACTCGGGTGGCACGGTTTTCCGCGTACTCCCCCGTCTCCCCGTTGTAGAGGAGGACGCCATTGGTGTCATAGATGGCGCCGGAGTTGTAGTACTGGGACCCGAAGAAACCCACCCATTCGTCCCCTTTCCACAGCCACTGCACCAGGAAGAATACCATCCCTGCGGCAAAGGCAGCGGCCAGGACCAGGGCGATGATGGTCCGTCGTTTCAGTCGTTTCATGGGCGTCTCCCCCTTTCTGTCCGGCGGCTCTCCCCGGTGCGGGGCCGGCCGGTGAGGGGATCCTCCCCTTCCGGCCAGAGGGGCCCGTCAATCAGGTCGTCCCAACTGCCCGGGTCCCGGGCCAAGTCCTCCCGCCCTGGGGGCGCGTCTCGGCCGTAGGCGTTCCGGTAACCGTCCCTGTCGTCATCGTACCGGTCGTCATAGTCATCGTAGTCGTAGCCGTCGTAATCGTCGTACTCCGCATCATCGTCATAATCATCGTAGTCATCGTAATCGTCGTAATCGTCATAGCCGTCCTCATCGTAGTCATCGTACCAGCCGTTGTACCGGTCGTCATAGATCCGGTCGGAGTCCGGTGGGATCCACCCTCGGATCCGCTTGGGCAGCTTCAAGGTGAAGCTGGCGTTGGGCCGGGTGTCCGCCGCCTTGAGGAAGGCCAGCAAGCCCCAGCAGGAGATCATACTAGACCCGCCCAGGGAGACGAAGGGGAAGGTCACCCCGGTAAGGGGGAGGATGTCCACCGCCCCCAGCACGTTGAGGGTGGTCTGGAACACCAGCATGGCCGCAGCAGAGTTGGCGGCAATGACATAGTAGCTGGACCGGGCCGTGGCCGCGCACCGGGAGGCGTAGACCACCAGCACCAGGATCAGAAACACCGCGCACAGGGCCAGGATCAGGCCGAACTGCTCGCTGATGACGCCGAAGACCAGGTCGGTGTTGGCCGCGCCGATGTTTTTCAGGAACACATCGTCCCCCGTCCCCTTGCCGAAGAGGCCGCCGCTGGCGATGGCGGACATGGTACGGGTCTGCTGGAAGCCCCCGGAGTCGGCGGCGTGCTCCCACACATGGCGCCAGGCCCCGAAGCGGTTGGCAATGTAGGGCTTGAACTGGAGGATCATCCATCCCCCCGCCCCGGCGGCGGTGGCCATAAGGCCCACAAACCCAATGTCCCCCGACCGGAGGAAGGCGATGACCAGAAGGGCCACAAAGAAGATGAGGGCGGTACCAAAGTCACTCATCAGGGCCAGGCAGCCCATACAGAAGCCGCAGAAGAGGATGGTAAAGATCAGGTTTCGCCGGGCAAAGAGCCGGTCCAGGGTGGCCGCCCCGGTGAAGATGAAGGCGATCTTCACAAACTCCGAGGGCTGAAAGCCGATGGGGCCGATATGGATCCAGTTCCGGGCCCCGAAGAGCTGGGAACCAAAGAGCACGTTGAAGATCAGCAGCAGGCAGGTAAAGATGGCCACCGGCCAGCGCAGGGAGACCGTGGATTTCAGGTCCCGCAGCAGCACGCTGAGCACCAGGAACACCACAATGCCCGCAATGACGCAGATGGTCTGGGTGAGCAGATTGGAAGGGTCATAGGCTGCCGCCACCGCGAAGGAGAGGGTGCAGAGGAAGAAAGCTATGGTCTCCACCTCAAAGGCCGTGCGCTTCATGGAGCGGTAGATCAGGTAGGTCACCCACATGGCCGCCATGAGGATGGCAAAGGCCCCGGCGATCATCACCACCTGCTGGACCTCCCGCCCCGGGATGCACTGGACGGCCATCATGATCTGAAACACCGTCAGGTACCCCAGGGTGCGGCCTGGGCTCAGGGGGCGTTCCGCCACCCCCCAGCGCATGGCCTGTTCCCGCTCTTCGGCCTCACTGATGGCGTAGAACTCCATGCCCACCCCCCCTAGGTCAATGATGTCCCCGGTTTTCAGGGGGGTGGTGTGGGTGACTTTTTTCCCGTTGAGCCGGGTGCCGTTTTTGGTTTGCAGGGGTTGGAGTTTCCAGTTCCCCTTATCGTCCCGGAGCAGGGCGGCGTGGCTGCGGGAGACGGTGGGAAAATCCAGGCTGACATCGACCCAGGCTCCCCGGCCGATGGCATTCTCCCAATGGCACAGGTCCAGCTTGGTCCCGTCGGCCAGGGTGAGCCAGCCCCAGATCTCTTTGCCCGTCTTCTCCCGGAACAGGGACATGAGGCAGCGGACGATGATCAAAATGGCAATGGGGATGGCCACCACCCGCAAAATACCGCAGGCCACCGGCAAAATCACGTCGATGGCCGCGGCAATGGCCGCGCCGGTATCTGGGTTCTGCAGCGCAGCTTGGACTTGCTCCCCCAGCTGGGAGAAAATCGCCCCCAGGCGGGCGATGAGTTCCTGCATGGCTTCCTCCTTTTCTCCGGCCGGCAGGGCCGGCCAGCGGAGCGTGTGTTTCGTGGGTACCCTCTCGCCCCGGGGTGCCACCCCAGGGGAAGGGACCGGAAAGACGCCGTGGCGTCACTTTCCGGGTATTATATCATACTTTGCGGAAAACACAAGTCAGGCCCCCACCTTGGCGGCGGTCTCCCCCTTGGGATTTTGAGGGTTTCCACAATACCATCTCTTTCTTGCCCCTTTCCTTTGTTTCTTCTTGCCATTTTGGGGGTTGTTGATAAAATAAAAGTATCCGGGAACTTTTCCTCTCTCTCAGCGTCTTACTCTATAAAGTGGGAACCCCATTCCCACACCCCTCACACCACCCCCGAAGGAATGCTATGGAAAGGAGTCCCCCCATGAAAAAACGATACCTTCTCTTGTGCTTGCTGGCCTGCTGCGGCCTGCTGGCCCTGGCGGGCTGCGGAATCTCCCCCGGCTCCACCTCCGCCAAGCCTGTCATCTACCTCTATCCCGAAGGAGAAACCACCGTCTCCGTCCAGCTGGACTATACCGGCCAGCTCACCACCACCTACCCCGCCTATGGGGACGGCTGGACCGTCACCGCCCACCCCGACGGCACCCTCACCGATCCCGCCACCGGACGGAACTACTACTGCCTCTTCTGGGAGGGCATCTCCCCGGTGGAGTATGACTTCTCGGAAGGTTTTGTGGTCCCCGGCGAGGACACCGCCGCCTTCCTGGAGGAGGCCCTGGCCGCCCTGGGCCTCACCGACCAGGAGGCCAACGAGTTCCTTATCTACTGGCTGCCCAAGATGGAGGGCAACCCCTACAACCTCATCGCCTTCCAGGACGAGGTGTACACCGAGAACGCCGCCCTCTCCATCTCCCCTGCCCCTGACACCCTTCTCCGGGTCTTCATGGCCTGGAAGGGGTTGGAGGAGCCGGTGGAGGTTCCGCCCCAAGTTCTCACCCCCACCCCCCGCACTGGGTTCACTGTGGTGGAGTGGGGTGGGGCAGAAGTCCAGTAACCGCCCTTGCGCCGGCCTGCCGGCTGTGCTACACTGGGGAAAACCATGGTAATCAGGAGGGTTCCCTATGCGCGCCTTTGCCTATCTGTCCCAGGGCCAAGCCGGTTGGATCGAGAAGGAGATCCCCAAACCCACCGGGGTGGACGGGGTCATCCGTCCCCTGCTGGTGGCCCCCTGCACCTCGGACGTCCACAACGTGGCCATCAACTGCCTGGCCCCCCACCGCATCCTGGGCCACGAGGGTCTGGGGGAGATCGTCGCCGTGGGGGAAGGGGTCAAGGACTTCCAGGTTGGGGAGGTCGTGGTGGTCCCCCCGGTGACCCCGGACTGGCGCACCGTCCCCTCCCAGCTGGGGGCCCACCAGCACTGCAGCGGCCTCATCACCGGGCAGAAGCTCTCCAACTCTGAGGACGGCCTCATGGCGGAGTACGCCCTCATCCGGGACCTGGACGCCAACGCCGCCCGGATCCCCCCGGGGGTCTCCTGGGAGGGGGCGGTAATGGCCGCCGACATGCTCAACACCGGCCTCTACGGGGCCCAGCTGGCCGACGTCCAGCCTGGGGACACGGTGGTGGTCATGGGGGTGGGCCCGGTGGGCCTCATGGCCATCGCCGGGGCCCGGCTCCGGGGGGCTGGGCGGATCCTGGCCATCGGCAGCCGAAAGGCGGGGGTGGAACTGGCCCGGTTCTACGGCGCCACCGATGTGCTCAATTATAAGGAGGGGGACATCACCCGCCAGGTGTACGCCCTCACCCACAAGCAGGGGGCGGACTGCTGCATCTGCGCCGGAGGCGGCACTGAGGCCCTGGGCCAGGCGGTGGCCATGGTCCGCTGGGGGGGCACCGTGGGGAACGTGAACTACTTCACCACCTACGGGGACCTGCCCGTGAACAACGTCCGCTACGGCTTCGGCATGGGCAACAAGACCATCCGGGGGGGCGAGTGCCCCGGGGGCCGGGGGCGGATGGAAAAGCTCCTGGCCCTCCTCCAGTACGGCCGGGTGGACCCCGTCCCCCTGATCACCCACCGGTTCCAGGGCCTAGAGCAGGTGGAAACCGCCTTCCGCCTCATGGCGGAAAAGCCCCCAGAACTGGTAAAGGCCGTGGTGGCCCTGTAATTCTCCCCGGAAAGGAAGTCTGCTCCCATGGAAAGTCTCTTTCGCTGCCCCCTGTGCGCCCAGCCCCTGGACCGGGAGGACCGCCGCTACCACTGCCCCCAAGGCCACAGCTTTGACCGGGGGGCGGCGGGGTACGTTCACCTGCTCCCCGCCAACCAAAAACACGCCAAGGACCCGGGGGACGACAAGGGCATGGCCGCCGCCCGGAACCGCTTCCTCTCCGGGGACCACTATGCCCCCCTGCGGGAGACCCTGGCCCAGCTGGCCCTGGCCCACACCCCAGACCGCCCCGTCCTCCTGGACGCCGGCTGCGGGGAGGGGTACTACAGCGCCGGCCTCTTCCAAACCCTGGCCCAGGCGGGGAAGTCCCCCCGGCTGGCGGGGGTGGACCTGTCCAAACACGCCCTGCGCCGGGCGGCCAAGCGGGTCCCCGACGGGGAGTTCGCCGTGGCCTCGGTGTACCACCTGCCGGTGGCCGACGGGGTGGCGGACCTCTTGGTGGACTGCTTCTCCCCCCTGGCCCTCACGGAGTTTTGGCGGGTGCTGAAACCGGGGGGCTGGTTCCTCTACGTGGTGCCCGGGGCCCGGCACCTGTGGGAGCTCAAGCAGGTCCTCTACGACCGGCCCTACCCCAATGAGGAGAAGCAGACTCCCTACCCCGGCTTTGCCTACCGGGCCATCCGGGAAGTGGACTTCACCGCCCACCTGCCTGACCCCCAGACCATCCAGGACCTGTTCCAAATGACCCCCTACTTCTGGAAGACCCCCAAGGAGGGGGCGGCCCGGCTGGCCGCCCTGCCCAGCCTGGACACCACCGTCTCCTTCCGGGTCCATGTGTTCCAGAAGGCCGGGCAAGAGGAGGGCACGCCATGACCACTCTCCCCTCTCAGTTCATTGTGGACGCCTTCACCGACCAGCTCTTCGCCGGGAATCCCGCCGCCGTCTGTCTCCAGCCCCTGCCGGAGGCCCTGATGCAAAGGGTGGCCCAGGAGAACAACCTCTCCGAGACCGCTTTCCTGACGAAAACCGGCGACGACTATGCCCTGCGGTGGTTCACCCCCGCCGGGGAGATTGACCTCTGCGGCCACGCCACCCTGGCAGCCGCCCATGTGGTGCTCACCCAGCTGGAGCCCGGCCGGCAGCAGGTCACCTTCCACACCTGCAGCGGCCCCCTCCCCGTCCAGAAGCAGGGGGACCGGTACGAGATGGACTTCCCCGCCTACACCCTCTCCCCCGTCCCGGTGACCGAGGCCATGGCCGCCGCCTTCGGGGCCAGGCCCACCGCCGCCTACCTGGGCCGGGACCTGCTGTGCGTCTTTGACCGGGAGGAGACCGTGGGGGGCCTCACCCCGGACCAGGCGGCCCTCAGAGGGCTGGAGGGCCTCCTCCAACACGCCACCGCCCGGGGCCGGGCGGCAGACTGCGTCTCCCGCTCCTTTGCCCCCAAGTGCGGGGTGCCGGAGGACCCGGTGTGCGGCTCCGGCCACTGCCACATCTTCCCCTACTGGGCCCGGGTCCTGGGAAAGGACAATCTGGTGGCCTGGCAGGCCTCCCCCCGGGGCGGCACCCTCTACGGCACCCTGGAGGGGGACCGGGTGAAGCTGTCTGGAAAGGCCGTGATCTTCGCCGCCACCACGTTTTTCCTCCCTGGCGCTTCCCCTATGGACCTGTCCCAGAAGCCCTAACTTTCCTCTGCGCCCCTGTCGGATGAACCGGCGGGGGCGTTTTTCTGCCCGGCAGCCGGGTTGCCATCCCTGGCATTGTGTCGTATAATACGGGCAGCAATTCGGCACGAAAGGACAACCGCCATGCGCAACGCCATTTTCTTTGACTTAGACGGCACCCTCACCGACTCCGGCCCGGGGATCATGAACTCCGCCCTCCCCGCCCTGGAACACTTCGGCATTCCGGTGGCAAACCGGGACCAGCTGCGGGTCTTCGTGGGCCCGCCCCTGCGGCAGACCTTCGCCCGGTTCGGGGTGCCGGAGGCGGGGATCGAGGAGGCCATCCGGATCTTCCGGGCCCGGTACATCCCCATCGGCAAGTTTGAAAACACCCCCTACCCCGGCATCGCGGACCTGCTGGCCCGGCTGCAGGCAGAGGGTTTCTCCCTGTATGTGGCCACTTCCAAGCCCCAGGTCACCGCCATCGAGGTGCTGGAGCACTTCCAGCTGGCCCACCACTTCACCCTGATCTGCGGGGCCGACCCCGCCGTAGGCCGGGAGACCAAGGCCGACGTCATCGCCCACCTGCTGGCCCAGATCGGGGACCCCGGCCGGGCCGTCATGGTGGGGGACACGGACTACGACGTGCTGGGGGCCAAGGACCACGGCATCCCCACCATCGGGGTCACCTGGGGGTATGGGGAAGCTGCGGCCATGCAGGCCGCCGGCGCGGTGGCGCTGGCGGACACTCCGGAGGCCCTGCACACCTATTTGCAGGCCTTCGCCGCCCTTCCCGCCGGTTCCCCCTCTACCTTCCTAGAAAGGAGCCCACGTTATGGCAAGCAATGAGACCGTTTTTCGCATGCGATTCGGGAAAATCTACCGTCTGCTGTTGGACAAGGCCGTCAAGAAAGGGCGGACCGAGGAGGAGGTCCACCAGGTGACCGCCTGGCTCACCGGGTATTCCCCGGAGTTTTTACTCCAGGCCATGGACACGGACCTGACCTATGGGGACTTCTTCCGCCAGGCCCCCCACCCCAACCCCAACCGGGAGAAGATCAAAGGCGTGGTCTGCGGCGTGCGGGTGGAAGCTGTGGAGGACCCCCTCATGCGGGAGATGCGCTACCTGGACAAACTGGTGGACGAGCTGGCCAAAGGCAAGGCCATGGAGGCCGTCCTGCGGCAGAACGCCCGCTGAAATCGAAAAACCGGACCCAGCCCCCTTCTGAGAAGGGACTGGGTCCGGTTTTTTTACTGGGAAAGCGTGGCCGGCCCTCACATCTCCCGCCGGCCCTCCAGGGCCCGCATGAGGGTGGCGTCGTCGGCGTACTCCAGGTGGCCCCCCACCGGCACGCCGTAGGCCAGGCGGGTGACCTTCACCCCAAAGGGCTTGAGCAGCCGGGAGAGGTACATGGCGGTGGCCTCCCCCTCGGTGTCCGGGTTGGTGGCCATGATGACCTCCTGCACCTCCCCCTGGGCCACCCGGTCCAAGAGGGACTTGATGTGCAGGTCATCCGGCCCCACCCCGTTCATGGGGGAGAGGACCCCGTGGAGGACGTGGTACTTCCCCCGGTACTCCCGGGCCCGCTCCATGGCGATGACGTCCTTGGGGTCGGCCACCACGCACACCTGGCTGCCGTCCCGCTTCTCACTGGCGCAGATGGGGCAGGGCCCCTCCCCCTGAGTGAGGTTCTGGCAGACGGGACACAAGGCGATGGTCCGTTTGGCCTCCAGAATGGACTGGGCAAAGGTCTCCACCTCCCCCTCCGGCAGGGAGAGGACGAAGAAGGCCAGCCGCTGGGCGGTCTTATGCCCGATGCCCGGCAGGCGGGCAAACTGCTCCACCATTTTTTCTAAGGCGGGGGGAAAGTATTCCATGGGTCAACCCTTCCTTTTCTCAAACTTGCCCGCCCCGGCAGGGCGGGACAGGGAACCGGCCTGGCCCAGGCGGCTTCGCCGCCCAGGCCAGACCGGCATTGGCTGCGTGATCTGTGGGGGATCATTCCCCCCGGAGGGCCCGGATGGCGCCCTCCACATCGGCTGCGCCGTAGATGGCGCTGCCGGCCACCAGGGTGTCCGCCCCGGCCTGCACCACTTGGCGGGCGGTGACGGGGTCAACCCCTCCGTCCACCTCCAGGCGGCAGTCCGGGTTATACTGGTCGATGTACCGGCGGATGGCGGCGATCTTGGGCAGCTGGTCAGCCATGAACTTCTGGCCGCCGAAGCCGGGCTCCACCGTCATCACCAGGATGAGGTCCACGTCCTTCACATAGGGCAGCACGGCCTCGGCCCCGGTGATGGGCCGCAGGGCGATGCCCTTCTTCACCCCCCGCTTCTCCATGGCGGCCAGGGCCGCCTGGATGCCAGGGGGCATGTCCGCCTCCAGGTGGACCGAGAGAAGGTCCGCCCCGGCGTCGGCGAAGGCGTCGATGTACCGCACGGGCTTTTCGATCATCAGATGGACATCCAAAAACATGTCGGTGGCCTTCCGCAGGGACTTGACCACCGGCACCCCGATGCTGATGTTGGAGACAAACATCCCGTCCATCACATCCACATGGAGCCAGTCGGCGGTTTTCACCTTCTCCACGTCCCGGCCCAGGTGGGCAAAGTCGGCGGAGAGGATGGAGGGGGCAATCCGAATCATAGCGTGTCATTCCTTTCTTGTCATCCGCGGAGGGCGGCCCGCTGGGGGGCACACATGGTTTCTCCGCCGCATAGGATACGGCAAGCGGCGGCGGGGATTTCCCGCCTAGGAGCCCCGGGACCGCCGTGGGGCCTCCCTCGCTCCCCGGACCTGCCTCTGCGGCGACGGCCCGGTGGCCCGCCGCATCATGATACCTTTTGGAACGGGTGCCGGCCCTGCCGGGGGCACTCCGGCGGCCCCCCGTTCCAAAAGCCAGAAGCAGGCGCTGCTGTGTTTCCCTTCCATTGTATCTGTCTTTTTCCTCCCTGTCAACGGAAAGCAGTCCTTGACAGAGCATCACTGGGAAGGTAGAATAGTATAAATACTTGAAAACCATTTCATTCCTTGGAAAGGACGGAGCTTTCCCATGGCCAAACATAAAAAGCGCCCGGTCATTCCCATTTACGCCATTGCTGTGGTTTGGATTATCTTCACCCTGGTCCACCCGCTGTACCGGGTGTCTGACTATGTGACGGTGATCCTCCTGTCGGCAGTGGTCTTTATTGTGGCCAAGGGGATCTTCCCCACGGTGGAGTACGAGCTCCCCGATCCCCCCAAGGAGGAACCGGAGGCCCCGCCCAAAGAGGAGCCCGCCCCCGAAGCCGAGGCGGCCAAGGAGGAGGCCCCAGAGGAGCCTGCCTCCACCGGGGACCCCAAGATTGACGCTTTGGTCCTGGAGCGGGACCGGGCCATCCAGGAAATGCGCCGCCTCAACGACGCCATCGAGGACGAGGAGATCTCCCGGCGGATCGACCAGTTGGAGGACGCCACCGGCAAGATCATCGACCAGGTGATCGCCCACCCGGAAAAACTCCCCCAGATCCGCAAATTTATGAACTACTACCTCCCCACCACCCTGAAGATCCTCAACGCCTACGACCGCATGGGCGCTGCCGGGGTGTCGGGGGAGAACATCGACGGTACCATGCACCGGATTGAAACCATCATGGACACCATTGTCATGGCCTTCCACAAGCAGCTGGACGCCCTCTTCCGGGATGAGGCCATGGACATCGCCTCGGACATCACCGTCATGGAAACCCTGCTGGCCCAAGAGGGGCTGGCAGGCGACCAGCCGGACCTCCACTGAGAAAGGACTTGCCCCATGGCAGACGAATTCATTCCCGAATTGACCCTTAACCCCAACTCCCCCCTGGGCGGCCAGGCCCAAGCGGCCCCGCCCAAAGGGGCCGGCGCCCCCCAGCAGCCCGCCAGCGCCCCCCAGGACGGGGTGCCGGACACCGACCTGGACGAGGCCAAGCTCACCCCCGCCCAGCGCAAGGCGGTGGAGGCCTTCGCCAAAACCATCGACATCACCGACAGCAACGTGGTGCTCCAGTACGGCGCCGCCGCCCAGAAAAACGTGTCGGAGTTCTCCGAGAACACCCTCCAGCAGATCCGCACCAAGGACCTGGGGGAGATTGGCGACACCCTGTCCGACCTGGTCCGCCAGCTCCAGGACTTCGACCCGGGGGAGGAGAAGAAGGGCCTCTCCGGCTTCTTCCGGCGGAAGAAGAACCAGCTGGCCACCCTGAAGGCCGGCTATGCCAAGGCCTCGGCCAATGTGGATAAGATTGTGGAAAATCTGGAGGCCCATCAGATCACCTTGATGAAAGATGTGGCCAACCTGGACCAGATGTTTGAGCTCAACGCCAAGTACCAGCAGGAGCTGACCATGTACATCCTGGCAGGGAAGAAGCGGCTGGCCCAGATCCAGGCAGAGGACCTGGCCCAGCTGCAGCAGCAGGCCCAGGCCAGCGGCACCCAGGCCGATGCCCAAGCCTACAACGACATGGTCAGCCTGTGCAACCGCTTTGAAAAGAAACTCCACGACCTGGAACTGACCCGGATGATCTCCCTGCAAATGGGCCCCCAGACCCGGATGCTCCAAAACAACGACACGTTGATGATCGAGAAGATCCAGTCCAGCCTGGTCAACACCATCCCCCTGTGGAAGAGTCAGATGGTCCTGGCCCTGGGGCTGGAGCACGCCCGCCAAGCCACCGCCGCCCAGAACGCCGTGACGGAGATGACCAACAACCTCCTGCGGCAGAACGCGGACCTGCTGAAATCGGGCACCATCGAAACCGCCCGGGAAGCCGAGCGTTCCATCGTGGACCTGGAAACCCTCCGCCACACCAACCAGCAGCTCATGGATTCCCTGGACGAGGTGCTGCGCATCCAGACCGAGGGCGCCCAAAAACGGCGGGAGGCCGAGGCAGAGCTGGGCCGCATCGAAGGCGAGCTCAAGCAAAAGCTGCTGGCCCTGCGCACCTGAGCCCTACCCCCTATCCTCCAGAAATCCCAGCGTTGGAGCACATTCGTTTGGGAGGTTCCTATGAAATTTTTCCGAAAAACATCCGTCGCCGTCCTGCTTACCCTGTTGGTCATTGCCCTGTGCTGCGTCATTGGCTACACCCGGGCCGCCCCCAACACCCCCCAGGACATCTCCGATGCCCCCGCCCAGCAGGCCGGCGAGAGCGGATTAAACTATTACCTCAGTTGGATCGATGACGACGCCGGCCTCTTCTCCATGGACACCACCGACACCCTGGCCCGGAGCAACCTGTCCCTCCACAGCAACTACGGCTGCCTCATGGCCATTCAGACCATCAACTACCTCAACGGCCAGGACATCGAAACCTACGCCAAAAACCGGTTTGAGGAAACCGAACTGGGCAGCATGGACATGCTGCTGGTCATCGAAACCAGCAACCAGGCCTGGTACCTGGTCTACGGCGGCACCCTCCGCCCCTATGTGGAGGAGAGCGGCGTCACCCCCACCCTGTCCTCTGTGGTGTCCAGCAACCTGAATGCCAGTTTCTTCCAGGGCGAAAGCGACCAGGGCATCCTCCGCCTTTTCGACGGGTTGGAGACCTGGTGCGCCGCGGCCCTCCCGGTGCTGGACCACACCTCCTCCGGGTTCTCCTTCTTCTCTGGGGACAGCCGGGAGCAGAGCGTCTCCCTGGGGGATGTGCTCCAGGGGGTCCTGTTCACCTTACTGGTGAACATCTGGTGGATCATCCTGGTCTGGGTGGTCTTGAATGTGGTGGACCGGGTGCGGTTCCGCCGGTACATCACCCAGTATCCCCCGGGCACCCAGACCTTGATCCCCTTCCGGCCCATCCTCTTCTGGCACCGCCAGGGCTCCTCCTGGTACCGCCGGATGCTGGATTTGGTGGAACAGTTCCCAGAGGACGAGGATGACGACGGGGATTTCTCCGGCCGCTCCGCCACGGGAGAGGGCGACGCCTTCCACCAGGACTTCGGGGACAGCGAGGGCCCCAACCAGGGCGGCCCCTATACCGGCCCCGGCCCGGATGTGGGGCCCAACGCCGCCCACTTCCAGGGGAACTTCTCCCAAACCAGCAACCTATGGGGAGCGTGGCGCGCCTGCTGCCGCGCCGGCTGGAGCATGTTCCACACCTTCCAGCATCAGATCCGCCGCATGTTCGGCGGCCGGCGGATGTGAGGCAGCCTCCCCTCTGCACTTGAAAAACACAGGCCTTGGGCTTTGCGGTTTCCCGCAGCCCAAGGCCTGTGTGTCCCTATGGATCTGCCGTTATTCGGCCTTGTCCCCTTCCGCCGGAGCGGGGGATTCCGCCGGCTGGGGCGGCAGCTCCCCCTTCACTGCCACGCACCGGTGGATGGGGGTGCCCATGGCGTGGAACTTGGCCTCATAGTCGGTCATCACCCCCTGGATGCCGTCCCGGTGGAGGTCGTCGGTGACCTGGGTGGGCTGGAAGCCCCCGGCAGGAAACTCCTCCACAGAAAAGGCAAACAGGCCGGCGTTGTCGGTCTTAAAGTGGATCTCCCCCCCGTCTGGGAGCACCTGGCGGTACTTGAGCAGGAAGTTCCGGTGGGTCAGCCGCCGCTTGGCGTGGCGCTTGGTGGGCCAGGGATCGCAGAAGTTGATATAGAGCCGGTCCACTTCCCCCGGGGCGAAAAAGTCGGGGAGGCCCGCCGCGTCGGCGTCCACGAAAAACACGTTCCGCAGCCCCAGGTCCCGGGCCCGCTCCATGGCCATCACCATGGCGTCGGGCACCCGCTCCACCGCCACAAAGAGGACCTCTGGCTCCGCCGCTGCGGTCTCGCAGGTGAAGCGGCCCTTGCCGCAGCCCAGCTCCACCCGGAGGGCCTGGGCCCCCGGCAGCAGGGACCGCCAATGCCCCCGGAGGGTCTGGGGCTCCCGAATCAGCCAGTCGGCGCAGGCCTCCATCCGGGGGATCAAATTCTTCTTTCTTCTCATGCGCATGGGATGCGCCTCCTTCTCTGGGTCGGCCGGCCCCAGAGGCCGGCCCAAGTCACTTTCTGGCTATCATACCATAACTTTCCCCCTTTGTCAGCGGCTTTCTTCCGATTTTCCCCCCTTGGGCCGGAGGTTTCCCTTGTCGAACGGCCCAAAACGCGGTATGATAAAAGGTACCAAACCCATGGACCGGCCGCCAGAAGGTTCCTCGGCCGCCGGCAGAAAGGAGGGCGCCATGGGCATCCACGAAGGCCACCGGGACCGCATGAAACAGGAGTTCTTGCAGGGCGGCCTGGCCCACGTCTCAGAACCCCGGGTGCTGGAGCTCCTCCTCTTCTACTCCCGCCGCCAGGGGGATGTGAACCCCCTGGCCCATCAGCTGCTGGACACCTTCGGTTCCCTGGCGGGGGTGCTGGACGCCTCCCCCGATGATCTGCGCAAGGTCCCCGGTGTGGGGGAAAATACGGTGGTCCTCCTCAAGCTGATCCCCGCCATCGCTGCCCGGTACCTGGCCTCCCGCACCAGCGCGGAGGTCATCCTCTCGGACAGCGCCACCCTTCACGCCCTGTTCACCCCCTACTTCTTTGGGGCCCGGAACGAGAAGTCCTTCCTGGCCTGCTTCGACAGCAAGGGCAAGCTCCTGGGCGTGCGCCCCCTCAGCGAGGGTACCCCCAACGCCAACGAGATCAGCCTGCGGAAGATCACCACCGAGGCCCTGGCCTTGAACGCCACCGTGGTGGTCCTGGCCCACAACCACCCCAGCGGCCTGGCCACCCCTTCCCAGGAGGACCTTTTCCTCACCCGATACATTCAAGATTCCCTCAAGCCCCTCGGCATCACCCTCTACGACCACGTCATCCTCACCGATGATGACATGGTCTCCCTGCGGGACAGCCGTTACCTCACGCCCCTTTGACCCCCGCCGGACCAAGAGGCACGCCCCGCCCGCCGGGGGGCATAGACTGTTGCAGATTGGGAGGTTTCTATGCCCAAATTTCAAGTCGTCAGCGACTACACCCCCTCTGGGGACCAGCCCGAGGCCATCGCCAGCCTGGCCCAGGGGGTGGAGCTGGGGCTGGACGAGCAGACCCTCTTGGGGGTCACCGGCTCCGGCAAAACCTTCACCATGGCCAAGGTCATTGAGCGGGTCCAGCGCCCCACCCTGGTGCTGGCCCACAACAAGACCTTGGCCGCCCAGCTGTGCGCGGAGTTTAAGGAGTTTTTCCCCAACAACGCCGTGGAGTACTTCGTGTCCTACTACGACTACTACCAGCCGGAGGCCTACATCCCCCACACCGACACCTTCATCGAAAAGGACAGCGCCATCAACGACGAGATTGAGCGCCTGCGCCACTCCGCCACCTCCGCTTTGTTCGAGCGGCGGGACGTGATCGTGGTGGCCTCGGTGTCCTGCATCTACGGGTTGGGGGACCCCATCGACTACTCCAACATGGTGATCTCCCTGCGCACCGGCCAGGAACGGCCCATGACCGAGCTGCTGAACAAACTCACCGAGATCCGCTACGAGCGCAACGACGTGGCCTTTGACCGCAACCGCTTCCGGGTGCGGGGGGACACGGTGGAGATCTTCCCCGTCTATGCCAAGGACCACGCCATCCGGGTGGAGTTCTTCGGGGACGAGATTGACCGCATCAGCGAGATCAACGTGGTCACCGGCACCCCCACCCGGGTGGTGGACCATGTGGCCATCTACCCCGCCTCCCACTACGTGGCCTCCAAGGAGAAGATGGCCGCCGCCATCGACGAGATCTACCGGGAGCTGGACGAACGGGTGGCCTTCTTCAAGGCCAACGACCAGCTGCTGGAGGCCCAGCGGATCTCCCAGCGCACCCTGTATGACATCGAGATGATGCGGGAGCTGGGCTACTGCTCCGGCATTGAGAACTACAGCCGGGTCATCGCCGGCCGGCCGGCAGGCTCCCCCCCCATGACCCTGCTGGACTACTTCCCCAAGGACTTCCTCATGTTCATCGACGAGAGCCACGTGACCCTTCCCCAGGTGCGGGCCATGTACAACGGCGACCGGGCCCGGAAAACCACCCTGGTAGACTACGGCTTCCGCCTGCCCTGCGCCTTTGACAACCGCCCTTTGACCTTTGACGAGTTTACCCAGCGGCTCAACCAGGTGATCTACGTCTCCGCCACCCCGGGGCAGTACGAGCGCAGCCGCTCGGGGCAGATTGTGGAGCAGGTCATCCGCCCCACGGGCCTGCTGGACCCGGTGGTCCAGGTGCGGCCGGTGGAAGGGCAGATCGACGACCTCATCGGGGAGATCCACGCCCGGGAACAGCGCCAGGAGCGGGTGCTGGTGACCACCCTCACCAAGAAGATGGCCGAGGACCTCACCAACTACCTCCAGGGGGCGGGCATCCGGGTGCGGTACATGCACCACGACGTGGACACCATCGAGCGCATGGAGATCATCCGGGACCTCCGCCTGGGGGCCTTCGACGTGCTGGTGGGCATCAACCTCCTCCGGGAGGGGCTGGACCTGCCAGAAGTCTCCCTGGTGGCCATTCTGGACGCCGACAAGGAGGGGTTCCTCCGCTCGGAGACCTCCCTCATCCAGACCATCGGCCGGGCCGCCCGGAACGCGGAGGGCCTGGTGATCCTCTACGCCGACACCGTCACCCCCTCCATGGCCGCCGCCATGGAGGAGACCCAGCGCCGGCGGGAGATTCAGGACGCCTACAACCAGGCCCACGGCATCGTCCCCAAGACCATTGTCAAGTCCGTCCGGGACCTCATTGAGATCTCCCACGCCCCCGACGGCAAGGGCAAGAAGGGCCAGGGGGCCAAGGCCCTCACCCAGAAGGAGAAGGCCAACCTCATCGCCAATCTGGAAAAGGAGATGAAGGAGGCCAGCCGCCGGCTGGAGTTCGAATACGCCGCCATTCTGCGGGATCAAATCATCGAGCTGCGGGGAAAGGAGACCACCGACTAAGGCGTCCCCCTGTCCCCAGCCATCCCTATCCCAGTCCCACCCCCAGAGAGAAAGGAGTATTCCCATGGAAGAGAACACCCCCGCCACCAACACCGCCCAACCAGGAAAGAAATCCTCCCGCCTGGCCATCCTGTGCATCCTCATCGCCGGCTCCCTGTGGGGCTGCCTGGGGCTGTTCAACCGGAACCTCTCCGCCCTGGGCATCGCCCCGGAGACGGTGGTCATGCTGCGAAACCTGGGGGCCTGCGTGATTTTGGCCATCCTCTTCCTGATCTATGACCGGAGCATCTTCCGCATCCGCCTGCGGCACCTGCCCCTCTTCCTGGCCATGGGCCTGGTGAGCATCCTGCTCTTTACCCTGTGCTACTTCCGCAGCCAGCAGGTCTCCTCCCTGGCGGTGGCGGCCATCCTGCTCTACACCGCCCCCACCTTCGTGGTGATCCTCTCCGCCATCCTCTGGAAGGATAAGATCACCAAGCGGAAACTCCTAGCCCTGGTGCTGGCCTTTCTGGGGTGCTGCTTTGTGGCAGGCATCCTCAACGGCCAGCTCACCCTCACCACCGATGGGCTGCTGCTGGGCATCGGCAGCGGCCTGTTTTACAGCTCTTACACCATCTTCGGACGGTTCGCTTTGAAGCACTACCAGCCCTTTACCGTCACCTTCTACACCTTCCTCATCGCCGGGATTGGGTCCCTGTTTATGACCAACGCCGGGGACCTGTACACCACCTTCCACTCTCCCCAGGGGATCCTGCTGTCCTTAGGGCTCATGGTCTGCGGCACCGTGCTGCCCTACATCCTCTACACCAAGGGTCTCAATGACCTGGGGGACAGCGGCAAGGCCTCCATCCTGGCCTCGGTAGAGCCGGTGGTGGCCTCCCTGGTGGGCATCCTGGCCTTTGGGGAGCCCATGACCCTGGGCGTGGTGCTGGGCCTGGTGTGCATTCTGGCCTCCGTCTACATCTTGAGGTAACCCAGTATGGCAAAACATCCAAAAGAAGAAAAAACCAACGTGGTCCGCATCCTGGAGGCCGCCGGCATCCCCTGCACCGCCTATGAGGTCCCCCTGCCCAAGGGGGAGGTGCCCGACGGGGTCACCGCCGCCAAGCTCCTGGGCAAGCCCCCGGAGCAGGTCTTTAAAACCCTGGTGGCCCAGGGGCCCAAGGGGGAGCACTTCGTCTTTGTGATCCCCGTGGCGGAGACCCTGGACCTGAAAAAGGCCGCCAAGGCCGCCGGGGTGAAGTCGGTCTCCATGCTGCCCCAGAAACAGCTGCTCCCCCTCACCGGCTATGTCCACGGGGGGTGCTCCCCGGTGGGGATGGCCAAGGCCTTCCCCACCTATTTTGCCGAGGAAGTCATCCTGGTGGACACCATGGTGTGTTCCGCCGGGAAGGTGGGCTTCCAGGTGGAGGTGGCCCCCGATGACCTCATCGCCCTGGTGAAGGGGCAGATTGCCGACCTCACCACGGCACCATCCCATTGATAACGGAGCGATATCCCCTATGCAGACACACATCTACGTCAAGGGCGCCCGCGCCCACAATTTGAAAAATATCGACGTCTCCCTCCCCCGGGACAAGCTGGTGGTGGTCACCGGCCTGTCGGGGTCGGGAAAGTCCTCCCTGGCCTTCGACACCATCTATGCCGAGGGGCAACGGCGGTATGTGGAGTCCCTCTCCTCCTACGCCCGGATGTTCCTGGGCCAGATGGAAAAGCCCGATGTGGACTACATCGACGGCCTCTCCCCCGCCATCTCCATTGACCAGAAGACCACCAGCAAGAACCCCCGGTCCACCGTGGGCACGGTGACGGAGATCTACGACTACCTCCGCCTCCTCTGGGCCCGGGTGGGCACCCCCCACTGCCCCAAGTGCGGCAAGGAGATCCGCCAGCAGTCCATCGACCAGATCATCGACCAGATCCTCTCCCTCCCCGAGGGCACCCGGATCCAGGTGCTGGCCCCGGTGATCCGGGGGAAGAAGGGGGAGCACACCAAGGTGCTGGAAAACGCCCGGAAGTCCGGCTACGTCCGCTGCCGGGTGGACGGGGTCCTCTATGAGCTCACCGAGGACATCCCCGTGGAGAAGAACAAGAAGCACAACATCGAGATCGTGGTGGACCGGCTGGTGATCCGGCCGGACATCCTCCGCCGCCTCACCGACTCGGTGGAGACCGCCGCCTCCCTGGGGGGCGGCCTGGTGCTCATCAACCTGGTGAAGGAGGACCAGGACCTCTCCTTCTCCCAGAACTACGCCTGCGAGGACTGCGGCATCTCCATCGAGGAGCTCTCCCCCCGGATGTTCTCCTTCAACAGCCCCTTCGGGGCCTGCCCCACCTGCACCGGCCTGGGCAGCCAGATGAAGGCCGACCCCCAGCTGGTGATCCCCAACCCCGCCCTGTCCATCCTGGACGGGGCCATCGCCGTCTCCGGCTGGCAGAACGTGAAGGGGGACTCCATCGCCCGGATGTACTTTGAGGCCCTGGCCAAGGAGTACCACTTTGACCTGCGCACCCCCTTCCAGGACCTTCCCCCGGCGGCCCAGGAGGTCATCCTCCACGGCACGAAGGGGAAGAAACTGAAGCTCACCTACCACCGGGCCGACGGAATGGGCACCTTCCAGCAGGCCTTTGAGGGCATCCTGGACAACGTGGAGCGGCGGTTCACCGAGACCCAGTCCGACGCCTCCCGGAAGGAGCTGGAGGAGTGCATGAGCCAGTGCCCCTGCCCCACCTGCCGGGGCCGCCGGCTGAAGAAGGAGGCCCTGGCGGTCACCGTGGGGGGGATGGACATCGACACCTTCTGCCACCAGTCGGTCACCGAGGCCCTGGACTTTGTGGACCACCTCACCCTCACCGAGACCCAGGCCCAGATCGCCCAGCAGATCCTCAAGGAGATCAAGGCCCGGCTCACCTTCCTCCAGCGGGTGGGGCTGGCCTACCTCACCCTCAGCCGCCAGGCGGGCACCCTCTCCGGGGGGGAGAGCCAACGCATCCGCCTGGCCACCCAGATCGGCTCCTCCCTCATGGGGGTGCTGTACATCCTGGACGAGCCCTCTATCGGCCTGCACCAGCGGGACAACGACATGCTCCTGGACACCCTGAAGCACCTGCGGGACCTGGGCAACACCCTCATCGTGGTGGAGCACGACGAGGACACCATGCGCGCCGCCGACTACATCGTGGACATCGGCCCCGGGGCCGGGGTCCACGGCGGGGAGGTGGTGGCCGCCGGCACGGTGGAGGAGATCATGGCCGAGCCCCGATCCCTCACCGGCCAGTACCTCTCCGGGGCCAAAACCATCCCCGTCCCCCCCCGCCGCCGGCCGGGCAACGGCCACTGCCTCACCGTCCGGGGGGCCGCGGAAAACAACCTGGACCACATCGACGTGTCCATCCCCCTGGGGACCTTCACCTGCGTCACCGGGGTGTCCGGGTCGGGGAAGTCCTCCCTGGTCAACGAGATCCTCTTCAAGCGCCTGGGGGCCGATTTAAACCGGATGAAGGTCCGCCCCGGCAAGCACGACCGTTTGGAAGGGGAGGAATTTTTGGACAAGGTCATCGCCATCGACCAGTCCCCCATCGGCCGGACCCCCCGGTCCAACCCCGCCACCTACACCGGGCTCTTTGGAGACATCCGGGAGCTCTTCGCCTCCACCCCTGACGCCAAGTCCCGGGGGTATGGCCCCGGGCGGTTCTCCTTCAACGTGAAGGGGGGCCGGTGCGAGTCCTGCGCCGGGGACGGCCTGCTGAAGATTGAAATGCACTTCCTGCCGGACATTTACGTCCCCTGTGAGGTGTGCAAGGGCAAGCGCTACAACCGGGAAACCTTGGAAGTGAAGTACAAGGGCAAGAACATCCACGACGTGCTGAACATGACCGTGGACGAGGGTCTAGAGTTCTTCGCCAACCTCCCCAAACTCCGGCGGAAGCTGGAAACCCTCTCCTCCGTGGGGTTGGGCTACCTCAAAATCGGCCAGTCCTCCACCACCCTCTCCGGGGGGGAGGCCCAGCGGGTGAAGCTGGCCACGGAGCTGGCCCGCCGGTCCACCGGCAAGACCATCTATATCCTGGACGAGCCCACCACCGGCCTGCACACCTACGACGTCCACAAGCTCCTGGAGGTGCTGGACCGCCTGGTGGAGGGGGGCAACACCGTGGTGGTCATCGAGCACAACCTGGACGTGATCAAATGGGCTGACCACGTCATCGACCTGGGCCCCGAAGGGGGCAGCGGCGGGGGCCACATCGTGTGCACCGGCACCCCCGAAGAGGTGGCCCAGTGTGCAGCCTCCTACACCGGCCAGTACCTGAAGCGGATGCTGGAGAAATAAACCGCCCGGGACAAGGTTCCCCCCGCCCCTTTGGCGCATAGCATGGGGCGGAGGTGTTCTCTGTGGAAATTCTACTGGCGCTGTTCGGTTCGGCCCTGCTGGTGCTGCTGGGCCATTGGCTGCTCCTTCGGCTGCTCTCCCCCGCCCAGACGGGGACCATGCCGGTGTTCGCCGTGATCCCCGCCGCCGGGGACGGGGAGGGGCTGGAGCAAACCCTCCGCCACCTGCGGTGGCTTCAGGGGGAAAAGCTGGCCCCCTTCACCCCCCTGGTGGTGGACGCGGGCCTCTCCCCCCAGGGGCTGGCCCTGGTCCAGGCCCTGCAGCGGCGGGACCCCACCCTCCTCTTCTGCCCGGCAGAGGAGGCCACGTACATCCTACAAAGGAAAGGTGACCATGGATACTTCTCCCTCTGAACTGATCTTCCTGGACGGAACCGTCTCCGCGGTGATCTACCGCAACGAGGAGAACGGCTATACCATCCTGCGCCTCGAAACCACCGACGAGGGGGAGGAGGTCACCGTGGTGGGCACCATGCCCGGGATAAACCCCGGGGAGGGCCTCTCCGTCCACGGCCAGTGGACCCGCCACAGCACCTACGGGGAGCAGTTTAAGGCCGAAATCGTGGAGCGGCGGATGCCCGTGGGGGAGAAGGCTTTGCTGGAATACCTGGCCTCCGGGGCCATCAAGGGCATCGGCGCCGCCACCGCCCGGCGGCTGCTGGACGTCTTTGGGGAGGATATCCTCACCGTCATCGAGGAGGACCCCCAGCAGCTGACCAAGGTGCGGGGCATCTCCCCCAAGCGGGCGGAGACCATCCACCAATCCCTCTGCCTGCAGCTGTCCATGCGCCGGCTGCTGGACTTCCTCTCCGCCCACAGCCTGCCCCTGTCCATCGCCACACCCCTGTACCGGCGGTATGGGGATCTGGCCCTGAACGCCCTCCGGGCCAACCCCTACCTCCTGATGGAGGACCCCCTGTTCGTCTCCTTTCCCGCGGCGGACAAGTTGGCCATGGACCTGGGGTTCTCCCCGGAGGACCCCCTCCGGCTGGAGGCGGGGATCCTGTACACCCTGGCCCACAACCTGGACAACGGCCACGTCTTCCTCCCCTACGCCAAGCTCCTGGCCGCCGCCCGGCGGCTGCTGGGGGCGGAAGAGGGGGCCGTGGAGGCCTGCTTCCAGGACCTGCTGGACCAGGGGCGGATCGTCCGGGACGCCATCGCCGGGCAGGACGCCTGCTACCTGGACAAGCTCTACCACTGTGAGATCTATGTGGCCCACGCCCTGCTGGCCATGGACGGGGGGGAGCTCTGCCCCCCAGACGACTTGGAGGAGCTGCTGGTGCAGATCCAGCGGGACCAGGGCCTCACCTACGCCCCCCTCCAGGTGGAGGCGGTGAAAACCGCCGCCCGGCAGCAGGTGATGCTCCTCACCGGGGGGCCGGGCACCGGCAAGACCACCTCCCTCCGGGGGATCCTGGCCCTCTTTGACCACCTGGGGCTGCGCACGGCCCTCACCGCCCCCACCGGGCGGGCAGCCAAGCGCCTGGCAGAGACCTGCGGGGCGGAGGCCTCCACCATCCACCGCCTCCTGGAAACCCGGTACGACAGCCACACCGGCGGCCTCACCTTCGCCCACAACCAACGGGAGCCCCTGGACACCGACGCGGTGATCCTGGACGAGGCCTCCATGGTGGATGTGGTGCTGATGCAGGCCCTGCTGGAGGCCCTCCCCGGGGGCTGCCGCCTGGTGCTGGTGGGGGACCCCCACCAGCTGCCCTCAGTGGGGCCGGGAAACCTGCTGTCCGACCTGCTCCGCTCCCACCGGCTGCCCACGTTGCGGCTGACGGAGATCTTCCGCCAGGCAGCGGCCTCGGCCATCATCCGGGGGGCCCGGGCGGTGGACGAGGGGCACTGCCCCACCCTCACCAACGACCCCAAGGGGGACTTCTTCTTCCTCCGCCGCCTGGATCCCGGGGCGGCGGTGGACACCATCGTGGACCTCTGCCGCCGGCGGCTGCCCCAGAACATGGGCATCCCCCCGGACCAGATCCAGGTCCTCTCCCCCACCCGGAAGGGGACGGCGGGCACCGCCGCCCTGAACCGGGCCCTCCAGGCGGCGGTGAATCCCCCCGCCCCGGGGAAGGTGGAGAAGGCCTTCGGCCCCACCCTCTTCCGGGAAGGGGACCGGGTGATGCAGGTGAAGAACAACTACGACGTCCTCTGGGCCTCCGCCGACGGGAAGGAAGTGGGCATGGGGATCTTCAACGGGGACATCGGCCAGATCACCGCCATCGATGTATCCTCCGGCCTGGTGACGGTGGACTTTGAGGGCCACCTGGCCCAGTACACCCCCGACATGATAACCCAGCTGGAGCCCGCCTACGCCGTCACCGTCCACAAGGCCCAGGGCAGCGAGTATCGGGCGGTGATCCTGGCGGCGGTGGAGGCCGCCCCCATGCTCCTCACCCGGGGGGTGCTGTACACCGCCATGACCCGGGCCCGGGAGCTGCTCATCCTGGTGGGGGACGAGGCCGTGCTGGCCCGGATGGCCGCCAACGACCGCCAGCAGCGGCGGTACAGCGGGCTGCGGGCCCGGCTGTCCCGGGCCGCCCCAGAACAGGAGGAGAACCATGTCTCTGCGCAAACAACTGCTGAACCTGCTCTTCCCACCCCGATGCCCCTTCTGTAACCAGCCCCTCCACGACGCTGAGACCGGCCCCTGCCCGGACTGCCAGCAGGCCCCCTTCTGGACCCAAGGGGCCCAGGGCGTGGCCCGGGGGCAGAACTTTGTCCGCTGCGCCTGCGCCGGGTGGTACCGGGGCGGTCTGCGGGACTCCCTGCGCCGGTTCAAGTTCTCCGGCCAAAAAGGGTATGCCGCCACCTATGGCCCCATCCTGGCCCAGGCGGTGCGGACCTACCTCCCCGGCAGCTACGATGTGCTCACCTGGGTGCCCGTCTCCCCCGCCCGGCGGAAGGAGCGGGGGTATGACCAGGCCCAGCTGCTGGCCCAGGCCACTGCCCAGGCCTTGGGCACCGAGGCCGTCTCCCTGCTGGCCAAGACAGGACACAATGCCCCCCAGTCCTCCCTCACCCAGGGCAGCCAGCGGCGGTCCAACGTGGCGGGGGTGTACACCGTCCCCCAGCCGGAGGCGGTGGCCGGCCGGCGGGTGCTGGTGATCGACGACATCCTCACCACCGGCGCCACCCTGGAGGAGGCCGCCCGCACCCTTCGGGCCGCAGGCGCGGCCCAGGTGGTGGCTGCCGTCCTGGCGCGGACGCCGGGGAAGCAGGACATTGCCCCATAAATTGTGCCCCCTGGCTTGGCCGGGGGGCCTTTGTTATCGGTAGGTGGTCCCGTTGGGACCGGCGCAGGTCCAGACCTGCACCGTGGTTTCCCGCCCGGTCCCGGGCGGGGATCCAGGCTTTCTCTAGAGAAAGCCCGGACGCAAAGAGTCGCGGGGGGTAGCCCCCCCGCCCCCCTTTTTTATGGCCCGCTCGTTGCCACTCGCTGGTTTTGGCGTGGTGGGACGCAGCGGGGCGGTTGTTGGGCTATTTCGGAGCCCATGTACGTGCCCTGATTTGGATTCGCATTTTGCGGGAGCAGGGTTTGGGTGAGAAGGCATTTCGTTGCGGGGGTGTACCACCTGCGAAGGCTTCCCCTTGGGGGGAAGCTGTCACCGAAGGTGACGGATGAGGGAGCGACTGGGTTGCCCAACGGGGCAGAAGAAAAATTCCGTTGGGGCGACAGTCGGCAGCCCCCTTTTTCTGCTTCTACAAGGAAAGGTTGGGTGCAGGATCGCCCCCTCATCCGCCCCAGTGTGCGCACTGGGGCACCTTCCGCCCAACGGACTCGCCCGCAGAGCACGCCTCGCAGAGTTTCCCCGCCCGCAGGCGGGGAAAGAAAATCCAATCATGTTTTGACCGGCTTCGCCGGCCAAAACATACTTCTCACCCCGAGAGTGCCGGCTCCGCCGGCGCGGTTCGGGGTGCATCCTCCAATTTTGGGAGCCCAGCGCAGCGGGTCCCAAAATTCCCACCTCCCTACAGCCCCTCCTCCACCACCGTGAGGCCACAGGGCCGCCCCTGGCCGTCCCACTCCAGGCGGCAGCAGGTGGTGGTGATCTCATCGCTGAGGTAGCACCAGGTGCCGTCGGTGACCACCTGGTTGCCCCAGAGGTTGTCCTCTATCAGCACGTCCTCCCCGGTGTCCAGGTGCTGGGCCCGGAGCTGCTGGGTCATCCGGCGGCCGCCGGTGTCGGTGGCCGTCCAGCTCCGGCAGCTGTAGTAGACCCAGTCCCCGGCGGCGCAGTGGTAGGTCCGCTCCTCCCCCTGGGCTGGGCCGGGAAGGTCGTAGGTTGCCCCGTCGGCGGTGAGGAGGAGGTAGCCGGTGGCATACCGGAGGTAGTTGCCGTTCTCATCCAGGGTCTCCCGGGGGCAGTAGCCCACCAGGAGCCCGCCCCGGAAGTCCTGGGCGGTGTCACTCTGCCCCTCCATGGTCCCTGGGGGGAGGAGGGAGACGTCGTTTTCCCGAATGTCGGTCCAGCGGTAGGCGTTGGTCTCCGCGTCGTCCTCCCAGCCGGGGTAGGTGAAGCCCTCGGTGTGGGGCATGACCACCGTCTCAATGGCCCGGTCCCCCACATAGCTGGTCCACCGGTCCTCCAAGTCCCGGGTGCGGGAGCGGACCTCCCCGGTGCGGCTGTCCAGCACCAGGGTGTCGCTGGTGTACCCGTCGGGGTAGCGGTAGGCCAGGGTCACGGTGTCCTCCGAGACCCCCAGCAGCCAGATGGCCGAGGGGATGGGGGTATCCAGGGGCTGGTCATGGACGAAGTAGTTCCACAGGTCCTTCCCCTCCCACTGGACCTCCGGGGGGTTGAGGTCCTCCTCGGGGATGGTGAAGAGGACGGTCTGCTCCCCCGTGGCCAGGTCTTGGCGGTAGAGCTGGCCGGTGTTGCTGTCGATGAAGTACAGCCCGTGGCTGTTCACCCTCCATCCGAGGTCGGCGAGGATGTTGATGTCATAGTTCTCGCAGGAGACCAGCTCCTCCGCCCCCTGACCGGGGATGTACCGGAAGATCCCCTCCGGCGTCCGGTTCTGGTTGGGCAGGGCAAAGCCGCTGCCGACGTAGACGTAGTAGGCCCCGTCCTGGAGGACCCCCGGCTCCCCCGCCATGCCCTGGGCGGCGGGAGTGTCCCAGGGGACGAAGAGCAGGATGGCCGCAACCAGGGCCACCCCGGCCCCCCCGCCGATGAGGGCCGGGAGCCAGCGCCGGCGGCTCTGGGTGCGGACCCCGGCGGCCTCCCGGAGCCAGGGGTCCTCCACCCCCTCCAGGGCGGCGAAGAGGGCCGCCCCGTCCGGGGGCAGGGCGCCGGCCTCCTCCAGGCGCTGGACCAGCTGCTGGCGGAGGTGGCTGAGCTGGTCGTGGACGGCCACCTCGTTCTGGCGGGCGGCCACGGTGAGGGGGCCGATGCCGTCCCCAAAGAAGTACCGCCGCAGGAAAAGCCGCCGGCTCTCCGGGAGCATCCCCCGGAAGAAGGCCGCCCACACCGCCGTCCCCTTCCCGCCGGGCAGGGCGGGGGCCTCCCGGCGGGGCAGGGCCCGGTCCAGCTCCTGGATCAGGGCGTCGGGCCGCCCCCCCTCCGGGGCCCGCTGCCAGGCCAGGCGGCGGGTGGCCCGGAGCAGGGCAGAGAGGAGGTCCCCCTGCCCCTGCCCCGCCTGCCACACCTGGCGGCAGGCGTCTTGGAAACAGGTCTCCGCCTCGTAGGCGTCCCCCAGAAAGTTCTGAGCCAGAGTCCGGCAGGGGGCGCCGTAGGTCTCCGCCAGGGCCGCCAGGGCGGCGGCCTGGTCTAGGGTCCAAAGGTTTTCCTTCTTACGCATGG
This sequence comes from uncultured Eubacteriales bacterium, assembly GCA_900546255.1. Taxonomy (GTDB): domain Bacteria; phylum Bacillota; class Clostridia; order Oscillospirales; family Oscillospiraceae; genus Evtepia; species Evtepia excrementipullorum. The sequence goes on from URCB01000021.1 coordinate 28,011, forward strand.
GAAGCACTCCTTTCTTGGGGGGTACTGCGTACCCGCCGGGTGGGGGTGGGGGCCCCAGGTGGGGCCGGGGGCCTCCGGTAGTACGTACCCTACGGGTGGTCGGGGCTTTTCCGGTGCCTCGGGGCGCAGCGCCCCG
>URCB01000022.1 GCA_900546255.1 uncultured Eubacteriales bacterium
CATCCACGAGGGGGGCGAGCTGGGCTACTCCCTGGCCCACGCCTTCGGCGCGGTGCTGGACAACCCCGACCTTATCGCCGCCTGCGTGGTGGGGGACGGGGAGGCCGAAACCGGCCCCCTGGCCACCGCCTGGCAGGGCAACAAGTTCTTAAACCCCATCGGGGACGGGGCGGTGCTCCCCATCCTCCACCTCAATGGGTTTAAGATCCACAACCCCACCATCCTCTCCCGCATCCCCCACAGCGAGCTGGAGAGCTTCTTCCGGGGCTGCGGCTGGGAACCCCGCTTCGTGGAGGGCAGCGACCCGGAGCAGATGCACCAGACCATGGCCGCCGCCCTGGACTGGGCCATTCGGGAGATCCAGCGCATCCAGGCCCACGCCCGCACCACCGGGGACGACAGCCGCCCCGCCTGGCCCATGATCGTCCTGCGCACCCCCAAGGGCTGGACCGGCCCCAAGGAGGTGGACGGGCAGACCATTGAGGGCTCCTTCCGGGCCCACCAGGTGCCCATCGACATGTCCCAGCCCCACCACCTGAAGCTGGTGGAGGACTGGCTGCGCAGCTACCACCCCGAGGAGCTCTTCACCGAGGAGGGCAAGCTCCGCCCCGAACTCCAGGCCCTGGCCCCCAAGGGGGACCGGCGGATGGGGGCCAACCCCCACGCCAACGGCGGCAAGCTGCTGCGGGACCTGAAACTCCCCGACTTCCGCAACTACGGCATCGACCTGCCCGCCCCCGGCGCCGTGGAGGCCCAGGACATGCTGGTGCTGGGCACCTTCGTCCGGGATGTGATCCGGGAGAACGAGGATGCCAAAAACTTCCGGGTCTTCGGCCCCGACGAGAGCAAATCCAACCGCCTGACCCCCATGTTCGAGGCCACCACTCGGGTGTGGAACGCCGAGAGCGCCGACGGGGACGAGTACCTGGCCCACAGCGGCCGGGTGATGGACTCCATGCTCTCCGAGCACATGTGCGAGGGCTGGCTGGAGGGGTACCTCCTCACCGGCCGCCACGGCTTCTTCAACAGCTATGAGGCCTTCATCCGCATTGTGGACTCCATGTTCGCCCAGCACGCCAAGTGGCTGAAAACCTGCAACGAGCTGCCCTGGCGGCAGGATATCGCCTCCCTGAACTATATCCTCTCCTCCAACGTCTGGCAGCAGGACCACAACGGCTTCACCCACCAGGACCCCGGCTTCCTGGACCATGTGGCCAACAAGAAGGCCGACGTGGTGCGGATGTACCTGCCCCCGGATGCCAACTGCCTGCTCTCCTGCTTCAACCACTGCATCTCCAGCCGGAACTATGTCAACGTCCTGGTGACCTCCAAGCATCCCCGGCCCCAGTGGCTGACCATGGAGCAGGCGGTGAAGCACTGCACCCAGGGCATCGGCATCTGGCAGTGGGCCTCCAACGACCAAGGTGCTGAGCCGGACATCGTCCTGGCCTGCTGCGGGGAGACCCCCACCCTGGAGACCCTGGCCACCGTCACCATCCTCCGCCACTACTTCCCCGATCTGAAGATCCGGGTGGTGAACGTGGTGGACCTGATGCGCCTGCAGTCGGACAGCCAGCACCCCCACGGCCTGTCGGACCAGAACTACAACCTCCTGTTCACCGAAGATAAGCCCATCCTCTTCGCTTTCCACGGCTACCCCTCCCTGATCCACGAGCTCACCTACCGCCGGAAGAACAAGAACCTTCACGTCCGGGGGTACATCGAAGAGGGCACCATCACCACCCCCTTCGACATGCGGGTGCTGAACAACCTGGACCGGTTCCACCTGACCATGGACGTCATCCACCTGCTGCCGGAGAAGCTGGGCACCCGGGGGGCCTTCCTGGTCCAGCAGCTCCAGGACAAGCTGGTGGAGCACAAGCAGTATATCGCCGAGTACGGCGAGGATCTGCCGGAAATCCGCGACTGGAAGTGGAACGACGGCAAGGGCAACTTCGCCTGATCCCATCACGCCCCATGGAGGACCCATCGGGTCCCCTTCCGCCCTCCCCTGCCCCGCTTTCCAGTGGGGCGGGGGAGGGCTTTCTACTTCCTCCACGCTCCAAAGCGGGACCTTCCCTTTTCCTCCAAAGTGTGCTATGATAAGCGGGCGGCCTGCTCTTCCAGGCCGCCTTCATTTGCCAGAGAAAGGAAGTCCTTCGTCTTGTCACTCGCCCATACCCACAACGGGGCCGATCTGGGAAAGGATCCCGTCCGCCGGCTGCTGTTCCAGCTGGCCCTGCCCTCCATCCTGGCCCAGCTGATCAACCTACTGTACAACTTGGTGGACCGGATGTACATCGGCCACATCCCCGACGTGGGCGCCACCGCCCTCACCGGCGTGGGGGTCACCATGCCGCTGATCCTGTGCATCTCCGCCTTTGCCGCCCTGGTGAGTATGGGCGGCGCCCCCCGGGCTTCCATCCTCCTGGGGAAAGGGGAAAAGGACCAGGCCGAGCAGGTCCTGGGCAACTGCACCACCATGCTGGTGATCACTGCCCTGGTTCTCACGGTGGTGGTCCAGGTCTTTGGGCCGGATCTCCTTTTGTTCTTTGGGGCCAGCCAGGCCACCCTTCCCTATGCCTGGGACTACACTAGGATCTATGCCATGGGCACCCTCTTTGTCCAGCTGGCCCTGGGGCTCAATGCCTTCATCAACGCCCAGGGCTTTGCCCGGACAGGGATGCTCACCGTGGCCCTGGGGGCGGGGTGCAACATTGTGCTGGACCCCATCTTCATCTTCGCCCTGGACATGGGGGTGCAGGGGGCTGCCCTGGCCACGGTGCTGTCCCAAGGGGCCTCCTGCCTGTGGATCCTGTGCTTCCTCCGGGGAAAGCAGACCACCCTCCGCCTGCAGCGGCGGACGCTGCGGCTGCGGCGGAAGATCCTCCTCCCCTGCCTGGCCCTGGGGGTGTCCCCCTTTATCATGCAGTTCACGGAGAGCATCCTCAACGTCTGCTTCAACACCAGCCTCCTCCAGTACGGTGGGGACCTGGCGGTGGGGGCCATGACCATCCTTGCCAGCGTCATGCAGTTTGCCATGCTCCCCCTCCAGGGGTTCACCCAGGGGGCCCAGCCCATCGTGGGCTTCAACTACGGCGCCGGCAACCGGGACCGGGTGAAGGAGACCTTCCGCCGCCTGTTGGTCTGCTGCATCGTCTACGCGGGGATCATCTGGGCGGTGGCCATGTTCCTGCCCCAGGTGTTCACCGCCATCTTCACCAACGACCCCACCTTGGCAGAGTACACCCAGTGGGCCATCCGGATCTACCTGGCCCTGGCCTTCCTCATGGGCATTCAGGTGGCTTGCCAGCAGACCTTCATCGCCCTGGGCAACGCCAAGACCTCCGTCTTCCTGGCCCTGCTGCGAAAGGTGATCCTCCTGATCCCCCTGATCTACCTGCTGCCCCACCTTTTGCCGGGCAACCAGGTGATGGCGGTGTTCCTGGCCGAGCCAGTGGCAGACGCCATCGCCGTGGCCACCACCGGAACCCTGTTCTGGCGGCAGTACCACAAGTTATAACGACAACATTGGTCCCCAGGGCTCTACCGCCCTGGGGACTTTTTCCTCCGGTTTCCTTCCTGCTCGTTGCGAACTGCAGCCGCCTATGCTACCCTATGGTTAAGGAAACCATCCCTTGTGCGCCCTCCCCGCTTGGAGAGGAGAAAGGAGCCCCCTATGGCACCAAAGACCTCCCCCGACCCCCTCTATGACCGGATTGCCCAGAGCTTCCGCAGCCAAGCTTTTCTCACCCTGCTGGGGGCCCAGCTGCGGTCTGTGGCGCCGGGAAAGGTGGTGATCTCCTGCCGCCGCCGGCCCGAGCTGGGACAGCAGCAGGGCCTGCTCCACGGGGGTGTGGTGGCCACCATCGCCGACGTCACCTGCGGCTACACCGCCCTGACCACCATGCCCGAGGGGTATGAGGTTCTGACGGCGGAGTTTAAACTCAACCTCCTCCGCCCCGTGCTGGCAGAGGAGATCGTGGCCACCGGCCAGGTGATCAAGGCTGGCCGCACCCTGGTGATCACCGAGGCCGAGGTCCGGGATGGCAATACCGGAACCCTCCTAGCCAAAATGCTGGGAACCATGGTGCCTACGCAGTTGTAAGCGGTCCCGCTGCACGTTCGGCCAGGGAAAACCATCCCCTTTGACAAAAGTGGGACTCTGTGGTATCTTTATTTAGTTAGCCCAGGCTAACCAAATAAAGAATTGGGAGGACCCCTATGGACCACAGCCTTCTCCTTGCCTTTCTCCTCACCCTGCTGGCCGGGCTGAGCACCGGCATCGGCAGTGTCATCGCCTTCGTCACCCGGCACACCAACCGGCGCTTCCTCTCCGGGAGCCTAGGCTTTTCCGCCGGGGTGATGCTCTATGTCTCCCTGGTGGAACTTCTGCCCCAAGCGGGAACCGCCCTCCAAGAGGACTTGGGAGGGCGCAGCGGCAGCTGGGCCGCCATCGGCGGTTTCTTCGGCGGCATGCTTCTCATCGCCGTCATTGACCGGTGTATCCCTGCCCAGGAGAATCCCCACGAAGCCAAACCGCTGGAGGCAGAAGCCCCCCTCTCCCCCGCTCCCCTTCTTCGCCTGGGAGGGATGACGGCCCTGGCCATTGCCATCCACAATTTCCCGGAGGGGCTGGCCACCTTCGTCTCCGCCCTCCAGGACCCCGCCATCGCCGGGCCCATCGTGGTGGCCATTGCCATTCACAACATTCCCGAGGGGATCGCCGTCTCAGTCCCCCTTTACCAGGCCACTGGCTCCCGGCGGAAGGCCTTTGTCTGGTCCTTCCTCTCCGGCCTGGCAGAGCCGGCGGGAGCCCTCCTGGGCTGGCTTCTGCTGGCCCCGGTGATGAGTCCCACCCTCTTCGGCCTGCTCTATGCTGGTGTGGCGGGGATCATGGTGTTCATCTCCCTGGACGAGCTTCTCCCCGCCGCCCGGGCCTATGGGGAGCACCACCTGGCCATTTACGGCCTCATCGGCGGTATGGCCGTGATGGCAGGGAGCCTACTGCTCTTTGAATAGGGGGAATAGAAAAAAGACACCAGCCTGTTGGCTGGTGTCTTTTTGGCAGCGGGAGAAGGATTCGAATTATTGAGTCGGTTTATCATTCTGACAATTATCGTAAAATAGCAGGAAATTCGATGGAATATTCGCAAAAAAATGAACTATTCGGAAAATGTTGTAAATAGCGCAAAACCGCCTAAAGGGTCAAATAAAGGGTAGGAAGGGAGACATACTACCTGCTCTTTTGTATCACGACTCACTTTCAGAAATGGAACTGTCTCTCCTCATTGTTTCATCTATCGCACGGTTAATAAAACCATTTACACTTTCCCCGTGGGCTGCTGCATAGGCCTGGACGACCTCATACTTGCTGCGGTCCATTCTCACCCGCGCTACCGCAAACTTTTCCATATAGGCCTTCTGTGCTCTTTTTTGGGCCTCTGTTTTCTCCGACATACTCTCACGTATAATAAAACCATCTCGAAAGGGGTGGTTTTATTAATTCTCCTTTCCTCGAAAATTGGTTATACAGCAGGAGTAGCTACCTGCAGTATAATCAGGTCAAGCACTGTGGATCTGTACCTATATTCTTACAGCAAGACTGTTTTGAGGTGACTCAGACCACAGTGGCTTGCCTGTATTGGTGATTAGTTGGTTAACGCTTGACGTTTTTATTTGCGTGAATACATGGACAAGCCATCTGTGGAGACCAGCAGTGCTAATCTAAACAAAGGAGGAAATCCATGTACTTTGTAGGAATCGACATCTCTAAGTTCAAACACGACTGCGCCATCATTGATGAACTCTGTGATACCGTTATGCCCTCATGGTCTTTTTCCAATGACCGGGAGGGCTTTTCGCATTTCAAGGCGCTGCTGGACAGTCTGGAAGGTGAAAAGAAGATAGGGCTTGAATCTACCGGCCACTATGGGCAAAATCTGAAGCAGTTCCTTGAATCCAACGGCTTCGCCTTTATGGAGTTCAATCCGCTTCTGGTTTCCAGATTCGTTCGCAGCAAATCCCTCAGAAATACGAAAACCGACTCCATTGATGCGCTCAGCATCGCCCAGTATGTGATGACGGTAGAGTACAAGCCCTATCCGTCCTCATTCTACCACTTGGATAAGCTAAAGTCACTCACAAGATTTCGCAATAGTTTGGTTCGTCAGCGCAGCAGACAACTGGTGGAGCTTACCAACGTCTTGGATAAACTGTTTCCTGAGTTCAAACCCTTCTTTAAAGACAAGTTTTCTGTCACAGCCCTGTACATCCTTGCGCACTACCAGACACCGGAACGGATCGCCAACATGAACGCACGCTCTTATGAAGCCCTGCGCAAACTTTCCCGTGGCAGATTCACTCTGAGTAATTTCACCCAGCTCAAAGCCTTGGCAAAAAACACTGTTGGAACTCAAAGCGATTATCTCCTGGATCAGATGAATATCCTTCTGGAGCTTTACTCCCAGTTGGACTCCAAGGTGGATGAATTGGACGCTCAAATCAAAGAGTGTGTTCGGGGAATCGATCCACCCTGTTTATCCATTCCCGGTGTTGGAGAGCTCTCTGCCGCCATGATTCTCTCTGAGTTTGGAGACTTCAGCAAATTTCAGAACCCTTCCAAACTGCTTGCCTTTGCAGGTCTGGAACCAGGCTATTTTCAATCCGGGCAATCTGAGTATACCGGGCATATGGTCAAACACGGCTCATCTAGGCTTCGGTACGCTCTCATGAACTGTTGCTTGCCTCTCATCTCCAACGAACCAGTTTTTGCCGCGTATTACGCCAAGAAAAGATCAGAGGGCAAACCTCATCGTGTGGCATTGACCCATGTTGCCAAAAAACTTCTGCGGGTCATCTACACATTGCAAACTAAAAATATCCGTTACGATCCGACTATGATCCACTAAGATGCTTTTTTCCTTTTCCGTCCTCCTTTGGAGGGCTTGGTTTCCTGCGCCCTTTTTTCGTCACTGAAATTTTCTTCGCAAAAGACTTGACTTCCCATAGTTGGTCACCTCTTAAAAAAGGACACTGGGTGAACTTGGCCTAATCGCCCAGTATGGTTACATTGTAACACATATCCAAGTCTACGCCTAGATACAAATTGAACAAATCTAGGCGTAGATATTTGTGCATCCTCGCTCTTGATATCTAGGCCTATATATCTTATACTATAATCACAGTAAGGGAGAGGCAAGGCGGACGAAGTACTGAACAGGAAACAAGAACGTCAGATAAGCGCCGGACAGGATAAGAAACGGGATGGGCCCAAGATAAACTTAACGCCCCCGGCCCCCTCCTCTCAAATTAAGGAGGCAGTATGATGAATATATGCGAGATGGAAAAACAAGTCAAGAAGCTTCGCCAATTGCAAGCGCTCATTAAAGAAGCCCAGGCTGAGGCAGAGGCTATAAAAGACTCCCTCAAGGCCTCTATGGGCTCGCTGGAAGCTGTACAAGTTGGGGAATATCATATCACATGGAAAGACATAAAAACGTCTAGGATCGATACAGAGGCCATTAGATCAGCATTCCCAGATATAGCAAGGGAATTCACCCGAGTTATAATCACAAAGCGTTTCTGTATAGTATAACGGAGGAATACAATGGATTCTCTTATTCGAATGAATCGGTACATTGACTCCCGAGTAGAGGACGGCTTGGATTTCTATGGGTTGTCTTTTTCAGAGTTAGAGGCTCTATACAGTTTACTAGAAGTAGATCGCGCCGAAGCGCTTCTTTTGGCGTTTAAGTTTGGTCGGGCTAAAGGAATACAGTTTTCCCGTAAGAACAAGAAAAAGGGCCGCTCCTATTGAACGGCCCTTTCCTGCTACACCCATACGCATATAAGCACAGAGCTATTTTGTCCTGTACCCCACACGACCGGCTCTTTCTCAGGCAGGGGTGCTTTTTCGAATGGGGGCATGTTCTGTTCTAAAATCTATCTCAGAATGGGAAAAGGTTACCACTGCCACCGGATACCAACGAGATTTTTTGAACTTCAATTGGGGGGGCTATAAGGATGCTCTTACGCTACAAGAATTCCATCTTTTCTGTAGTTAGGTTAGGGCTGGTTAGGTTTAAAAACATACTTTTTAAAAATTGAAATTTACCCTTTTCTTATAGGGAGGCTTGTATTCAGCCCTAACCTACCCTAACCCAAACCGTCAAACCGTTGCAGCGTAAGGATTTCCGAATTTTGCCTCTAAGTCGAGCCTTAACCCAATCCATGTACTTTTGTTCTTTGGACGGATATTTTGGAAGCCCGCCGCCTCCATTGTGGTAGTGAAGTCATTGAGCCGCCGCACATAGTCCCCGGTGCTCTCCGCCCATTCCCGATATTCCCGGTAGAGGTCAGCAGCACCAACACGGGCGCTTGGATCTTTGATGCACCTTTCGTTGATGAAATTAGAAAGCCAGTCCTCCCGCGCCCTGTATGCCTCGGTCGATTCCTCCACCACTTCGGGAATGTCTAGGCGGAAGCCATTGCGGACAAAGTTCACCGCGCCCTCAATGGCCCAGGTGAGGATCGCGCCGCCCGCCTCTTTTACAAGCACATCGGCATAGTTCTGTATGCCTGTCCCTGCCGGTATGGTGGCGTTGAATGGTACGACGATCAGCCGCCGCCATGTGCCGTTATCGGTGGAGCCGACGCGGGGAAGATGGTTTGTGAATAGCACCAATGTGTGGGTCTGCTTCACAGTTTCCGGCTGTTTGAATTTTTCCTCAATCACAAGGCGGTCAGTGCTGGCAAGCTGCTTTAAGGTCGCCACGGAAAGTCGCTGGTGTTCTTCAAGTTCTCCCGTCACCACCAGCCGCCGCCCCCGTAGGGTGGCAAGGGCCGCTCCCTTGTTGGCCCGGTCGGTGGTTATCACCTTAATGTCGATGCTGCCGGTATAGTCTCCCAGGACAGCGCCCAGGGCGTTAAAATAGGTGCTCTTGCCGTTTCGCCCGCCACCGTAGGCAAGTATGATCCCCTCCTGGTAAACCGCTCCAATGAGAGCCATACCAGCCACAAGCTGCAAGAATCCCCGTATGCTGCCGTCCCCGCAAGTGATAGTGTCAAGGAAGCTGCTCCACATCTCGCCCCCTTTGGTGTCCGGCCCGGTCTGCGTGATCTGACTGCAATATGCCGCCCGATCATGTGGCTGGAGCCGCCCGGTGGTCAAGTCCACAATCCCGGCGGGGGTATTTAGGTCAAACGGGTTTGCGTCCAGCTTATCCGCCTTGATGACAAGGGACGATTTGGACAGTTCCAGCATACTTTTAATACGGACGGCGTTCCGGCTGTTCTTTGCGTGGGTGAGGTATGCTTTCGCTGCCAACGCCTCCGCTTTCGCCTTTTCCAGCGCGTCGGCATCTTCCTCCGCCCCTGTTTCGGCGTGTTTGGCCGTGGCCTCCGCAAGATGATGCAGCGCCGCCCGGTTTTTCTCCGACGCCTCCCGCAGCATCCTTTCAGACAATTCCAGTGCCCAGGCGGTTGCCTTGTGGTCGTCCCGCTCCCAGCGTTTCCCATTCCACCATAGCCAGCCCAGGGCATCGGTATATATCAAGTCATTCTGATACACACGGGAGAACATGGCGGCGTTTCCGGCGTCGGAGTAGTCCGGGGGCTTTATGCTGTCTGTGGTGGCAGCAACCGGTCCCCGTTCATAGCGTCCGGCGCTCCGGCAAATGGCCTCGATTTCCCGTTTGCTCAGTGGCGGGGCACAGCGGGTCTTATTGGCCTCTGTCAAGGCGGCGGTGATCTCTGCCACGGTCAACCCCTTTGCCCGGAGAGAGGCGGCAAGACGGAACATTTCCTCATTTCTCCGCCCCTCTGCAATTTTTCCAGGGACCTCCCTGCTCTTTGCCTGTTTGGGCTTGTCCCTCTTGCCCTGGAGCATAAGGCGGTGAAGCCAGTCCGGGAGAGGGGCAAGGGGTACGTTTGTGGGTGTACTGCTGACCTCCCATTCATAGGCCCGCCCGGTCGTGGGGTGAATGGACGGCGGAGCGATCACATACCCACCAGCTCCCCGATAGTCCAAGCCGGGAGCAAAACCCACCGCTACAGTCAGGGCTGGGTCATCACACTGGAAGTAATAGTGGGCACCTCCGCCACCGGTCAGACAAGTCCAGGTTTCGGGGAGAGGACCGTACTTCCGTTCCAGTTCTGCAAGGGTTTCATCCCCATACTTCCCCGCGTTGTGGTCTGCGTCTACATCTAACACGACCAGCCCGTGGCCGGTAGCGATAGCGACATTATATGTACTTCCGTTCCCCCACCATCTTGCAATTTGTACTGGGTCTGTGGTGGCATCTTTGCATCCGTGAAGGGTAACGGGTGTCTTGCCATTACAGGGGAATGCCTTCAAACCTATATCCTGAGTGTAGTATTTAACATAGCGCTGCAATAGGCTCATTTCCTCTGGCATGGCATCACCCCTTTGCTTTCTTAATGGCTTCTGCCGCTCGTTCTATTTCTCTTGCCCTGTGCTTCATCGAGCGGATAAACCGTTCTTTCTCTTCCTCACAGGAAGGAAGAAAATAGCCACGAACATTGTCAGACAAAATCGGAGTTCCTTCCAACCTCTCAGCTGCAATCCGTTTCCTGACTGAACGGCTACTTAATCCTGTGATTACTTCGAGATGTCGCAAAGTCAATGCATTTTTTTGTCCATAGAGCAATAGATCTGCAATCTCCCAAGCGAGCCCTTCACCTTTTCCTTGCCCGGTCGTTCTCTCTGTGGTATCATGGGAATGGAGATCCGCTCGGTCACACGTCGTTTCTCCCGCCTGGTGCAGCGCGGCAACGCTGGCCAGGCCTTTTTTCTTATCTATCATTCTTGCTCCACCTCCACTTGCTTATTGATCCATTCTCGAAGACCCTCTACCGAAATCAGCGTGCGTTTCCCTACTTTAAAGGCAGGGAAACCGGACTTGTTCATAAGTTGATATAAAGTTGGTTTTGAGACGCCCAACAACCGAGCTGCCTCCGGCGCTGATACAGCCAGGGGGGCTAGATGATCCGTCATTCCTCCACCTCTTTTTGCAGTTTCTCGATAATAGAGAAAATCTTGCTCTTTTCCTCCCCTGGAAGTTCCTTTCGGAGCTTTCGGGAAAACGCAGAGTCGGTAATGCCCAATGCGTCCGCGATTCGCCACAGCTTTATACGATGTTCTGTTGCGGCCTGTCTAACGTCTTGGTTACACACGAAAATCACCTCCAAAATTTGTTGTTGACGCTTCAATGGTAATCTGTTATTATTATAGCAGATTACAACAAGAGCATCAACAGGATGGAGAAAGTTTCTACACAAATATCACAAGACGAGCATTTCTGGGAGAAGGAGCATATAAATGGAGCGCAACAAAAAGAAAGAACCTAGATTAAGAGTATTTCGAGAACGATTTAATATTTTGCGAGAGGAACATGGTCCAAGCAATACAGAATTTGCAACGTTTTTGGCAATGTCTAGGCAAACAATAGGATTTTATTTGAACGGGGATAGAATTCCAGACGCTCTAACGCTGAAGAATATTGCAGATAAGTGTCATGTTTCAGCTGACTGGTTGTTAGGAAAGACAGACATAAAAACAGATAATAAAGTAGTATCTGACATTTGTAAATATACGGGACTCTCTGAAGATTCTGTAGAGAAATTACATGGAAAGCTTAAAAATGATTCTGCCTTGAACGTTATTCATGATTTTGTCAATAGTTTCTTATCTTCACGATATCTAGAATCCTTTGAGTCCGTATCATTCTGGAATTTTGCTCTAAATGTCTTGAGTCGAAGGCCCCCACAGAGAGACGCCACTCTCGAAGAATATGTAAAGCGGCGCAACAAAAGAGAGCAGGATATTATAGATGCTCTGTACAACGGGAAATCTGTGGGTGAATATATCGAAATGGACATTGGCACTGCTATACATTCCTACGCCACACGAGCAAAAGCATACCTAGAACTGATTTATGATGAAACTGAATACACGAAATATATTCGCCCGCAGTATGTTAAAGAGGAGGAACTGTAATGCCTAAAAAAGGTAATACCCGCTCCGCGCAGGGCTCCGGTACCATACGCCAACGCAAGGACGGTCGATGGGAAGCCCGGTACACCGTAGGCCGGGACCCGGGCACAGGGAGACAAGTGCAAAAATCTGTGTATGGAAGCACACAACGAGAGGTCAGGAAAGCTTTGTCCGAAGCAGTAGCAGCCCTGGACAGTGGAAACTACTTTGAACCGTCCAAAATGACCGTAGCGCGATGGGTGGAAATCTGGCTCCAAGAATACATGGGGGATAAGAAGTATCTAACCGTTAAACACTACAACGCCCAGTGTCGGACCCATATTGTGCCAAGTCTTGGAGCTGTTCGGCTGGCAGACTTGACCACGCCGCAGATTCAGGCTTTTTACAATCGCCTCCAGCGGGAGGGTATGGCGGCGAAAAGCGTTCGCAATGTGCACGGGATCCTCACCAAATGCCTTTCCACCGCAGTGCAAGTAGGATATCTGAGGGATAACCCTGCCCAGCGGACTACCCTGCCCAAAATTTTGAAAAAAGAAATTCACCCACTCACAGATGAGCAGGTGAAAGCATTCCTTCGGGTTGCTTCCGGGGATGAGTATGAGATTATTCTAAAGACAATCCTCTTCACTGGGCTACGGGAAGCAGAGGCCACCGGCCTGACCTGGGACTGCGTAGACTTTTCGAGCGGAACCATCAAAGTAAGCAAGCAACTGCAAAAGCGCCCCCTAAAAGATGGCGGCTTCACATTTGCACCGTTGAAGAACAATAAAACGAGAGTGCTCAAACCGGCACCGTTTGTTATGGATCTTTTGGACCGGCAAAGACGGAATCAAGCTGCCCAGAAACTTCAAGCTGGCCCCCTTTGGCAAGGATGGAGCACCAACGAAGAACGAAAGACTGCTTTGGTGTTTACTACCGCCACCGGAGGAAACCTCAGCCCTCAAACAGTTTATAACCATTATAAAAAGCTTGCCGTACAAATTGGAGCCCCAGACAGCCGGGTGCACGATCTCAGACACACTTTTGCAGTATTGTCTCTCCAGAACGGAGACGATGTAAAAACGGTCCAGGGCAACCTGGGCCACGCTACAGCAGCCTTTACCCTGGATGTTTATGGACATGTTTCCGAGCGGATGAAAGAGGACAGCGCCGCTCGAATGGAAACTTACATTCGAGGGCTCGGGAATCTGTAAAGGGTCAATTAAAGGGTAAACCGCTTATTTCAAGACAGTAAAAAACCCTAGAACCGTTGAGGCTCTAGGGTTTCCTTTTGGCAGCGGGAGAAGGATTCGAACCCTCACAAACAGAGTCAGAGTCTGTCGTGCTACCCTTACACAATCCCGCTATATGGCCGGGCCGCTGGTGCGGCACCCCGTGACTGTCTCGGCTTCTCTCACAGGGCGAGATTTATTATATCCCCGGCCGGCGGATTTGTCAAGCAAATTTTTTCGATTTTTTCAATTTTTTCTTCCGGCCTATCGCTGGGGCCTGCCTGCCTCACTCCAGGCCCTGGGGCGGGTCCTGTTCCTCCTGCTGGGGCGTGGCCTCCCCCTGCCGGGCCCGGGCGGCCTCCTGGAGGAAAAGCATCCCGCCCAGGGAGGTGTAGGGCGTGACGAAGATGTCCATGGCCCCATAGGTCACCTGGGAGACCAGGAACCACAGGATATAGCTCAGCCGGAACCCAAAGAAGGCGCCCCGGAATCCCTTAGCACTGTCCAGCCCCCGGCGGAAGACCTGGCCCAGGGAGTATTCCGGGTGGGCGCACAGGCAGTACCGCACCGGCAAAAAGATGCTGTGCAGCCAGAAGGTGAACACCAGGGCGGCAATGGCCAGCACCGTGGCCCCTATCTGGAGGAGAGAGCTGGTGGTGGTATAGGCCGCCATGGAGGGGGTGGTGGTGTAGAACAGGTAGAAGAGGTACAGGCTGGGCACGGTGGCCAGGATGCCCGCCAGGCGCACCCCGGCGCCCAAGAGCAGCTCCACCACAACAGCTTTGCCGAACTTGCCGCCCTGGCGGAACCACCGCAGCACCGGGCGCACCCCGGCCTCGCCGCTGCCCCGGAGCATGCTCCAGTACTGCTCCATCACCCCCAGGCGGATGGGGGCCAGAATGAGCAGAACCACCACGCTGAACACCACGAAGCGGATCAGCTGGGCATAGGTGACGGGGATGGCCAGCACCATCTGGGTCAAGTCCATCCGGAAGAGGATGCTGAAGCCTTCGCTGTTGAAGTAAATGCCGCTCACCGTGTCCCCATACTGGGCTAGGCTGGCCACGCCGTAGGTCAGCGTGGCCCCCAAGAGGTACCGCAGGCCCACAAAGGCCACCTGAAGGCCCACCAGCAGCAGGGTGACCCGCATACAGATGGGGTGGAACATCAGGCGTTTGGCCAGCATCTTCAGCTCCCGGCGGGAGAAGGCAAGTCGTTGTTTGCGCATGTCAGGGTCCTTTCTGCATGGGTTACAGGCCGTATTGGGCCGCGTCGTCGGGGCTCACCAGGATCACCTGGTCCCGGGGGCGGTAGACGCTGGTGCTCTCCAGCTTGGTGTCTTTCAAGGCGCCGTTCTCGTAGAGGTTGCGGTAGACCTTCACGGTGTAGCCGGTGTAGGGGGTGGTCTTCACCTTGGTGGTGCCGGCGGGAAGGCTCTCATCCACCTGGTAGACGGTTTTGTAGGGGGTGGTGCCCACAACTTGGTTGGTCATCTCCACGGTGATGTTGTCGCTCTTGGTGCCCAGGATGTTCACCGTCAGGGTCCGGCCGGAGACCGAGGCCACCACCTTCAAGGGGAAGGGGGTGTCGTTCTGGAAGCGGAAGTCCTTGGCGCCGTAGTACACCGTAGCGTCCATCCCGTCGGGAACGTAGCGGGTGATGTACCCGTGGGGGTAGCGCTCCACGATCTTCAGGTTGGCCCGCAGGGCGGCCAGGTACACGGTGGAGGAGCCTTGGCACACCCCGCCGCCGGTCTCCTGGACGGTCTCGCCCCCCACGTAGGCGGGGGCGGGCAGGAAGCCCCGGGCCGCCGACCGGCTGCCCACGATGCCGTTGTAGGAGAAGGTCTCCCCCGGCATCAGGACGGTGCCGTTAAAGTACCGGGCGGCCAGGCGGATGTTCTCCACCCGGTTGGTGCTGCCGGAGATGTTGGTGGAGCAGCTGCCCAGCACATCCTGGTAGAGCTTGGGGGTGAGGTCATCCACGGTGGTGGTGGGCTGGGTGATGTCCAGGGGGAAGTCCTGGGTGGCCCCCCAGTCCAGGCCGTCATAGGCCGTCTGGGCGGCGGCAGCATCGAAGGAGATGCCGGGGTGGTCGGTCTGGAAAATCTTAGCAGCCTTGTCAAAGGCGGCATTCTGCACCGGGGTCTCCACCTGGGACAGGATGTCAGCCAGGTCCAGCTCCCCAGGGAGGGTCTGCTGGAGGGTGACGGTAAACTGGGGCTGGGCCTCCTCCGTCAGTTCCACCATGTCGCTGCGGCCCAGGGTGTCCAAAATCTGTCCCTGGAGGGCCTCCCGGTCCAGCCGGCTGCCCGGGGTGCCCCGGGTGAGGTGGAGGGTGGTGTCGTCGGTCTCCCAGGTGGGCTCCACCGGGTCCCGGGCCAGGTCGGCTTCCACCTGGTCCAGGATGCTGTCCAGGCTTTCCCCGCCCTGGTAGGCGGGCAGAACCTCCTCCCCGCTGAGCAGGCAGCGGAGGTAGATCCCTCCCCGCAGGGGGAAGGGATCGGCATGCCCCACCTGCCAGGCCCGCTGGGTGGAGGCCACGCTGTCCGGTGTGACGCTGGCCAGGGGGACCTGGTAGGTCTTGGACTCCCCTTCCACCGTCTGGGCGGTGAACACCACGCCTTGATTCTCCCCAGCGTCCCCGGCGGGGCGGCCTGGGCCGCCGGCCTCCTCCAGGGCAGCTTGGGCTGCCTCCTGGGTCAGGCCGCCTAGGTTCACGCCGTTGACGGTGACGTTGGGATAGATGGTCTCCCGCCCTGCCCCGGCGCACAGGGCGGTATAGCCGATCACCAGCACCGCCGCTGCCAGGCAGCACAAGAGGATCCGTTTCTTCCGGGGAGAGGAGGGCACTGCGCCCTCGCCCTGGTTGGGTGTCCGTTGGTCTTTCTTTTCCATGGGTTCCATGGGAACGCCCCTTTCCGGCCCTGGTGGGCCGTGGTTCGGTATTTTCATCATGCTGCCGCGCCGCCCAACAGCCGTCGCCGGGCGGGGCTGTCCGAAAAACCGGCAGCCTTCGACAGGGATATGGTTAGGTTATATTATATGGAATTCCCTCGGAAAAATCAACACGGGACGGCGGGTTATTTCCTCCCGCCCTTTTTTCGTTCCCATATTTACTTTTTTCGGGAAAGCTTTATAATGAAGGTATCCCATTCCCGCGTCATTTTTTTGAAAGGGGGACCTTCCCAAATGAAGATCAACACCGTGTGGGCGGCCTATTTCAGCGCCACCGACACCACCAAAACCGTGGTCACCCAGATCGCCAAGGAGCTGGCCCGCCACACCGGCCGGCCCCTGGAGACCTTCGACTTCACCCTGCCCCAGACCCGCAAGACCCCCAAAGCCTTCGGCCCCGGGGACCTGGTGGTCTTCGGCACCCCGGTGTACGCCGGCCGGGTGCCCAACCTGCTGATCAAGTACGTGGCCTCGGTCCAGGGCAACGGCGCCCTGGCGGTGCCGGTGGTGTGTTATGGCAACCGCCACTATGACGATGCCCTGATGGAGCTGCGCAACACCCTCCGGGACGGGGGGTTCCATCCCGTGGCCGGGGCGGCCTTCTCCTGCCAGCACGCCTTCTCCCCGAGCCAGAACGCCGGCCGGCCGGACATCAGCGACCTGACCATCGCCGCAGGCTTCGCCTACGACGTGTTCCAGAAGGTGGAGGGCCTCACTGACCCCGCCGCCACCGTCCCCGTGGCCGTGCCCGGCAACGACCCCGTGGGCCCCTACTACACCCCCCGGGACCGCCACGGCAACCCCATCAACATCCTCCCGGTCAAGCCCAAGACCAGCGACGCCTGCACCCAGTGCGGTCTGTGCGCCCAGCAATGTCCCCTGGGGGCCATCGATGCGGAGGATGCCCACCAGGTCCCCGGCAAGTGCATGAAGTGCAACCGCTGCGTGAAGCACTGCCCCGTGGGCGCCAAGTACTTTGACGACCCCAACTACCTCTACCACAAAAGCGAGCTGGAGGACCTGTACTCCTGGCCCCGGAAAACGCCGGAGCTGTTCCTGTAACCCCATCCCCAACCGCGCAAAACGAAACGGAGAGAGCCCATGGCTCTCTCCGTTTCGTTTTCCTGGGTAGGGGTTACTCCGCCACGGTCTGGCAGAACCGCATGAGTACCGCGGCGATCTGGGCCCGGGTGGCAGTGCCCTGGGGCCGCAGACTGTCGTCCTCAAAGCCCAGCACCAGGCCCTGGGCGTTGGCCCAGGACAGGGCCTCCTGGGCATAGGTGCTGATGGTGCCGGCATCCACAAA
Source organism: uncultured Eubacteriales bacterium (assembly GCA_900546255.1). Lineage (GTDB taxonomy): Bacteria > Bacillota > Clostridia > Oscillospirales > Oscillospiraceae > Evtepia > Evtepia excrementipullorum. The sequence goes on from URCB01000022.1 coordinate 17,491, forward strand.
GCCGGACAGGTCGGCCCGCTGGCTGACGTCGTAGCCCTGGTAGGTCGCATACCGGTACAGGATCACCGCCAGCTGCTCCCGGGTGATGTCGTCCCCGGGGACAAACTGGGTGTCGCTGACGCCGTTGACGATGCCGTTCTGGGCGGCCCAGGCCACGGCGTCGGTGTACCAGATGCCGGTTTCCACATCCGAGAACCCGCTGTCCCCGCTGGGCGCCGGCTGGCCGGCCAGGCGGTAGAGGATGGTCACCAGCTGGGCCCGGGTGGTCTCGCTGTTGGGGGCGAACAGGCCCGTCCCCACCCCGTCCATGAGGCCGTTCTCATAGGCGTAGGTCACTGCGTCATAGAACCAATCGCTCTCGGTCACGTCGGAGAAGGGGAGGTCCGTGGCCTCGCCCTGGAGGAAGGTGACCTCCACCGTCACCTGGCCGTCGGGCATGACGAAGGTGTAGGTGCCGTCGGCCTGCTGGTCCACAGCCACGGCCTGGCCGAAGCGGTCGGTGACCGACACGGTGCCCACCTGGTACCCCGCATCGGGGACGGGGGTGATGGTCACGGTGGTGCCCGCCTTGGCGGCGGTGGGGTTCACCGTCACGGTGCCGTTCTCTGTGTCTCCGATGGTGATTTTATAGTTGGGGTTGGCGGGGGGAAGGTAGGCCCACTGGGCATAGAGGATCTGGTCCCCCGTCACCGGCTGGCTAAAGTCCCAGCGCGCCCCGCCGGTGGCCGCCGTATACCAGCCCAGGAAGCGGTAGCCGGTGCGGGTGGGGTCGTCCGGCTGGGAGACAGGCTCGCCCACCGTGATGTCCTGGCTGGGCACCTGGCTGCCGCCCTGGCTGTCGAAGGTGACGGTCACGGTGTACTTCACTTCCCCGCCGGGCTGGAGGGTGCCGCCCTCGGGCGGGATGGTGACGCGCTCCCCGTCGCTGTCGGTCACGGTGGAGCCGCCGGGGATGGTGACGGAGCCGTCCTCGTTGGGTGTGACGGGCTGACCGCTGGGCGGGGTGATGGTAGTCGTGCCGTCGCCGGTGTCTATGACAACGCTGCCGCCTTCATCCGGCGTAATTGCGCCGGTGCCGGGGTCGACCGTGCCGCCGCCGGGGGTTGTGATTGTCGTGGTATCGTCGCCGCTGCCGATGGTGGCGCTGCCGTCCTCGGGCAGGGTTACGCCGCCGTCCGTGCCGACGGTCGCGCCGCCCTCGCCAACGGTGATGCTCGGGCCGTCGCCGGTGGTCACGGTGGAGCCGCCGGGGACGTTTACAGTGCCATCACCGGTGTTGACGGTTACGTTGTCGTCAGGTGTGATAACCGTTGCTGAACCGCCATTACCCGGGGTGATGGTTATTTTGCCCTCGTCCTTAGTAATTTCAGTGTTGGTGTCGTCCTCCGTGGTGATGGTCTCGCCATCGGCGAGGGTATCTCCACCCTCTGCGCCCAACGTAACGATGCTTGTGCCGGTGCTGGCCGGGGATGCCTCATAGTCATCGGTTTCAGCATAGCGGGCGTAGAAGGTATAGGTCGTGCCGGGCTGCAGGTCAATGAATTCCGTGCTTTCCTGCCAGTGATAGTCTGAAGAATCTCCAGCCGTAGTATAGCCATACTGGACAGCGCCTTGCCTGATGGGGCTTTCAATATAGTTCAGTATAACACTGGTGGTTGTGCGGCTGACCATAGTGGGCGCTGTGGGGGCAGCAGTCTGGTTGGATTTGGTGGTGACTTGGGTGCTGGCCGACCCGCTGGCAAAGGCGGGATTTTCGCCCTCCGTCACCGCGGGATAGCGGGCATAGATGGTGTACTCCGTTCCGGAGATCAGGCCATCAAAGGTCAAGCTGCCGGTATCAGAAGTCTGCCATTCTCCATTACCTCCCAGCCGGTATTGAACGCCGTCAAGGGCGGTAATCGTGATGCTGTCATCTGTCCGGTCGGTCGTCGTGGGTGCGGCGGGGGCCGCACGCCGGGCCGGGATGGTCAGGCCCGCTGTGGGGGCGCTGGCGTAGTTGAGATCCGTGGCCGCTGTGCGGAAATAAACCGTCATTTCGTTGCCCCTCCAGCCAATGTTCGCCAGGGACATATCTGCGGTGCACTTCACCCATTCGCCGGTGTTGCCCTCGCGGTACTCCATGCCCGCCGTATTGCCGGACAGGGCCTCGCCCTCATAGTTGATGGTGGGGGCAGTTGGCGTACTGGCCCGTGCCGGGGCGGTGAGGGTCTGGACGGCGCTCTTAAAGGAGCTGTCCGTAGCCGCCTGATAGATGTAGATGGAGTTGCCCGGCTCAATTTTGACAAGGGAGCCGTCACCCTGCGTCCATGTGTTGGAATAGTCCTCGCTGGTGGTGTTGTAGGAATAGCCACTTGGGATGGTTACGCCCTCGGCCTCATTGTCAATAGCCAGTATGGGAGCGGCGGGCCGGGCCTCGACGTTCACGGTCAGAGGTTCACTGGCCGGAGCGCCGTCCATGGCCGCCGCGTGACGCACTTGGAAAGTACCGCCGGGGGTGATGGAAAGGGCGGTGCCGCTGGCCGTCCAGCCATCGCTTTCGGTGGGCCGCACCTCATAATTGCTTGCCGCCGTTACGGTTTCATTGGCATAATTGATGGTGTAGCCTTCGTTTTCACCGGGGGCAGAGTAGGCGGTGTAGACTTCCACCCCAGTGCTTACCACTGGCTCATAAAAACCGTTTCCAGAGTAGCGGACATAGATAGTATGTTTCGTCGCGGGGGCCAAACCGCTGAATGTGGAGCTGCTGCTCCAGCGTTCCGCTGGTATTTCCTTTTCGTTTTCAGTCGTATAGCCGTACTGCACATTGCCGATGGCACCGTCAGGCTTGGTAACGGCCTCGATTGTCAGGGTCGTATCCGTCACCTGGCTTGCGCTGGCGGTAGGTTTACCAACGTTCTGCTCAAACTTCGGGATAATACTGCCCGTTCCCGTGATGGAGCCTTGGATGGTCATCGTTCCGTTGTTTATAATTTCACCATCCACGGTCAAGGTCACATCCGTCGGGATGGTCAGCGTCTTGCCCTTCTCGATGGTCAGAGTATAGCCCTCGGGGATTTCCAGGTCATCCACGATTTCAAAGGAATCGCTACCGTAGATTTTACCCTCGCCTTGGGTTTTGGTGATAATCAGGCCGCTCCAGCCAGTGGTATTATCGTTGCCGCTAATGCTGCTGGCAATAATAACCGCATTGCCGTTATTGCCGGTGGAGAAAGTACCGCCAATGCCCGCATCATGTTCTCCTGTGGCCGTTACGACGCCGCCATTGACCGCGACCGCACAATCACCAGTAGCGGTTCCACTGTATCCATCCTCTCCACTGCCGATTCCTGTCCACCCGCCGTGTGCGTCCACGACGCCGCCATTGATCGTGATGGAACCGCCTGCCCCTTTAAAGCCTCCACCAATACCAGCGCTATAAAAACTTCTTTGACTGCCGTTCGCGGTGACATGACCGCCGTTAATGGTAATGGTGCCGCCGCTTGTGCCTTCACGGCGGCCACCAATGCCCGCGCCGCCGCTGCCGCCGGTGGCCGTTACCGTGCCGCCGTTGATGGTAATGTTACCGCCATCGCCGCCGATGCCCGCAGCGTTTGTTCCGCCAGTAGCCGTTACCGTGCCGCCGTTGATGGTGATAGTGCCGCCTGCGCCGCCAGAAGAACTTCCGCCAATGCCTGCGCTGCTGTAGCCACCGGTGGCCTTCACCATGCCGCCGTTGATGGTGATAGTGCCGCTCGTGCAGTTAGCGGAGTCGGCTCCATAGAACCATATTCCGCCGATGCCTGCTACGCTCACACTTCCCGTTGTGATCAGTTTGCCCATACCCTCCCCGGCGGACTGGGCATAGATGGTCAGCGAATTACCCTTGCTGACGTTGATGCCCTTTGTCGCATTTAGCGTGAACCCATCCTTGAGGATGAGATGCACGTCACCGGTGACGGTGACGCGCGTGTTGATAGTCACGTTACTGTTCACCACATACCAGTGCTCTTGACTGTCACTCGCGCCCCAGGCGGTATCAGTCTCCGTCACCACCGTGGCGCTGTCGCAGGTCTGCTTCGTTTGCTCCTTTGTTGGATCTATATAGGAAACCTTCTCCTGCGTTGATAGCAAGCTGATCCCGTCATTGGCCAGGGGCTGGGTCTTCGCTTCTCCGCTGCCCTGGGGCAGGGATTGGCCGCAGTCCTCCGGCGCTGCCCCTTCGGCGCCGCAGACCGGGCAGGCTGTGTTCATGCCTCCCTCTGTACAGGGCGCCGTGCAGGTGCAGACGGCCTCCTCTGGGCCTGTTTCTCCCAAAGCGTCGGCCTCCGCCGCCAGCGCGCTCATCGGGAGCAGCGACAGGCACAGGGCCAGGGCCAGTAAGGTTGCTAACATGCGTCGTCTTCTAAGGGTCATAGGGTTCTCCTTCCTAGCCCAGGCAGAGTGTCTTTTTCCGTTGGAATCTCCAACGGAAAAGAGGCATATGCCTCTTTGGCTGCATGGGGTTGTTTCTCCGCTCTCCAGTCTACTGGAGTTTTGGGGTTCTTGCAAGGTGTGTTTCCCCTTCCCAGGGGGAAATGGGACAAAAAGTTGCACAAAAATGCCCCGGGCGGCTGAACGCCACCCGGGGCTGGCGAGTTTTACACCGTGGGGTCGTCGATGGGGGCAAAGCCGCCTTCGGGGATCACGAAGATCTCCTGCCGGCCGGGGGCCTCGTCGTTAAAGAGGGCAAACCCGCCCCGGACCAGGAAGTTGCGGATGTCCTCCTCGGCCTCGGCATAGTCCAGGTCGGGGTCGGAGAAGGAATTGACAAAATCGTCCAGGTGGGCCCAGAGGCGCTCGGCCGGGGCGCTGAAGTCCTTGTCGATGCCGAACTCCCGGTTCATCCCCACCCGGAACTGCTTGGCGGTGAGGGTGTCATACACCGGGGTGAGGAAGAGGTTGAACTGCCCCAGGCTCTCGTAGTTGTAAAAGCCGTTGTAGCGGGCCAGTTCCGCCGGGGTGGTGACCTCGGGGCAGAGGAAGGCGGTTTCCGGCAGCTCCCCGCCGTTGGCAGCGCGGAGGGCGGCCTCCTCCTGGGGGGTGTAGCAGTCCATCCCGCAGAACCGTTCCAGCCAGTCCCTCACCAGGTCCACCACGTCCTGGACGTTGTGGTAGCTGGAAAAGTGGGTGAAGTCTTTCCCTTTGATGCTGGTGCCGTAGATGAGTACGAAAAAGCGGTCGTTCATGGTTCCATTCTCCTTTGCGTTAGGGTTCTCGGAAGGCGGCGCCCAGAAGGCGGACCTCCGGCTCCAGCAGGACGCCGGTCTGGTCCCGCACCACCTGGCGGACGTGGTGGATGAGGTCCAAAATATCCTGGCAGGTGGCCCCGCCGGTGTTGATGACGAAGCCCGCGTGCTTCTCCGACACCTGGGCCCCGCCGATCTGGTACCCCTTCAGGCCGCACTGCTCAATGAGGCCTCCGGCAAAGTGGCCGGGGGGGCGCTTGAAGGTGGAGCCGGCGCTGGGGTACTCCAGGGGCTGCTTGGCCCGGCGGCGCTGGGCCAGGTCGGCCATTTTGGCCCGGATGGCGGCGGGGTCCCCGGGGGTCAGGGTGAGGCGGGCCCCGGTGATCAGCCAGGGCCGCTGGGTAAAGCAGCTGGTGCGGTAGCCCAGGGCCAGGTCGTCCCCGGCCAGGCGGTGGGGGGCGCCGGTCTCGTCCAGGCAGTCCACCCATGCGATGACCTGGGCCATCTCGCCGTCGTAGGCGCCGGCGTTCATGAACACGCCGCCCCCCAGGCTGCCGGGGATGCCGTGGGCAAACTCCAGGCCGGACAGCCCCGCCTGGGCGGCGAAGGTGGCCGCCTGGGCCAGGGTGACGCCGCTGCCCACATACAGGCCGGCCTCCCCCTCCCGCTCCAGCCGGGTGAGGCCCCCGGGGAGCTTGACCAGGAACCGGTCCACCCCTTCGTCTGCCACCAGGAGGTTGGAGCCCTTCCCCAGGAAGAAGGGGGCCACCCCCATCTGGTGGGCCAGTTGGAGGATCTGGCGGACCTCCCCCTCCCCTTTGGGCAGGGCCAGCAGGGCCGCGGGGCCGCCCACCCGGAAGGTGGTGTGTTTGGCCATGGGTTCCGCCACCCGGAGGTCCAGCTGGGGCAGGTGCTGCTTCAGTTTGGTCTGCAATGCGTGCAGGGGCTCCATGGGATCCCTCCCTCGTTTTGATGGGTCGTTGCTGTTTATTATAGCAGATTCCTCCCGGAAATAGTAGGGGGGAAACGCACGAAATGGCAAGCCATTTTTTGACAAACAACGGCCGCGGAAGGTTCCGCGGCCGTTGGGAAACTGCCAAAAGGATCAGTTGTCCAAGGTGATGGAGAGGACCTCGTCCTCCTCCCCGGCATCGGGCAGGATGGCGCCCTCCTCGAAGGCGTCCTCCAGGGCGGTCTCCTCCGCCTCGCTGTCGGCGGGGGCGGCCTCCTGGTCCTGGACGGCGGCTGCCACGGCGGCATAGCCGTTGCGGGGGGCCTCCGTCTCCTCCTCCCGGGGGTTGACCTGGCGGTACATGGACAGGCCGGACCCGGCGGGGATGAGCTTACCGATGATGACGTTCTCCTTCAGGCCGATGAGGTGGTCCACCTTGCCCTTGATGGCGGCCTCGGTGAGGACCTTGGTGGTCTCCTGGAAGGAGGCGGCGGACAGGAAGGAGTCCGTGGCCAGAGAGGCCTTGGTGATACCCATGAGCAGGGTGGTGGCGGTGGGGATCACCAGCTCGCTGCCATCCTCGTGGGTCTCCCCTGCGTCGATGCGGGCCTGGACGGCGGCCTGGGCATCCAGATACTCGGTGACCTCCACCGTAGCCCCGGAGAGGAGCTGGGAGTCGCCGGGATCCTCCACCCGGACCTTCCGCATCATCTGGCGGACGATGATCTCGATGTGCTTGTCGTTGATGTCCACGCCCTGCTGACGGTAGGGCTTCTGGACTTCCTGGATCAGGTAGTCATGGACGGCAGAGACGCCGCGGATCCGCAGCACCTCGTGGGGAGACAGGGCACCCTCGGTGAGCTGGTCGCCCTTCTCCACCCAGTCGCCGTCCTTGCAGCGGATGCCGGCGCTGTAGGGCAGGGCATAGGAGACCACTTCCCCGTCGTCGGCGGTGATGGTGACGTTGCAGATGGTGATCCGCTTGCTCTCCTCCATGGTGACCCGGCCGCTGATCTCGGCCAGCTGGGCCATCTTCTTGGGCTTGCGGGCCTCGAAGAGTTCCTCAACACGGGGCAGACCTTGGGTGATGTCGCCCCCGGCCACGCCGCCGGTGTGGAAGGTACGCATGGTCAGCTGGGTGCCCGGTTCGCCGATGGACTGGGCGGCGATGATGCCCACGGCCTCGCCCTCGCCCACGGGTTCGCCGATGGCCAGGTTCATGCCGTAGCACCGGGAGCAGACCCCGTTCCGGGCCCGGCAGGTGAGGACGGAGCGGATCTTCAGGCTGTGGATGCCCCGGCTCTCCAACACGGCGGCGTCCTCCAGGGAGAGCATGTGGTCCTTGGTGAAGATCACTTCCCCGGTCTCCGGGTCCACCACGTCCTCCACGGGGTAGCGGCCCTTCAGGCGCTCGGCGAAGGTCTCGATGACCTGGCCGTTCTCGCTGATCTCCCGGACGGTGATGCCCTCGGTGGTGCCGCAGTCGTGCTCCCGGATGATGACTTCCTGGGACACGTCCACCAGACGGCGGGTGAGGTAACCAGAGTCGGCGGTTCGCAGGGCGGTATCGGCCAGGCCCTTCCGGGCGCCTCTGGAGGAGATGAAGTACTCCAGAACAGACAGGCCCTCACGGAAGTTGGCCTTGATGGGGATCTCGATGGTGCGGCCGGAGGTGTCGGCCATCAGGCCGCGCATGCCGGCCAGCTGACGGATCTGGGCCATGGAGCCACGGGCGCCGGAGTCGGCCATCATGAAGATGGGGTTGTACCGGTCCAACCCGGCCTGGAGGGCCTCGGTGACGTCCTTGGTGGTCTGCTCCCAGGCCTTGACCACCAGGCGGTACCGCTCGTCGTTGGTGAGGAAACCGCGCTTGAACTGGTTCTCGATTTTGACGATCTCCTGCTCCGTGTTCTGGATCAGGGGGTACTTCTTCTGGGGGACGGTCATATCGTAGATGGAGACCGTCAGGGAGCCCAGGGTGGAGTAGTGGTAACCCCGGGCCTTGATGATGTCCAGCACCTCCGCCGACTGGGTGAAGCCGTGGTGGAGGATGCACTTGTCGATGATCTTACCCAGCTGCTTCTTGCCGCAGACGAAGTTGATCTCGGGCTCGAAGCACTCCTCCGGGTCCTCCCGGTTGACGAAGCCCAGGTCCTGGGGGATGCCCTCGTTGAAGATCAGGCGGCCCACGGTGGTGCGCACCAGCTTATGGCGCTCCTCCCCGTTCACGGTGGCGCTCATCCGCACCAGGATGGGGACGTGGAGCTCCAGCTCCCCTTCGTCGTAGGCCAGGCGAGCCTCCCCGGGGCTGGCAAAGGCGTGGAGGACCTCCTTGGGTTCCTCCCCTGCGGCGGCGGCCCGGCGGACCTCATAGCCAGAGGTGGGCAGGATGCGGTCGGGAGTTTCCAGCCAGATGTGGTCGCTCTCGCTGATCTCCTCCCGGTCCAGGGCGGCCAGGGCGGCCTCCTGGGTGGGGTAGATATAGGCGGGATCGGCGGGGGCGTCCTTCTCGTAGGTGAGGTAGTAGGAGCCCAGCACCATGTCCTGGGTGGGGACGGTGACAGGGCCGCCGTCCTGGGGCCGCAGGAGGTTGTTGGCAGAGAGCATCAGGATGCGGGCCTCGGCCTGGGCCTCCGCGGACAGGGGGACGTGGACGGCCATCTGGTCGCCGTCGAAGTCGGCGTTGAAGGCGGTACACACCA
>URCB01000023.1 GCA_900546255.1 uncultured Eubacteriales bacterium
CTGGCCCTGGTGGTGGCCCTGCTGGGCGGCGGAGGGTGGCTTTGCTTCACCCCCACCGCCTCGGTGAGCGTGGACATCAACCCCTCCCTAGAGCTACGGCTCAATCGCTTCTCCCGGGTGGTGGCAGTGGAGGGGGCCAACGCCGACGGCCAGGCCCTGGCCCAGGAGCTGGACCTGCGCTTCCTAGACTGTGCGGCCGCCCTGGAGGCCATTCTGTCCAGCGACACGGTCTCCGCCCTGCTGGCCCAGGACAGCGCCCTCACCATCGCCGTCAGCGGCCAAGACGAGGCCCAGTGCCAGGACCTGCTCACCCAGGCCCAGCACTGTACCGCCGGCCAGGAAAACGCCCACTGCTTCTCCGCCAGCAGCCGGGAACATGACGAGGCCCACCAGGCCGGCCTCACCCTGGGCAAGTACCGGGCTTACCTGGCCCTCCACGACCTGGACCCCACCGTCACCCCGGAGGAGGTCCAAAACCTGACCATGGCGGAGATCCGGGACCGGATCCAGGCCCTGGGCGGGACCCTCCCCACCGGGTCCGGGGAGCACAGTCAGACCCAAGCCGGCCACCACGGCCAGGGCCACCACAGCGAATGACGGCAAATGGCCGGGCACCTAAACAAGGCGCCCGGCCGTTTTGCGTCCGGAGGAGTAGAGTAAGTAAAGAAAGGATTCGTGAGAACTGCTGTTTCGGCTGTTCCCACAAACTCTTTTTGATTTAGCACTTACTGAGATATCACTGGTGTTTTTACAACGTCAACATAACGAGAGGGTAAATATCCCTGTGCTCCACTCTCTGTCTCAACTTTTATGTAATCCAGGCCATGCCCCATTCCTCCACCGGAGTCTATTTTTCTCACAGATTCTCCTGGCTCCAAATATTGCGTAATATCAGAAGACAATGCTGCTTGAAGGAATTCTGTAGACCAATACCCCTTCTCGTAAAGCGGTGCTTTTTCTTCCCGGTTGTTTACAACAAGCGTGTACTGGAATTGCTTTTCACATTTTTCTAAGCAAGATGCATCTACGTAACCAGATCTCTCTCCGTCACTGACCAGAATCGTTTTCTCTTCTGTACTGTCTTTATCAGAATATACGATGTCCCCCTCTTTGAAGTTCGCCGCAACCCATTTTAGGGGGAAAAACGTCGGTGCAAATTTTTCTCTATCAGATCTCAAAGTCGGATAGGATGGGTATCTCGCTTTCACTGGCTCCACGACAACATATTGGATTACCTCATCTCCTATAAGCTCTTTTGCCGCACCAGCCGCATAGCTACTTATGCATATATTCGCGCCGACAAGATAAATAGCGATAATGGCAATCACTTGAAACGCACAACAAGCTGATGTAATCCACGACTCACTTGTATGATTGATGATAACGAACAGCACAGTAATTATTACATACGAAACTAAAAGCGCCAAAAGAGGAGACGGCACATATTTCCCTAGCCAGCCAAAACAGTTCTTGTTTACATCCATTCTTTTAGCCGTGGAACCTTGGATTCGCTGAAGCACAACCGCAATATTTCCACGGTTACAATTAACGACTTGTGCAATATCCTCGGTTGCCGAGTAGAAGATGTCTTAGTCCATATTCCAGACTCTGACGTACAAAAATGATCTTTCCCATTCTATCGCCGGAAAGATCATTTTTATTTTTTTGCTAGTATTCTTTTATTAGTAGATAAAAAAGGAGAGCGTCTCTTAGCGCTCTCCTTTTTGACGTTCTACCGCAAAACCAGCAGGGCTTTACCCCTCCCCCGGTCCCTGGACCAATCTTCGCCGCCACTTCCCCCGCTTTTCGTAAATGTACCCAAGGGGCACCGAGGAGGCCGGGGCAATGGCGCAGGCCCAGAAGATGCCCACCAGGCCAAACACGTGGTTCAGGATCACCGCCAGCACCACCCGCACCACGATGCAGTTGAGCAGGCTGGAGGCCAGGGCGAACATGGTGTGGCCCGCCCCCATGGGCAGGGCGTTGTAGACCATGAAGCTGGCGTAGAAGATCTGTCCTAAAATCTCGATCCGCAGGTTCTGCACCGCCAGGGCCATGGTGGCCTGGTCGGGGTTGAAGATGGAAAGGATCTGGGGGGCAAAGACCTCGATGATCACAATGAGCACCGCCGCCACCCCGATGGAGATCCGCATGGCCACGTGGACCACCCGGCTGGCCCGGTCAAACTTCCCCGCCCCCAAACACTGGGCGATCACCGTGGTGGCCGCCGTGTACAGGGCCAGGGTGGACAGGAGGGCGATGTCTTTGATCTTGGCGCAGATACCGCTGGCTGCAGAGGCGTCCACCCCGTAGTCGTTGATGAGGAAGGTCATGGCCAGCCAGCTCAGGCCCACCACCGTCATCTGCACCGCGCTGGGGATGCCCAGCTTCAGCATCTGGGTGAGCTTGGCCCGTTCTATCCCGCCCCGGCGCCGGGTCAGGCCGAAGAGGTCCTGGTGCCGCCGGACGTACCACAGGCAGACCACAAAGCTGGCCGTCTGGGCCATCACCGTGGCCAGGGCCGCCCCCCGGACGCCCCAGTGGAAGGCCCCCATAAACAGGCAGTCCAGCACGATGTTGACCCCCGCCGTCACTGCCACGCAGTAGAAAGGCTGCCGGGAGTTGCCCACGGAGCGGAGCATGGCCGACAGGGCATTGTACCCAAAGATGGGGATGAGGCCCAGGGCGCAGACGGTGAGGTAGGCCGTGGCCTCCTCCAGCGCCGGGGCCCGGAGGCCGATCAGGATGGGCCGGCTGAGCACCAGCACCGCCACCGTCATCACCGCCCCTGCGGTCACAGAGAAGAAGAAGAGGGTGCGGTTGGTTTTTTCCCGGTTGACCGGGTCCCGGCTGCCGTAGTACTGGCTCATAAGGATGTTGCCGCCGGTGGTGATGCCCATGATGATCTGGGTGAGGATCTGCATCACCTGGCTGGCGTTGTTGATGGCAGAAATGCCTCCCTCGCCGATGAACCAACCGGCCACAATCAGGTCGGTGATGGAGTAGGCCGACTGGAGCAGGGAAGAGAGAACCACCGGCCAAGCGTAAATTAACAGGGACTTTACAATGCTTCCCTGGGTTAGATCCATTTGCCGCACAGCCTCTCCTCCTTTCCTCGGCCAATTTTCGCCGTTTGCCGGGACTTTTCCGTGATTATACCATATTTTCTTTTCTTTTAAAAGGCAAACATTCCCATTTATGGGGATCTCTCAATTGCACCTTGCTTTCTTCTGTGGTATGATAGGGGGCACTTACAAAGAACACCCATTCGGCGGGAACATTTCTCGCTGCAGAAAGGCGGATGTGGTTTGAACATTCTCATTGTGGGGGCCGGGAAGGTGGGCTCTACCCTAGCCGCTTACCTCTCCCAGGAAGACCATGACATCACCATCATTGACAACGACGAAGACGTCATCCAACAGATCAACGACACCTTAGACGTCATGTGCATCAAAGGGCCTGGCGCGGCCCCCTCCGTCCTGCGGGAAGCCGGGGCCAAAGAGGCAGACCTGGTCCTGGCCACCACCAACATGGACGAGGTCAACATGCTCTGTGCCCTCACCGCCAAGCGGCTGGGCGCCAAGTACACCATCGCCCGGATTCGGGACGTGGCCTATACCGAGGACCTGGCCTCCCTGCAAAAGGACCTGGCCATTGACGCGGTGATCAACCCCGAGTACGCCACCGCCCTGGAGATCTCCCGCCTGCTCCGCCTGCCGGCGGCAGCCAACGTGGACACCTTCTTCCGGGGCAAGGTGGAGATGATCGGCGTCCGCGTCCGGGAGGAGGACCCCATCGTGGGCCATCCCCTGTCCGACCTGTTCGGCCGGGCCAGCACCCTGTCCATCCTCTTCTCCGCCGCAGAGCGGAAGGGGGAGGTCATCATCCCCGACGGCAGCTTCGTGCCCCGGCCCGGTGACAAGCTGTTCGTCACCGGCACCCCCAAGGACCTGTCCATCTACCTGCGCAGCCTGGGGCGGGACCTGCCCAAGGTCCAGTCCGCCTTTCTCATTGGCGGCAGCCGCATCGCCCACTATCTGTCCAAAATGCTCCTGTCCATGGGGGTGCGGGTCACCCTGGTGGAGAACGACGAGGAGCACTGCCGCCGGCTCTCTGAGTGGCTCCCCGGCGCCCTGGTCCTCTACGGGGACGGTACCGACCAGGAGCTGCTGGCCTCGGAGCACTTTGCCAACAACGACGCCTTCGTGGCCCTCACCGGCCGGGACGAGGATAACCTGATCTCCGCCCTCTATGCCCAACAGCAGGGCATCCGCAAAGTAGTGGCCAAGTGCAACCGGATGAACTACGCTGCCGTGGTCCAGGCCGCCGGCCTGGAGTGCGTGGTGGCCCCTAAGCTCATCACCGTGGCCCACATCCTCCGGCTGGTCCGGGGGTTGGAGAATAAGGAGGGCAGCGTCATGTCCGCCCTGTACCGCCTGGCCGACACCGACGCGGAGGCCGCAGAGTTCATCCTCCAGGAGAACACCCCCCACTTAGGGGTCCCGCTGAAGGATCTGTCCATCCGAAAGGGCTTCCTGATCGTAGCCCTCCTCCATGAAAACCATGTGGTCATCCCCTCCGGCACCACGGTGCTGTCTGCGGGAGACCGTGTGATCGTCATCTCCCACGCCAAGGGCATCCAAACCTTCCGCGATATCTTCCAAAAAGGCTAACCGGCCATGAACTATAAGTTGATGCTGCGGATGCTGGGCCGCACCCTCCAGGTAGAGGCACTGTGCCTCATCATCCCCATGCTGGTCGCCCTGTATTACCAGGAGGATCCCCTCCCCTTCCTCTACACCATTCTTCCGGTGGGCATTCTGGGTACCTTGCTGGCCCGGCTGCGCTCCAACGCGGAGTTTTTCTCCCAGGAAGGGTTTACCGTGGTGGGGCTTATCTGGCTGTCCTTCTGCCTGTTTGGGGCCCTCCCCTTTTGGTTTTCTGGGGAATTCGCCTCCTTTGCCGACTGCTTCTTTGAGAGCGCCTCCGGCTTTACCACCACCGGCGGCACCATTCTGCCGGACATTGAGTCCCTGCCCCGGAGCATCCTGTTTTGGCGGGCCTTTTCCTCCTGGGTCGGCGGTATGGGGGTGCTGATCTTTACCATGGCCTTTCTGCCCAAGGTGGGGGGACGTTCCCAGATGCTGTTCCGGGCGGAGGTCCCGGGCCCCGTCTCCACCAAGCTGGTGCCGCAGACCGCCCATGCCTCCCAAATCCTTTACCTCATGTATTTCGTCCTCACCGGGGCGGAATTCATTGCCCTGCGCATCGCCGGCATGCCTTGGTTTGACGCCATCACCACCACCTTTTCCTGCGTGTGTACCGGCGGCTTCTCGGTGATGAACCAGAGTCTGGGGGCCTACAACCTTCCCGCCTGTGAAGTCATCGCCATTGTCTTTATGCTGCTGGGGTCGCTGAACTTTGCCTTCTTCTTCCTGGTGATCACTGGCCGGGCCCGGCAGGCGCTGCGCAGCGACGAGCTGAAGTTCTTTCTGGGCGCCGTGGTGGTGGTCTCCCTGCTGGTGTTTGGGAACATCCTCCCCCACTATGACTCTGCCAGCCACGCACTGCGGGACGCGGTGTTCCAGGTGACTTCGGTGATTTCCACCTCCGGCTTCTCCACCACGGACTACAACCTGTGGCCCACGTTTTCCCAAACCTTGCTGCTGCTGCTCATGTTTGTCGGGGGCTGCTCCGGCAGCACCGCCGGCAGCATCAAGTGCGGGCGGATCCTTCTCCTCCTGCGCTCCTCCACCCGGTCTCTCCTCCGCCTGTCCCATCCCCGGGCCATCAAGGTGGTGAAGCTGGATGGGAAAGCCGTCAGCGAGGAAACCCTGCGTTCCGTGTTCTCCTTCTTCACCTGTTACTTCCTGCTGTTGGGGCTGGGCACCATCGTGGTCTCGCTGGACGGGCACTCCCTGACCACATCCTTCACCGCCACCTTGGGCTGCCTGTCCAACGTGGGGCCGGGGTTGGACACCGTGGGCCCACTGGCCAGCTTCTCCCCGCTGTCTGAATTTAATAAGGTATTTCTTTCCCTTTTCATGCTGATTGGCCGTCTGGAAATCTTCCCCATCCTGCTGCTGTTCCATCCCTCTACTTGGCGGCGGTCTTAACGCACCAGACGTTGTGAGGTGTCAACCCTGCTATGAACTACAAGCTTCTTTTCCGCACCCTAGGCCGTGTCCTCCAACTGGAAGCCCTGTGCATCCTGCTCCCCATGGTGGTCGCCATCGGCTACCGGGAGGATCCCCGCCCCTTTCTCTATACCATCCTGCTGGCCGGCATCCTAGGCACGCTGCTCACCCGGCTCCGGGCAAAGCCCGACTTCTTCCCCCGGGAGGGGTTCGCCGTGGTGGGCCTGAGCTGGGTGGTGTTGAGTTTGTTCGGCGCCCTTCCCTTCTACTTCTCCGGCACTTTCGCCTCCTTTGCCGACTGTTTCTTTGAAATCGTCTCCGGCTTTACCACCACCGGCGGGTCCATTCTGACGGACATCGAGTCCATGCCCCGGGGCATCCTGTTCTGGCGGGCCTTCTCCTCTTGGATCGGCGGCATGGGGGTGCTGATCTTCACCCTGGCCTTTCTGCCCAAGGTGGGAGGACGAACCCAAGTTTTGGTCCAAGCCGAGGCCACCGGCCCGGTCTCCTCCAAACTGGTGCCCAAGACCGCCATGTCCTCCCGGATCCTCTACATCATTTACATCACCTTCACCGCAGTGGAGACCATCGCCCTGCGCATCGCCGGCATGCCTTGGTTTGATGCCATCACCACCACCTTTGCCACGGTGTGCACCGGCGGTCTCTCCGTCCGCAACCTGAGCATTGCCGCCTACAACTCCCCCGCCTGTGAGATCATCATCACGGTGTTCATGCTCCTGTGTTCCCTGAACTTCGCCCTGTTTTTCCTGGTGCTCACCGGCCGGGTCCGGCAAGCCCTAGGCAGCGATGAGCTAAAGTTCTTCCTCCTGGCGGTGGTTTTGGCGGTGGTGATCGTGTTCGGGAACATCCTGCCGATGTACGACACCGCCGGCCACGCCATGCGGGATGCCTGGTTCCAAGTGGCCTCCATCGTTTCCACCACCGGGTTTGCCACCACGGACTTTGCCCTCTGGCCGGTGCTGCCGCAGCTGATTCTGCTGCTGCTCATGTTCCTAGGCGGGTGCGCCGGCAGTACCGCCGGCGGCATTAAGGCCTCCCGGATCCTGCTGATGCTCCGCTGCGCCCACCGCTCCCTCCGGCGGCTGATCCATCCCCGGTCTGTGAAAGTGGTGAAGCTGGACGGCAAGCCCGTGGATGAGGACACCTTAAATACCGTCTTCGTCTTTTTCCTGTGCTTCATGGGGGTGCTGGGCCTGGCCTGCCTGGTGGTGTGCCTGGACGGCTTCTCTCTGACCACCTCCTTCACTGCCACCTTGGCCTGCCTGTCCAACACCGGTCCTGGTCTGGAAGCGGTGGGCCCCATGGGGAACTTCTCCGCCTTCTCGGCCCTGAGCAAGTGGGTTCTCTCCGCCGCGATGCTCATTGGCCGTCTGGAAATCTTCCCCATCCTGATCCTTTTGCTCCCCTCCACCTGGCGGAAGGATTGAGTGCCGCCCTCCTCCGGCAGACTCCTGTGAGTCTGCCGGATTTTTTCTCCTTTTGCAAAGGCCTTTTGGCCTTTTTGTCAATTTTTTAGAAAAAAGAGAAAAAATCACCCATCCTCTTGAAAATTGTCCGGCGTATGCTAAAATTAGTCTGTTATTCAATAGGTGCATTGCCGTTCCCGGGCAATGCGGAAAAGAAAAGGAGTGTCGTTCGTGGAAAAGTATCTATGGATCGGCTTCATCGGCGCTGTCCTGGCGCTGTTGTTTGCCGTCATCCAACGCAAGAAAGTCATGTCCTACTCCGAAGGCAACGCCACGATGCAGAAGATTGCGAAGTCCATCCGTGAGGGTGCCAACGCCTATCTGAAGCATCAGTACACCACAGTGGCCAAGGTGTTCGCTGTGGTCTTCGTGGTCCTGCTGATCATCGCCTTCGGCAGCGGAGGGGACATGCTGTCCAAGTTTACCCCCTTCGCCTTCCTCACCGGTGGTATCTGGTCCATGCTGGCTGGCTTCATCGGCATGAAGATCGCCACCAACGCCAATGCCCGTACTGCACAGGCCGCCTCTGAGGGCCTGAACCGCGGTCTGCGGGTGGCTTTCTCCTCCGGCTCCGTCATGGGCTTCACCGTGGTGGGCCTGGGCATCCTGGATATCACCATTTGGTTTACCATCCTGCGTTTTGGCGCCGGCATTGACGATCCCATGACCCTGGGCAACATCATGGTTATGAACGGCATGGGCGCTTCCTTCATGGCTCTGTTTGCCCGTGTGGGCGGCGGTATCTACACCAAGGCTGCCGACGTGGGCGCTGACCTGGTGGGCAAGGTGGAAGCCGGCATCCCCGAGGATGACCCCCGTAACCCCGCCACCATTGCCGACAACGTGGGCGACAACGTGGGCGACGTGGCCGGCATGGGCGCTGACCTGTACGAGTCCTATGTTGGCTCCATCCTCTCCACCTTTGCCCTGGGCGCCTGCGCTGGGTACGGTTGGGAAGGCATGGTCCTGCCCGTGGCCCTGGCTGTGTGCGGCATCGTCTGCTCCATCATCGGTTCCTTCCTGGTCAAAACCCGGGAGGACGCCACCCAGAAGAGCCTGCTGACCTCCCTGCGTACCGGTACTTATACCGCTGCCATCCTCTCCGCCATTGTTGCCATCCCCCTGACTTACTTCATCATCGGGCCGGATAACAACTCCTGGGGCGTGTTCATCGCCATCCTGTGCGGTCTGATCGGCGGTACCCTCATCGGCTACTTCACCGAGTACTTCACTTCCGACAACTACAAGCCCACCAAGAAGCTGGCCGCTGCCTCTGAGACTGGCTCCGCCACCATCATCATCGGCGGCATCTCCCTGGGCATGATGTCCACCATCGCCTCCATCCTCATCGTGGCCGTGGCCATCCTGATCTCCTACTTCGCCGCCGGCGGCACCACCACCATCGTGGACGGCACCGGCGCCTTCACCGCCGACTTCAACCGCGGCCTGTACGGCATCGGCATCGCCGCTGTGGGTATGCTCTCCACCCTGGGCATCACCCTGGCCACCGACGCTTACGGCCCCGTGGCCGACAACGCCGGCGGCATCGCCGAGATGGCTGGCCTGCCCGAAGAGGTCCGTGACCGTACCGACGCTCTGGACTCCCTGGGCAACACCACTGCCGCTACCGGCAAGGGCTTTGCCATCGGCTCCGCTTCCCTGACCGCTCTGGCCCTGCTGGTCTCCTACGTGAACATCGTACAGGACCGCACCGTAGAAACCCTGAACTTCACTCTGACCAGCCCCACCGTGCTGGTGGGCCTGTTCATCGGCGCTCTGCTGGTGTTCGTCTTCTCCGCCATGACCATGAGCGCCGTGCAGACGGCTGCCCAGTCCATCGTGGTGGAAGTCCGCCGCCAGTTCCGGGAGATTGCCGGCATCATGGAGGGCAAGGCTGACCCCGAGTACGCCAAGTGCGTCTCTCTGTGCACCAAGGGCGCCCTTCACGAGATGGTAGCCCCTGCTCTGATGGCCATCATCGTCCCCATCGTCACCGGCCTGATCCTGGGCCCCACCGGCGTGGTGGGTCTGCTGGGCGGCGTGTCCGTCACCGGTTTCGCCATGGCCGTGTTCATGTCCAACGCCGGCGGCGCTTGGGACAACGCCAAGAAGTACATCGAGCGGGGCAACCACGGCGGCAAGGGCTCCGAGCAGCACAAGGCTGCCGTGGTGGGCGACACCGTGGGCGATCCTTTCAAGGACACCTCCGGCCCCTCCCTGAACATCCTGATCAAGCTCTGCTCCACCGTCTCCATCGTGTTCTCCGGCCTGATCCTGGCCTTCAGCCTGCTGTAATCGGGAAATACAGTAGGACCACAGACACAACCGTAAAAACCGGACCGCTCCATGGAGCGGTCCGGTTTTTCTCTCTGCCGGTCCCGTTCATCAGCCGGCGCCAATTTCCCCGGCGGGGCGGATGAGGAGAAAGGGGGTACACTGCCCCTCCTGTCCGGCCGGGTTGTCCCGGAGTACGGCGGTGAGCCACCCCGCCCCCTGGGGCAGGGCCGCCGCCTTTCCCAGCAGCTCCACTCCCAGGGCATTGGCGTCCACAATGTAGCTGAGGATCCCCGTCTCCTGGTAAACCTGGTCGCACAGCCGGTCTGGCTGATGGGGGATGCGGATCCCTAAGTCCGCATAGGCGGGGATGTCCTCCCCGTAAAACCCGTCCAGTCCCCGGACCTCCGGCCCCAGCAGGCGGTAGAAGGTGCCGTGGATCCCCCGGAGTTTGTCCACCCCAGCCCGGAGGGCGGCCCACAAAACCTTGCCCCGCCCCTCCTGGTCCAGGGCAAACTGCATCTTTACCGGCAGGCCCAGCCCCGGCCCGGCAGGGGTCTGGTGGACGCACCGGGCCAGGAGTCGGGCCAAAGGGGTCACCCGAACCTCCTCCCGGCGCACCACCCGGCCCTGGCAGAGGGCAGCTACCTTTTCGCTCACCGCCACACAGTCCCCCGGCTGGTACACCGGGGCCACATACCGGCGGAAGAGGGACAAATAGTCCTCCCCCACCCCCACAAAGTGGGTGCGGATGCCGTGGCGGAGATACCGCCGGCCCTCCACGGTGATGACCAAATCCTTGCCTGGGTTATGATAGTATTCCATGCTCTGATGCCTCCTAGGGGTTTGATTGGCTTCCAGGATAGGCGGCTTCCCCCTCCCCCCAGCCGCAGAGCGGCCTCCAAATGGAATCCGTTCTTTGAACAGTTTTTGACCCTTTCGGCAGGATTTTGTCCCTTCCGGCCTTTTGTTTTGTTTTACAAACTTCCCCTTCTGCGGTATAATAAATTGTTTCAGAAACCTTACCGTGAAAGGAGGCCCGCCTATGGCGCGCAAATGCCTGCCCCTGCTGCTGGCCCTCTGCCTGCTCCTGGCCGCCTGCGGGCCCCGGCAGGCGGCCCCCCAGGACGACGGCACCTTGGACCTGGTGGCCACCACCTACCCCGTCTACCTCTTTGCCGCCGAGGTCACCCGGGGGGCAGAGAACGTCACCCTCACCCTGATGATCGACCAGCCCATCAGCTGCCTCCACGACTACACCCTTACCGTAAAGGACATGAAGGCCCTGGAACGGGCCGACGGCATCCTCCTCAGCGGCGCAGGGCTGGAGGAGGCCATGGAGGACGCCCTGGCCTCCGTCTCCGACACCCCCCAGATCGACTGCTCCCAAGACATCACCCTGCTGGAGGGGGCGGAAAGCGACCACCACCACGAGGAGGGCATCCTCCCCGCCGGCCACGAGCACGAGGCCGACCCCCACGTCTGGATGGACCCCAACCGGGCCTGCCAGATGATCCAGACCCTGGCCGATGGCCTGGCCCAGCTGGACCCGGACCAGGCCGCTCTCTACGCCAGCAACGCCCAGCTGGCGGTGGACCAGATCCAGCAGGCCTACCCGGTGATGCAGGCCGCCCTGGCGGACCTGCCCTGCCGGGAGCTCATCACCTTCCACGACGGCTTCAGCTACTTCGCCGACGCCTTCGACCTCACCATCCTCCGGGCCATCGAGGAGGAGGCGGGGAGCGAGGCCTCTGCCCGGGAAGTGGCGGACATCGTGGCGGAGATCCAGACCCACCAACTCCCCGCCATCTTCACCGAGGTCAACGGGGCCGACGCCACCGCCCAAATCATCCACCGGGAGTGCGGGGTGCCCGTCTACGCCCTCACCCTGATGATGAGCGCCGGGACTGCCTATGAGGAACCCGGCGTGGCCACCTACCTGAACCTGCTCCAATCCAACCTCGACACTCTCCGGGAGGCCTACCTATGAGAACCCCCAAGCACGTCTACAACCGCATCCCCATGCCCGCCAGGCCGGGGACCTGCCGCCTCCAGGTGCAGAACCTCTCCATCACCTTGGAGGGGGAGAGCATTCTCCAGGACATCTCCTTCCAGCTCAACTGCCGGGAGATCGTTGCCCTCATCGGCCCCAACGGGGCGGGGAAATCCTCCCTCTTCCGGAGCATTTTGGGCCAGGTCCCCTACGCCGGCACCATCCAGTTCCACCTGGCGGGGGGCTACCCCGCCCACCCCAAGATCGGTTACGTCCCCCAGAGCCCCAGTTTTGACCGGGGGTACCCCATCAGTGTCCTGGACTTCTTCGCCGCCGCCATCAGCCGCTGGCCGGTGTTCCTCCCCGTCCCCGCCCACCTGCGGGAGCGGGTGGAGGGCTGCCTGGCCCGGGTCCATGGGGAGGCTTTGCTCCACAAGCGCATCGGCACCCTCTCCGGCGGGGAGCTCCAGCGGGTACTGCTGGCCATGGCCCTGGAGCCCATTCCCCAGATCCTCATCCTGGACGAGCCCCTGTCCGGGGTGGATGTGGGGGGGGAGCACCTGGTGCTGGACATGCTGGACGAGATCCGGCAGAAGTACGACCTGTCCATCCTCTTCTCCACCCACGACTTCTCCACCCTCCGCCACTACGCGGACAAGGTCATCCTCCTGCAGCAGACCATCCTGAAAACCGGCACCCCGGGGGAGGTCCTCTCCTCCCCGGAGTTCCGCTCGGTGTTCCACCTGGACCTGGGCGAGAAGGGAGGCAGCGCGCAATGAGTTTCTGGTATTGGCTGGTCTCCTGGCTGCCCTTCGAGTGGGCCGCCCCGGACACCATGCTCTTCATGAAAAACGCCCTGCTGGCGGTGCTGGTGGTCACCCCCCTCTTCGGCCTGCTGTCCACCATGGTGGTGGAGAGCCGCATGGCCTTCTTCTCCGACGCCCTGGGCCACTCCGCCTTCACTGGCATGGCCATCGGGGCCCTGTGCGGCCTGGCAGAGCCTGTGGGGGCGGCGGTGGTCTTTGCGGTGGTCATCGCCCTGCTCTTCACCCTCATCCGCCAGAAGACCCACATGGCCAGCGACACCGCCATCAGCGTCTTCTCCTCCGCGGCGGTGGCCCTGGGCATCTTCCTGAGCACCCTGGGGGGGCAGAGCTTCACCAAGTTCAACAACCTCCTCATCGGCGACATCCTCAGCGTGGCCCCGGGGGAGATCGGCCTGCTGGCCCTCATCCTCCTGGGGGTGGTGATCCTGTGGGTCACCTCCTTCAACCCCATGATGCTCTCCTCCGTCCACCAGGCCCTGGCGGACAGCCGGGGCATCCGGGTGGTGTGGAAGAACTTCCTCTTCACCGCCGCCATCGCCGTGGTGGTGACCATCACCATGACCTGGGTGGGCCTTCTGGTGATCAACGCCCTGCTGGTCCTCCCCGGGGCAGCGGCCCGGAACGTGGCCCGGAACCTGCCCCAGTACCACCTGGTCTCCGTGGTGGGGGGGCTGGTGTGCGGCATCGGGGGGCTGCTGGTGTCCTATTACCTGGGGGCCTCCACCGGCGCCTCCATCACCCTGCTGCTGGCGGTGTGGTTCTTCGTCTCCCTCCTGTTTCGGAAAAGCCGGTAATATAGCAGCCAGCCTGCCAAGGCAGGCTGGCTGCTTTTTGCTTGACATACCTCGAGATTCTATGTATAATATCCATAGAACCTCGAGGTATTCCTTTCCAGGAGGTGACCCCTATGGACCCACCCTTCCGCATCTATACCCGGCAAGTGTCCTATGTCAAAGCCGTCTGCGCCTGCCTCCGCCACGCCACCCCCAAGGAAAAGGCCGCCGTGGCCCAGGAACTCCAGGACCACCTGGCCGACCACGCCGACGCCCTGGTGGAGGCCGGCTGGGACCCTGAGGAAGCCCAAACCCACGCCTTGGCCGCCATGGGAGAGGCCAAAGAGGTGGGGCGGGCTTTGGACCGGGAATTTCCCCTTCGGTGGCTGGTGCTCTCCCGGCTGGCCTTGGCGGCGCTGGTACTGGCCATCGCCGTGGCCCTGCCCTTCCTCTTCCCCGCCGTGGCAGGGGCGGCAGGAAGCCTCCAGGCCCGGTGGGATCCCGCCGCCTACGCCGCTGCCCACTTTGAGGCCCCCCCTCCCTTGGTCCCCATGGATGTCCAGTGGGAGATCTATGACGGGACCATTCTCTCCCTCTACGGAGTGGGGCTGCGGGAGCTGCCCCAGGAAGGGTATTATTCCGCCGATCTCTACACTGTTCTCTACCATAGGAATCCCTTCCGGAGCACCCCCCTGCTGCTGGGCGAACTGTGGGTGACCGCCCAGGACGCTGAGGAAGCGCTCTTCGTCCCCTATCCCATCGGCTTTCCTCTCTCCGGCACCACCCATCAGAACTTCAACGCCACCTATTCCGTCATCGAGGTCAGCGGCGACTTCGCCGGCCAGAACATCACCCTCCACTACCAGTACCTGGACACGTCCTTTGCCCTAGACATTTCCCTGCCCTGGGAGGAGGTATTGCCATGAAACCCAAGCGCGTCCCTTGGCCCCGCCGGAAAAAGACCCTGGTCTGGTCCCTGACGGCCGCCCTCCTGGTGGTGGTGCTGATGGCGGGGCACTTCCTCTGCTTCACCCCGGGCCAGGCCATTCGAGCGGCGGAATCCCACGCCGGCACCGGGCCCACCCAGGTGGTGATGGAGGGGGCTGTGGGCAACGTCCCCCTCTACCTCTCCCAAAACCACCGGGCCTGGATGGTCACCCCCTTCCGCCTGGGCCTCTTCTACGACTGGCGGAACAACGGCCAGCCCCTGATGGTGATCGACAGGTCGGGGGACCCGGTGGGCGTCACCGCCGGGGCACTCCACTTCTGGGACGGCAACAGCGATCGGTCCCAGTTCCACCTTCTCGGCTATGTGGACCTGCCCGGTGCCGCCTCCGTGGTGGCCCGCTGCACCCATACGGTCCCGTCCTCCGAGTACACCGCTCTGGAACTCACCGCCGCCATCCCCCAGACCGGAGAGACCGCCGGCTACTTCTGGGAGACCGTCACCCTCCCTGGGGGCACCACCTATCTCCATCCAGATCAGCTGACGGTGCTGGACCAGGCCGGCCATCCCCTGTGCACCTATGACCTGACCAACCATTGGGGCTATGCCTCCTACCCCCTCTCGGAAACGAGGTGATCGATATGACCCCCTACCGTGACTACACCCAAGCCGTCTGTTCCTGCCTCCACCACGCCACTGCGGAAGAGAAGCAGGCCGTGGCCCAGGAACTCCAGGACCACCTGGCCGACCACGCCGACGCCCTGGTGGAGGCCGGTTGGGACCCTGAGGAAGCCCACGCCCACGCCTTGGCCGCCATGGGGGAGGCCAAAGAGGTGGGCCAGGCCCTGGACCAGACCTTTCCCCGGCGGTGGCTGGTCCTCTCCCGGGTGAACTTGGTGCTGGCCATTCTGGTGGCCCTGGTGCTCTTCTTCCCCCTGACTTCTCGGGTGGAGGGCGCTGTGAACAACCTGATTGCCCGGACGGATCCCTTTGACAGCCCCAACCATATGCGCAGCGGGTCCATTCCCCTGGAGGACTTTTCCCCCCTGGATCTCCGCCTCTCCCTGCCCAATGGGGATGTGATCCGCTATTTTGCCATCGCTCTGACGGAACAGAACGATGGCACCTACCAGGTAGAACTCCACGGAGTGGAGTATCACCAAAACCCCTTCCGAGAGCCCTATTACGGCCAGTGGGCATTGGAATACACCATCAACCACACGCTGCCTGTCCACGAATCCTCCGGCAGCGGTTCTCCCAACGGGGTGACCTATTGGTCTAACGAAATTCCCTCTCTCCAGCCGGGGGACACCCTCACCGTCTCCCTCGACGTCCCCGGCATCCACCGATCCACGGAGATCCCCCTGCTATGGGAGGAGGTGACCGGCCCATGAAGCGACCCAAATCCCTTCCCTCCCGGCGGCAGAGGGCCCTCCGCCGGGGGGTGGTGCTGGCGGTCTTTCTGCTGGCCTTCCTGGCCATCCACCGGCCCAGTATCACCCCGGGGCAGGTCATCCGGGCCTCGGAAAACCTGCTGGGGTTGGAGCGGACGGAGGTCCTGGCCCAGGAGGAGGTCCTCTCCCACCGGGTCACCTTTTCCGCCAACCAGGACGCCCTGCTCCTCACCGTGTACCAGCCCCTCCACCCCCTGTCCTACTCCATGGGGTGGAGCAATGCCCAGCCCCTTGGGGTGCTCAGCGCCCCCACGGAAGCGGCCCCAGTCACCCTCTCCGTGCTCCCCTTTTGGGACAGGGATGCCCAGGAAACCCTTATCCTGGCCTTTGGCCAGACCGTCTTGGAGGGGGCCTGCAAGGTGCGGATCTACAACCACACAGGCGTTTGGAATTACAGCCCCAACGTATTCCTGGAGGGGGCCCTCTTTCCCTCCGCCACGGGAGACGGGTACCTCTTCCTGTACCAGCCCTCCGCCACGGGAGACGGGTACCTCTTCCTGTACCAGCCCTCCCCCACCGAGGATGTGTTTCTCCCCGCCTGGTACCAGGTGCTGGACCGGGAGGATCGGGTTTTGTACACCGGCTCGCTGCCTGAAACTTTGACCCCCACTTCCTTTGACTAACGCCCCCGAAAAAGGAGGGATCCCCATGACCCCCAACGAGTACACTCGAGCCGTCTGTGCCTGCCTCCGCCACGCAACACCCAAGGAAAAGCAGGCCGTGGCCCAAGAACTCCAGGACCACCTGGCCGACCACGCCGATGCCCTGGCGGAGGCCGGCTGGGACCCTGAGGAAGCCCAGGCCCACGCCTTGGCCGCCATGGGGGAGGCCCAGGAGGTGGGGCGGGCCTTGAACCGAGCCTTCCCTCTTCGGTGGCTCATCCTCTCCCGGGTGCTGCTGGTTCTGGCGGTGCTGGCGGCCATCGTCCTCCTGCTCCCCATCCCCGGCCGGTTGGTCAGCGCCTGGAACAGCCTAGCGGCCCGGGCTGACCCCTCCCATCTCTATCCCCCAACCCAAGATTCTTCTGTCTCCGCGCATCCTCTGGACGTCCACTTCTCCCTGCCCAACGGGGACCAGATTGCCCTATACGCCGTGACTTTGACAGAGGCGTGGAACGGCACCTACACAGCCCAGATCTACGGACTCGGATACCACCAGAATCCCTTTCGGAAGCACAACTCTAACTACGTAACCTACACCCTGGGGGACAGCGACATCTCCATCAACCTCGCCAGCCGCACCTCTTCTGTCCGCCCCGGTGTAACATTCTGGTCCGACAGTATCGCCCCCCTCCATCCGGGGGATACCCTCACCGCCCATGTCTCCTGGATCCAACAGGAGATCTCCGTCCCCGTTCTCTTCCCTTGGGAGGAGGTGACTGACCCATGAAGCGAACCAAAAAGCTCCCTTCCCGCAAGGCCAAAACCCTCCGCCGGGGCATCGTTCTTGCGGTGTGCCTGGTGGGGATCCTGGCCCTGTACCAGCCCTGCCTCACCCCTGGCCAGGCCATCCGGGCCTCCGAGGCCGAGCTGGGATGGGAGAAGACCCAGGTTCTGGGAGAAACCCAGGTCCTCTCCCGCCGGGTTACCCTCTCTGCCAACCGGGATGGGCTGATGACAACGGTCTTTCGGCCCTTCCAGCCCCTCTCCCCCCTGTTGGGCCGGCAGGGGGAGGCGCTCCTATGTGCCTCCAACACCCCTTCCCAGGCCTATCCCTCCTCGCTCACCGCCATCCCCTTTCAGCCGGAGGAGGGAAAGGAGGGTTCCCTCCTCCTCTTCGGCCAGGTCGACCTGGCCGAGGCTGCCGCCGTTCGCGTCTACGATAAACGGGAAGAGGCCTTGTCAGACCTCTCTCTCGAGGCCCCCCTCTCCACCGGAGCGGACGGCCGGCAGATGGTCTGTACCACCCTCCCCCTCCCCGCCCAGGAGATCGCCTTCCACCCCTCCTGGCACGAGATTCTGGACCAAGCCGGCCACATACTCTACGCCGGCCCCCTGTCCTACACTGCGCCCGTTTCTTCCATCGACCCCATAATTTCCTGAAAGGAGGCTTCCCCATGGAACGCAAGCAAACTATGGAACACACCTCCCTGCTGGTCCTCTCCCTGCTCCAGGGCCAGGACCTGTACGGGTACCAGATGATCACGGAGTTGGAGCGCCGCTCCGACCACACCTTCCAGATGAAGGAAGGTACCCTCTACCCCGTGCTGAAAAAGCTGGAGAACGGGGGTTACGTCACCGCCTACCAGGCCGAGGCCAACGGCCGCACCCGGAAATACTACCGCCTCACCGACCGGGGCCGGAAGGAGCTGGTGCGGGAGAAGGCCCAGTGGGAAAGTTACGCCCACGGGGTCAACTCCGTCCTCTCCTTCCAGCCGGGATGAGCCCGGTTCCGGAGAAGTTCCAGGCCTACGGGGAGGCCGTGTGCGCCTTCCTCTCCCACGCCACCCGGCGGGAGAAGGCCGCCGTCCGCCAGGAGCTCATGGACCACCTCACCGACCATACCCAGGCCCTTTTGGACGCCGGCTGTCCCCCGGAAGCTGTTGTTCACAAAGAATTTTATCTACTTTGGACGCAGTCGGTTTCTGTTGTCGGCCATATTTTTCACCACCATTTTTATGCAAGCAGTTTCCTATAATACTTGTATGCTTACATTAGATTGCTTTTACCCAAGTTGCATTTCGAACACAAGGTTTGTAGGTTATCAATTTCGGTTTCTCCACCTTTTGACCAAGGAATAATATGATCTACATGTAGTTCTATTGTTGGATCTTTGGCTGGGGATGCACCGCAAGCACAGCATTTGAAATTATCCCTTTTCATAACCTTAAAACGAAGTCGAGTATTTATATTTCGGGATGTTCTGTGAATATTTTCCAACTTCGATTGTGTTTCTGGAATTTCATCCCGTGTAGGCAAAATACTATCACAAATATCATGTGTGCGATCTTCGTCTGTCTGGTTATCAATATCCGCGTCGCTGTCACCATTTTCGTTTATGTATTCAACAAAGGCCTCAAGAGCTTTTCGCCAACCACCAAATCGCCGCTTATATGGATCGATAGAATAACGGGATATATTTCCTTTTATTATGTCAGTTGAAGTTGGCTGGCGTCCCAATAGACGCCACATCCGCTCAATTTCATCAAAACATTCCTGCTGAGATATTTTATCTTTTGAAAATCCAGTAGAACATAAACCAGCCAGTTCAAGCGCACGATTCCATTTCCCAAACCGCTTGAAAATATGCTCGGCAGAATATCTGCCAAATTTTCTGTAATCATCGTATGGAACTGTATTTTTCTGGATTAGATTGGCAACTCTTCTCAAATCCTCAAAATAATCTTCATCTGAAATCAACTTCAATTCTGACGCATTTCTGTCAGTTCGCAAACCCGCTAGAGATAAAGCGTTTTTCCATGTTCCAAAATGGCGTTGGATGGCTACTTGAGAATATTTTCCATTTTTTCTATAATATGAAATAGAAATATAATCCCTTCCAAATCTTTCTGCGGTATTTTTTATATCCAATAGTATTTCTTCATCAGTTAACTCCTGTTTATAGGAATTCAGTTCGAACTTCATACTTTCCCTCCATTGCTGGTTACATGTTTACAATACGTAGATGTGTATGCACACATTATTGTACACACAAGCAAGAGAATTTTCTCTTTAAAAACAAACAACGGCATCCAGTCGGAACCGAATGCCGTTTGTTCGTTTGTTGTCCAATTCTGTTAGACAGATGCCGATTTCGTAATTCTTTCAAATTACTGTCTTATTAGCACCCGGTAAGATAGCGTCTTTTTTTCTTCGATTTGTGGGGTGTTACGCCTCGGGCTCGTCCTCGTCTACAGGCTCGTCGGTGAGGTCCAGGGAGAACTTGTCCCCGCAGTTGGGGCAGGTGACTTCCCCGATGTCCAGGACGCTCTCGTCGATGACGATATCCGCGCCGCAGCTGGGGCAGGCGATCTGGAAGAAATCGTCGTCGTCCAGGGCAGAGCAGCTGCCGCAGCAGCCATTCTCGTCCTCGTCCTCTTCGTCAAAGATCACCGTCTCCACGTCGGACAGGTCCTCCGCCATGGATTCCATCCCGTCGGCCAGGGCTTCCACTTCTACTTCCAGGTCCTCCACGGCAAAGCCCACATCCTCCAAGACGTCGATGATCTTGGCGATGAGCTTCCCCTCCTTGGAGGTCTCCTGGTCCAGGTCCAGTCCATCGGCCAGCCCTTTCAGGTAGGCCACTTTTTCCGAAATCGTCATAGCGCGTTCCATCCTTTCCCGTGCTGGGACCTTAGCCCTTGGCACGCTCCAGATACTCCCCGGTACGGGTGTCGATCTTCACCTTGTCGCCGGTGTTGATGAAGAGGGGAACCTTGATCTCTGCCCCGGTCTCCACGGTGGCGGGCTTGGTGACGTTGGTGGCAGTGTCGCCCTTAAAGCCGGGGTCGGTCTCGGTGACTTCCAGCTCCACGAAGGTGGGGGGATCCACGGCAAAGACCTTGCCCTTATAGCTGTTGACCTTGCAGACCATGTTTTCCTTCACGAAACGGAAGCTGTCCCCCAGAAGCTCCTTGGCGATGGGGATCATGTCGTAGGTCTCCTGGTCCATGAAGTAGTACAGGTCGCCGTCGTTGTAGCTGTACTCCATGTCCTTCTTCTCCACATAGGCGTTTTCAAACTTTGCCGTGGGGTTGAAGGAGGTCTCGGTGACGGCACCGGTGATGACGTTCTTCATCTTGGTCCGCACAAAGGCGGCGCCCTTTCCGGGCTTCACGTGCTGGAACTCCACCACCTGCATGACCTGGCCATCCAGCTCAAAGGTGACGCCATTCCGAAAATCGCCGGCAGAAATCATAGTATTCATCCTCCAAACAAAATTGCCCTGCCGGCGCTTGTGCCGGCGGCTTGCATTTCAGGCGGGCGTCCGGCCTGGGCCCCCGCCCTGCAAAAATAGATGCTCTCTATTTTTATCCCATAATCGTTTTCTATTTTACAATACCTTGTCCGGTTTTGCAAGAGGCTTTGTCCCTCTGGCCTGCCTTTCCCGGGAATTTCTTTCCCGTTCAGGGCCCCTCCCCCAGGGCTTGGCGGTAGGCCCGCTGCATGGCCAGGGCATCCACATCCTGGGTGCCGGCGCTCTCGCAGATCACCCGGGGGGCCCAGCCCCGGCGGGCCAGGGCCTGGCAAAGGGGGTGGTAATCCGGCCCGAAGTAGGGTTGGTCAAAGGTCAGGTGCCGGGCCTCCCCTCCTCGGGGGGTGTACTCAATCTTGGAGAAGTGGCTGTGAAAGACCCGGGCCCGGGCCTCCCCCAGGACCTGGACCATCCGGTCCAGCATCCCCTCTACCGCTGCCCCGTCCAGGGCGCCCAGGGAGCGGGCGTAGAGATGGCCAAAGTCCACGCAGGGCAGCAGGCCTTCCGAGGGGGCACAGATGGCCAGGACCTCCTCCAGATCCCCCAGCTGGTTGATCTTTCCCATGGTCTCCGGGCACAGGAGGATGTCCCCATACCCCGCCTCGTCACACCGGCGGCGGAGGGTTTGGAAAAAGGCCTTGGCAGTGGCCAGAGCCTCCTCCCGGGTGCGCTTTTGCAGGGCGCCGGTGTGGACCACCACCCGGTCCGCCCCCATCCACTGGGCCACCTGACAGGCTTTGAGCACGTGTCCCAGGGTCTTTTCCTGGCTGTCCGGGTCGGGGTTGGCGGGGTTGACAAAGTAGGGGGCGTGGAGGGACAGGGCGATCCCAGCCCCCGCCGCCGCCCGGCCGATGGCCCGGGCCGTGGCCTCCCCCACGGTGACCCCTTTGCCGCACTGGTACTCGTAGGCCTCCAGCCCCTGCTCCCGCAGCCAGGGGGGCATGTCCTTGGACTGCTTCTTCCCCGCCTGGTAGAACCCGTCCGGGTTCCCGGCGGTGCCGAACCGGGCCCTCACAGGGTCTCCCCCTTTTGGGCCCCCGCCCGGAAGGGGGTCTCCAATGCGAAGCGGAGGAAGCGGAACACCGTCCCAAACCGGATGGGGTGAACCAGCAAGGTGAGCACCCCGGCGTTGTTCCCCCCCCAGGTGTCGGTGAAGATCTGGTCCCCTACGATGGCGGTCTCCTCCGGGGTCACCCCCATCCGGGCCATGGCCCGCTGGAAGCCCCCCCGCTTGGGTTTGCCGGCGTGGCCCTCATAGGGCACCCCCAGGGCCTGGGCGAACCGCTGGGCCCGGCCAGGCCGGCGGCTGTTGGAGAGGATGAACAGGGTGATCCCCGCCGCTTCCAGGGCGGCCTTCCAGGCCCGGACCTGGTGGTTGGGTTCGGCCACCCCGTAGGGGACCAGGGTGTTGTCCAGGTCGGCCAGCAGGAGCTTCACCCCCCGGGCCCGGAGGCGGGCCAGGTCGATGGCATAGATGTCGGAGAAATAGTAGGCAGGAACCAGGGGAAATTTCACAGTGTCACCTTCTAAACGTTCCCTTGCGGGCATAGGTTGGGAGCAGACTTCCCGTGGGGGAACGCTCTGTTCCCTGATTATACACGAACCGAAACCAATGGACAAGGGGGTTCCTTTCTATGACACATCCTTCCCCGCGGCAGTTCCTGCTCACCCCGCCCCAAGACCTGGAGGCGGCCCGGGCCTTTGGCCTGCCCCTGGCCCTTATGGCCTGGCAATTGGACGGCCAGGGCCGGCTGGCCCAGGCCCCGCTCCCGCCCCAGGCCCAGGGCGGGCTGATGCTGGTGGGGGCCAGCCAACCCATCCAGGGGGGCGCCGACCCCCGCCGGGCTGCCCAGGAGATCCTGGCCCAGTGCCGCAGCCGGGCCTGCGCCGGGGTCATCCTGGACTTGGAGTTGCCCCCCTCCCCCTTCCTGGCGCAGCTGATCCGCCTGGTGGAGGAGGGGCTGGCCCAGCGCCAGGGCACCTTGTTCCTGCCGGAGCGCTATGCCAACTTCTCCCATCGGGCCAGCCTCTACCTCACCTCTGCCATCTCCGGCGGCTCCCTTCGCCGGCGGCTGGAGGAGGTCATCGCCCAATACGGCGCCCGCCGGCTGGTGCTCTGCCTGCGCCGGGCCCGGGAGGACTTCTATCTCCCCGCCGCCAAAGGGATGGGCCATCCCATCTCCCAGGAGACGTTGGACCGGCTTCGGCGGCAGTTGGAACCCTCCGTGTTTTTCTCCCCCGACCTGTGCGCCCGGTATTTCACCTACATGAGCCGGGAGAGCGGCGCCCACTTCGTCCTCTTTGACGACCGGGAGACCCTGGAAAAGAAACGGACCCTGGCCCTGGAGCTGGGGATCCGGCGGTTCTTCCTCCTCTACCCGGAGATCGCCGACCTCTGGGCCGTCCCGCCCCAGGAGGGCTGACAGAACGGGCCCCTGGCATAGGCTGCTTTCCACGGAAAAACCCTGTCCGACTTGGGTCGGACAGGGTTTTTGAACAATCAATAATACTTTTTACGGTTCTTCCGGGCCGCCTCAGACTTCTTGCGGCGCTTCACGCTGGGGCTCTCATAGTGCTCTCTTCTCCGCACTTCCGCCAGGACGCCAGACTTGGCGCAGCTGCGCTTGAACCGTTTCAGAGCGCTTTCCAGAGACTCATTCTCCCGCACATGGATTTCAGACATTCGTTTTCCCTCCCTCCGAAGTGGTGGACTGGAATTCCACGCACCAAAGGGCCATCGTAAAATATGGCTTTAACAGTGGTATTATATGCAATTTCCCAAGGCTTGTCAAGGGATATCCCTAAAAAAGTCCGGTCTTTTCTCCCCTCTCCAGGGAGAGGGGCACCCCGGAACATTTCAAAGGCAGCGGGCCGGTCCCGGCGAATCCTCCGCCGGCTCGTCCCCAAAAACGGAACGACCCCCGCTCTGCCTGGACTGTACCAGGCAGAGCGGGGACCTCTTCCCTTGACGGGGAAGCCTTATTTCAGAATCAAATTCATCAGCTTGTTGGGCACATGGATCACCTTCACCAGGTTCTTGCCCTCCATGAGCTTGGCAATCTTGGGCTCGGCCTTCACCACTTCCAGCACGGCCTCCTGGTCGCTGTTCATGGGAACGGTGACGGTGGCCTTCAGCTTACCGCCCACCTGGACGGCGATGGTGACCTCCGAGGCGATGGTCTTGCTCTCGTCATAGGCAGGCCAGGAGGAGGTGCAGGCCATCCCCTCCAGCCCGAACCGCTCCCACAGTTCCTCCACAATGTGGGGGGCGAAGGGAGACAGGAGGAGCAGCAGGGTCTGGAACTCCGCCCGGTTCACGCCCTTGTCATAGAACTGGTTGGTGAGGGTCATGAGGGCCGCGATGGCGGTGTTGAACTTCATGTTCTCAATGTCATCGGAGACCTTCTTGATGGTCTTGTGGACCAGGGCCTCGTTGTCTTTGGAGTAGGTGTCCCCCTCCTTCACCTGGTCGGCCAGGTTCCAGATCCGGTCCAGGAAGCGCTTGCAGCCCTTCACGGCGTTGTCCGACCAAGCGGCGGCCTTTTCGAAGTCGCCGATGAACATAATGTACATGCGCATGGTGTCCGCCCCGTACTGGGCCACCACGTCATTGGGGTTGACCACGTTCCCCCGGGACTTGGACATCTTTTCCCCGCCCTCGCCCAGGATCATGCCATGGCTGGTGCGCTTGTGGTAGGGCTCCGGGAAGGGGACCACCCCCAGGTCATAGAGGAACTTGTGCCAGAACCGGGAGTAGAGCAGGTGGAGGGTGGTGTGCTCCATGCCGCCGTTGTACCAGTCCACCTGGCCCCAGTATTTTAACGCCTCAGGGGAGGCCAGTGCCTTGTCGTTGTGGGGGTCCATGTACCGCAGGAAGTACCAGGAGGACCCAGCCCACTGGGGCATGGTGTCGGTCTCCCGCTGGGCGGGGCCGCCGCAGCAGGGGCAGGTGGTGTTCACCCAGTCAGTCATGGCTGCCAGGGGGGACTCGCCGTTGTCGGTGGGCTCATAGCTCTCCACCTCCGGCAGGAGGAGGGGGAGCTGGTCCTCCGGCAGGGGGACCCAGCCGCACTTGTCACAGTGGACCAGGGGAATGGGCTCTCCCCAATACCGCTGGCGGGAGAAGACCCAGTCCCGCAGCTTATAGTTGACCTTCTCGTGGCCGATGCCCTTTTCCTCCAGCCACTTCTTCATGGCGGGGATGGCATCCTTCACGGTCATGCCGTTGAGGAAGTCGGAGTTGACCATGATGCCGGTGTCGTCCTTCAGGGTGAAGGCTTCCTTCTCAATGTCGCCCCCCTGGACCACCTCGATGATCTCGCAGCCAAACTTCTTGGCAAACGCCCAGTCCCGGTCGTCGTGGGCGGGCACGGCCATGATGGCCCCGGTGCCGTAGGACACCAGGACGTAGTCGGAGATGAAGATGGGGATCTCCTTGCCGTTGACGGGGTTGACCCCTCGGACCCCTTCCAGCTTTACGCCGGTCTTCTCCTTCACCAGCTCGGTGCGCTCAAAGTCCGACTTATGGGCAGCGGCCTCTACATAGGCGGTGACCGCATCCCAGTTGGAGATAGCGTCCTTCCACTTCTCGATGTAGGGGTGCTCCGGGGCCAGGACCATGTAGGTGGCGCCGAAGAGGGTATCCGGCCGGGTGGTGTAGACCACCAGATTATCCCCCTGGGTGGTGGGGAAGGTGACCTCGGCGCCGGTGGAGCGGCCGATCCAGTTCTTCTGCTGGATCTTGACCCGCTCGATGAAGTCCACCTGGTCCAGGTCGTCGATGAGCCGCTGGGCATACTCGGTGATCTTCAGCATCCACTGGGACTTCTCCTTGCGGATGACGGGGGAGCCGCAGCGCTCGCACACGCCCTCTACCACTTCCTCGTTGGCCAGCACGCACTTGCAGGAGGTGCACCAGTTCACGGGCATGGTGGTCTTATAGGCCAGACCGTGCTTGTACAGCTGCAGGAAGATCCACTGGGTCCACTTGTAATACTTGGGGTCGGTGGTGTCCACCACCCGGTCCCAGTC
>URCB01000024.1 GCA_900546255.1 uncultured Eubacteriales bacterium
CGCCAGTGGCCCCCGTGGCCCCCGGTGCTCCCGTGGCGCCAGGTGCGCCGGCAGGGCCGGTGGCGCCTGCGGGGCCCGCGGCACCGGTGGAAGCCGTTTTCTTTGGACAACGCAAAAACAACGGCCCTCCTAGGAGAGCCGTTGTCTTCTCATTCCGATGAATCATTCCATCAAAGCGTATTTCCGCGCGTAGGCATTGTAGGCCCGCTGGAAGGCGATGCTGCCCCCCTTGATGTAGTCCAGATATTCATGGACATCCAGGCTGCCGTGGGACATCTCAATGACGCACCCGGCAATGTTGGAGCAGTGGTCCGCCACCCGCTCCAGGTCGGTCAACAGGTCCGACCAGACAAACCCCAGTTCGATGGTGCACTCGCCCCGCTGCAGGCGCAGGATGTGGCGGTTGCGCAGCTGCTCCTTCAGGGTATCCACCACCTGCTCCAGGGGTTCCACCTTCACCGCCAGGTCTGGGTCATCCTTAAGGAAGGCATCCAAAGACAGGTCCATGATCTCCCCCACGGCGGAGGTGAGAACATTCAGCTCCTGCTTGGCCTGGGGCGAAAAATGCAGCCCTTTGCTGCGCATCTCTTCCGCCGACTCCACCACGTTCACCGCGTGGTCGGAGATGCGCTCAAAGTCCCCGATGATGTGCAGCAGTTTGGACACTTGCCGGTTGTCTCGTTCACTGAGGTTTTCCCGGCCCAGTTTGACCAGATAGGTGCCCAGCATGTCCTCATACTGGTCGGCTTCCTTCTCCGTCTCCCGCACTGCCTGGGCCTCCTTGGCATCGTAGTGCTCGATCAGGCGGCAGCCGGTCCGCAGGGCATCCATAGAGATCCGGGCCATGGTTTCCGCCACTTCCTGGCAGCGGCCAATGGCCACGGGAGGGGTGCTCAGCAGACGCTCGTCCAGGATCTGGATCTGCTCGGGAACCTTGTCGTCCCGCACCAGGCGGCAGGCCAATTTCTCCAGCAGGCCGGAGAAGGGGAAAAGCAGCGCCGTACACAGCACGTTAAAGGTGGTATGCACCACCGCAATCCCCAACTGGTCGAT
Source organism: uncultured Eubacteriales bacterium (assembly GCA_900546255.1). Classification (GTDB taxonomy): domain Bacteria; phylum Bacillota; class Clostridia; order Oscillospirales; family Oscillospiraceae; genus Evtepia; species Evtepia excrementipullorum. The sequence goes on from URCB01000024.1 coordinate 1,054, forward strand.
GGAGTTGCCGACAAAGTCGAAGTGCACCACTGCGTTGATGAGGTAGAAAACCGACAGCCACACGCAGGTACCAATGATGTTGAACAGCAGGTGCACCACAGCAGCCCGCTTGGCGTTCTTGTTGGCCCCTACCGAGGAGATCATGGCCGTGACGCAGGTGCCGATGTTCTGCCCCATGATGATGGGGATGGCCGCGCCATAGGTCACCTGGCCTGTGGCCGACAGAGCCTGCAGAATACCCACCGAGGCGGAGGAACTCTGGATGATGGCGGTCAGAATGGCTCCAGCCAGAACCCCAAGCACAGGGTTAGTAAACATGAGGAAGATGCTCTGGAACTCCGGCACGTCCTGCAGCCCAGCCACTGCGCCGCTCATGGTGTCCATGCCGAACATGAGCACCGCAAATCCCAGGAGGATCATGCCCACATCCTTCTTGCGCTCGCTTTTGGCCATCATGGTCAAGCCCACGCCGATCAGGGCCAGCACAGGAGAGAAGGAGGTGGGCTCCAGCAAACGGATAAAGAAGCTTTCCCCGTCCAGGCCGGTCAAGCTCAAAATCCAGGCGGTCACTGTAGTGCCCACGTTGGCACCCATAATCACGCCAATGGCTTGACGCAAGGAAAGTAATCCAGAGTTCACAAACCCCACCACCATTACTGTGGTGGCGGAGGAACTCTGGATTACCGCCGTAACGCCCAACCCCGTCAGGAATCCCAAAATCTTACGGGAAGTCAGTTTGCTCAGCAGCACTTTCAGACTGCTGCCTGCACACTTTTCCAGGGAGTTGCCCATGAGGTTCATTCCGAACAGGAACAGACTGAGCCCTCCCAGCAGGGTCAATACATCAAAAAAATCCATAGAAACGCTCTCTCCAACTTTTCTCTTTACCAAATTTTTACATTTAGTACTCTCACGAACAGTTTATCCGTCGAATGTAAAAAGAAAAACCAGAAAGAGGTTAAATTTTGGTTAAGTCAAATCCTGCCCATGCTGCGGCGTGTCAGGATCAATCCACCGGCCATCTTTCGACCGGACGCCGGTCAAGGCATACTCCACCCACTCAGCCAGGTTGGTGGCATGGTCGCCGATGCGCTCTAAGTACTTGGCCACCATAAACACGTCCAGCAGCTCTTCGCTGCCCTCTTTGTTGGTGGCGATCTGCGTGACCAGCTCGGACTTGATCTTATCAAACCACTGGTCCACCACATCGTCATAGGCGATGACCTGCCGGGCCCGGTCGATGTCCAAGTGAATGAAGGCATCCACGCTCTCGCTGATCATCTTGACCACATCGGTGGCCATCTGATTCAGATGGCTGTGCTGGGAGGAACCCTTGCGAATAAACCGGGCCAGCTCCGCAATGTCCGAGGCCTGGTCGCCAATGCGCTCCAAGTCGGTGACCATTTTCAGGGCAGCGGTGATCCGCCGCAAATCCTTGGCCACCGGCTGCTGCCGGAGGAGGAGCTTGGTGCACATGCCCTCGATCTCCCGCTCCATGTCGTCGATCTCCCCGTCCAAGGCGAACACCTGGGCCTCTAAGTTTTCGGCGGTGTCCTCCTCTTCCTCCAGGGTTTTTACGGCCACGGCAATGGCCTGCTGGCAAAGGCCGCCCATCACCACCATTTGATGGTACATTTCCTCCAGCTGCTGTCTGAATTTCTCCCGCATTATCCAAACCTCCCTGTGATGTATTCTTCAGTCCGCTTGTCCGTCGGGGTGGAGAAGATCTTCTCCGTGTCCCCAAACTCCACCAGCTCACCCAGCAGGAAGAAGGCGGTCTTGTCGGACACACGCGCGGCCTGCTGCATGTTGTGGGTGACCATGATGACGGTGTACTTCTCCTTGAGTTCCACTGCCAGGTCCTCAATCTTCGAGGTGGAAATGGGGTCCAGGGCGGAGGTGGACTCGTCCATCAGAAGGACTTCCGGTTCGTTGGCCAGGGCCCGGGCAATGCACAGCCGCTGCTGCTGGCCGCCGGAGAGGCCCAGGGCGCTCTTCTTCAGACGGTCCTTGACCTCGTCCCAAATGGCGGCGTCCCGGAGGGATTTCTCCACGATGGCGTCCAGATCCGTGCGGTTGCGGATGCCGTGGGTCCGGGGGCCGTAGGCCACGTTGTCGTAAATGGACATGGGGAAGGGATTGGCCTTCTGGAACACCATGCCGATCTGCTTGCGCAGCCAAGTGATGTCCAGGTTCTTGTCAAAGATGTTCTGCCCTTCGAAGCAGACGTCCCCCTCGATATGCACCCCGGGGACCAGGTCGTTCATCCGGTTTAGGGTCTTCAGAAAGGTAGACTTGCCGCAGCCGGAGGGGCCGATGAGGGCAGTGATCTGGTGGACGGGGATGTCCACGTTGATGTCCTTCAGCGCGTGGTGGCCCCGGTTGGCGGCGCTGGTTTTGCCGTCGGTGCCGTACCACAGGTTCAAGGACTTTACGGTGATGATATCGTCAGCCATGATTAGCGGTCCTTTCTTTTCAGTTTCTTGCCGGCCAGGGAGGCGCCGAAGTTGATGATGAGCACCAGGATCATCAGCACCGCGGCGATGGCAAAGGCAACGTCCATCTCGCCCCGTTCGCTGGCGTAGACATAGAGGGCTACCGTCAGTGTGGCAGAGGAGGACTGGAGGGAGGTAATGAAGTCGTTCAGGGCCAGGCCAAACCCAGCGGTGAACAGCAGGGCCGCGGACTCGCCCACGATGCGGCCGATGGCCAGGATGCAGCCGGTGACAATGCCGTCCACCGCGTTGGGGAGCACCACGGTGCGCACCATGTGCCACTTACCGGCGCCCAGAGCCAGAGACCCCTCCCGGTAGGACTGGGGCACGGTTTTCAAACTCTCCTGGGTGGTACGGACGATGGTGGGCAGGATCATGATCACCAAGGTCAGGCCGCCGGCCAGGATACCTGCCTTCAACCCAAAGAGCTGGAGGAAGAACAGCATGCCCACCAGGCCGAAGATGATGGAGGGAATGCCAGTGAGGGTCTCGGTGGCAAACTCGATGATGGCCACCACCTTCTTGTTGGAGGCGTACTCCGTCAAGTAGATGGCCGCCCCCACCCCCAGGGGCAGGACGATGATCATGGCCAGGAAGATGATATACAGCGTGTTGAGGATGTTCGGCAGAATGCCGATGGTGTCATTGATGTAACTGGTCTCGGAGGAGAGGAGCTCCCAACTGACGTTGCCCAGCCCCCGGTAGAAGATATAGCCGATGATGAACACCAGCAGTGCGCAGGTGATGCCGGCGCAAATATAAAGCAGGGTGCGCAGGGTCCTGTCATAGGCCTTGCGGCGGGGAGACAGTGTGTGCATATTAACCCTCCTTCTTTCTCTTGATGAACACGTTGAGGAACACGTTGATCAGCATGATGAACAGGAAGAGCACCAGGCCGATGGAGAACAGTGCGTTCCGGTGGAGGCTTCCCACAGAGGCGTAGGACATCTCCGAAGCGATGGCGGTGGTGAGGAAGCGAACCGAGGTGAACAGGCCAGGCATGTTGGCCACGTTGCCCGCCACCATGATGATGGCCATGGCCTCGCCGATGGCACGGCCCACGCCCAGGACGATGGCCGTGGCCACGCCGCTGCGGGCCGCCGGGATGGACACCCGGAACACCGTCTCCAAATGGGTGGCCCCCAGGGCCAGGGAGGCCTGCTCATACTCCTCGGGCACCGCCCGGAGGGAGGTCTCCGACACACTGATGATGGAGGGCAGGATCATGATGGCCAGCACCAGGATGGCCGCCAGCAGGCAGGCGCCGGAGGACAGGTCAAAGGCCCGCTGAATGCCGGGGACCAGCAGGATCATACCCACCAGGCCGTACACCACGGAGGGGATGCCGGCCAGCAGCTCCACTGCGGTGTGGATGACAGCGGCCACCTTGGGGTTGGCCACCTTGGCCAGGAACACTGCGGTCATCAGGCCAATGGGCACCCCGATGAGAATGGCACCGGCTGTGCCATACACAGAGGTAAGGATAAAGGGCAGAATGCCAAAAGAGGGGTCAGAGGCCGTGGGGGACCACTCCTGCCCAAAGAGGAAGTCTACCAAACCGATCTCTCGAATGGCAGGCACCCCGGAGATGATCAGGTAGATGCTGATAAACAGCACGAAGGCCACCGCAATGATGCCACACAGCATAAAAATCAGGTGCATGACCCATTCCAGGGCATCCTTCACCCCACGCCGCTTGGGCTCCCCAGTCTGTAAGGCCGATGTAGGCGCTTCAGCGCTGGATTTCTTCAATGCTTTTTCCATGGGAAACTCCTTCTCTCGCTGACAAGCATAAGGGAAGCGGCGGGGGCCTCCACCTTAGAAAGGCGCTTTGGAGACCCCACGCCGCTTAAGTTTTGCAGGGTTTATCGGTTCGTTGGGAATCAGGCCACAGGCACAGCGCCGGCGCCGGAGATGAGCTCGCTGGCATCTGCGGAGGTGGCGAAGTCGAAGAAGGCCTGGGCAGCCTCAGACAGCTCGGTGCCTTCCTTGGTCACGAAGACGAAGGGACGCTGGATCTCATAGGTGCCGTCCTTCACGGTCTCCTCGGTGCAGGCCACGCCGCCCACGGTGATGGCCTTGATGCCCTCCTGGCCTTCCACAGCGGACAGGGAAGCATAACCGATGGCGTTGGGGCTGCTGGCCACGGCCTGGATCACGGCGCCGGTGGAGTTGAGCTCCTGGCTCAGCACGCAAGCGTCCTTGGTGTCGGTGATGGACTCGAAGCCGTCCCGGGTGCCGGAGTTGGCCTCACGGCCAATGCAGGCGATCTCGCCGGCGTCGCCGCCCACTTCGCTCCAGTCGGTGATCTCACCGGTGAAGATCTGGGCGATCTGCTCCACGGAGAGGTCGGCCACGGGGCTGTCGGCGTTGACGATCACGGCGATGCCGTCCAGGGCCACCTCGGTGCCCACCAGGCCGGAGGCGGTCTCCTCCTCGGTCAGGGCACGGGAGGACAGGCCGATGTCGGCGGTGCCGTTGGCAGCGGCCTCGATGCCGGTTCCGGAACCGGTGGGATCATAGGTGACGGAGACGTCAGGGTTGTCGTTCGTGAACTGCTCGGTGAGCACGCCCATAACCTCCTCCATGGAGGTGGAGCCGTTGGTGGCCACAGCGCCGGACAGGGTGGAAGCGCTGGTGTCTTCCGTGGTGTCAGAAGCGGTATCGGTGGTGGTGTCATTGCCGCAGCCAGCAAGAGTCAGTGCCAGCAGAGCAGAAGCGGCCAGAATGCTCACGGCCTTTTTCGTGGTTCTTTTCATGGTGTTTTTTCCTCATTTCTTTTTGGTTTTTATTTTGTTGCTCGTTTCAGACAAGTACAGTCTACCGGCTTTCGGTTAAAGGAACAACCAAAGAAAGATAAAGTTTCGGTTAAATCACGCATTTTTTGTCGCCTTGTACTTGCCCGGGCGCGGAGCCCGGAACCCCTTGCGCCCCAAGGAAAAACCGGCCTTGGCAGGTTACGCCAGGCCGGTTTCTGTCTGTAAATTTTACATTGGGCTCAAATCAGCTGCTGCTCGTTGATGATCAGTTTAAATTGCAGGCCCAAGGTCTCCGCCGCCTTCCGGCAGAGGACCATTCGATTGAGGAAAATCTCAAAATAATCCATCACGGAGCCATACCGGGTGTCGATGTGGAGCTTGAGTTTGATGAGGGTCTTGCTCTCGTTGATCTTCAGCTCCGCCTTGGTCACCGAATAGTTCACCCGGTCGTGGATGTCGAACTTGCTGGTGTCCTGGTTGCGCACCCGGCTGCGGCGGACGTCGGACTTGTCTGCCAGGATCAGAGCTGCGGCCATGGGGCTCACCGGGGTGCCGGTGCCCTCGTCATGGTTGCCGATGGCGGTGACCACCTCGGCGATGTCCAAGGGGTCCATGTTCATGTGGTCCAGCAGGCGGAAGGCCATCACCGCCCCGCTCTGGGAGTGGTCGATGCGGTTGACCAGGTTCCCAATGTCGTGGAGGTAGGCGGCAATCTGCACCAGCTCCACCTCCCGGGGCGAGTACCCCAGGGTCTCTAAAATATACTTGCTGTTGGCCGCCACAAGGCCCACATGGGCAAAACTGTGTTCCGTAAAGCCCAGGTTAATCAGGGACTCGTCGGCCTTTTTGATGTAGGTCCGGATGGCCGGATCCTGTTTGATTTCTTCAAATGTAATCATTTCGTTCTCCTTTTATCGTGACGTCTCCCCCCACGGCGCCCTCAGGGGCGCATGTTCCGGGGAAAGACGATGGCAATGGTGGTTCCTACGTCGGGCTCGCTCTCCAGGGAGATCAGGGCGTTGTGGTACTGGGCGCCGTGCTTGACGATGGACAGGCCCAGGCCAGTGCCCCCCACCCGGCGGGAGTGGCTCTTATCCACCCGGTAAAACCGCTCGAACACCCGGTCCTGCTGCCCCTTGGGGATGCCGATTCCCGTGTCCTTCACCGCCAGGGTGACCCGCTCTGCCTCACCGGTTACCTGCACGGTCACCGAGCCGCCGTCCTTGTTGTACTTGATGGCGTTGTCACAGAGATTGTACACCATCTCATGGAGGATGCGCCACACCCCCAGGATGGTCTGCTTCTCCCCCTCCAGATGCAGGGAGACCGACCGCTTGGCAGCGGCGGGCTGCAAACTCTCCAAAATGTCCTGGGAGAGGTCGTACAGATCCACGGACTCCGGCGCCACCTCATTTTCGGCGGCCTCGTCCAGGCGGGAGAGCTTCATAATGTCGTCGATGAGGGCGATGAGCTGGCCGCACTCCTTGTAGATGTCCCCGGCAAACTCCCGCATTTTATCCGCTTCCACCAGCCCCTCCTTCATGAGCTCGGCAAAGCCGGAGATGGAGGTGAGGGGGGTCTTCAGCTCGTGGGAGACGTTGGCGGAAAACTCCCGCCGCAGGCTTTCCCGCTCCTCCCGTTCGGTGACGTCCACCATGAGCACCACCACCCCGGTGACCTGGCCATTGGCGGTGACGGGGTTGGCCAAAATCTCGAAGATGTGGGACTCCGCCCGCATCAGGGACTCTGCATGGCAGCCGGCCAGGGCCCGGCCTGCCGCCTCCCAGATCTCTTTCCGGCAGGTCTCTTGGCGGAGGCTCTCCGGCTTCTCCTCCTCCCCGCCCAGCAGGGCGTAGGCGCTCTGGTTGCTGTAGAGGATGTTGTACCGGCTGTCCAGCAGCAGGACACCCTCGCTCATGTTCTCCGCCAGGGCGGCAAACTCCCGCTGCCGGCGGCTGAGGGCCTCCATCTGCCGGCTGATGGTGCGGTTCTGCTCCCGCAGGCGCCCCACCAGGGGGAAGATCTCCTCGTAGGCGTCGTCCAGCCGGGGGTTTTCCAGGTCGATGTTGTTGATGGGCTTGGTGATCTGCCGGGACAGCCGAGAGGCCAGCACCCCAGAGAGGACCAGGGCCAGTACCACAATCCAAAGAATGGGCTGCAGCACACTGATTATCAGGGCGCCCATGGTGGTCTCCTGGCAGGACAGGCGCAGGACGGTACCGTCGTCCAGGCGCACGGCATAGTAGAGGGTCTTTTGCAGGAGGGTGTTGGAGAGGTGCTTGCTCTGCCCGGTCCCCTCCTCCAGGGCCTGGATGACCTCCTCCCGGTCGGCGTGGTTTTCCATGGCGGCGGGGTCTGCCTCGCTGTCATAGAGGACGGTGCCGTCCGCCGCGATCCAGGTCAGGCGCTGGCCGCCCTCCAAGTCTTCCAGGCCGGAGAGATAGTCGCCTCCGCTCTCCTCCATGCCGCGCTTGACATAGACGGCGGTCTCCTCCATCTCCTGGTAGACCTGGTCCTCGTAGCGGGAGGCCATCACTGCCACAAACAGCGCGGTACACAGTACCATGATCGCCAGCCCCACCAGGAAACAGCTGCGAAAGATTTTCCCCGTCATGCCTGGCCACCGATTTTGTACCCGACCCCTCGGACGGTTTCAATATAGTGGCCTGCCGGCCCCAGTTTGGTGCGCAGGGTACGCACATGGACGTCCAGCGTGCGGTTTTCCCGGCTGAACTCCTGGCCCCAGACGCCGTCCATGATGGCATCCCGGGTCATGGCGATGCCCTGGTGCTCCAGCAGCAGGCACAGCAATTCAAACTCCTTGTTGGTGAGGGCCACTTCCTCTCCGGCCACCCGCACCACATGGCGCTGGGGGCTGACGAAGAGGTCCCCCACCCGGTAATCCTCGGTCTCCTGCTTCTGCTCGGTCCGGCGGAGCACCGCCCGCACCCGGGCCACCAGCTCCATCATGCCGAAGGGTTTGGAGATGAAGTCATCCGCCCCGCTGTCCAGGCCCACCACCCGGTCATACTCCGTGTTTTTGGCGGTCAGCATGATCACCGGCAGCCGCTTGGTGGCCGCAGAGGCCCGCAGCTTCTGGAGGATGGACAGGCCGTCCTCCTCCGGCAGCATGATGTCCAGCAGCACCAGGGCTGGCTGCGGGCCCTCCATGGCCTTCCAGAAATCGGAAGGACGGTCGAACCCCTGGGCCTCATAGCCCTGGCTGCCCAGTGCATAAATCACCAGTTTGCGGATGCTGTCGTCATCCTCCAGCAAAAAGATTCGTTCCATGGGGGTTCCTCCTCGTTTCATTTAACCGTTTCTTTACAACAGTCTACCGACGAGATGTAAAATTCAAAACCACCGAATTGTTAAATTTATGTTAACTATTCTCCTCCTGTCTGCAGTGGGTGGACGGCAATCTCCCCGCCCTCCTGGACACAAATCTCCTCCACCCGGGCAAAGAGCAGCCCCCGGGTCAGGTCCTCCGCCGCCACTCCTAAGGCCTGGGCGGTCAGGGTGCGGAGGCGGTCCTCCCGGATGGTGTGCTTCGTGCAGGCCGTCTTGGACTTCCGGCGATAGGTGGAGCAGGTGTAGTACACCAGCCCCCGGGCGGTTTTCCGGGTCATGGCCCGGCCACAGTCGGCGCAGCGAAGGAAACCGGCAAACAGGTGGAGTTCCCCCTGCCCCGGGGCCCGGCGGGTCTCCCGCCCGGCCAGGGACTGGGCCCGGCGGAAGAGGGCCTGGGGGATCAGCGGAGCATGGGTGCCCTCCACCACATACCAGTCCTCTGGGGGCACCGAAAGGGTTTGGTGGACCTTATAGCTCACCACCCGCTGCCGGCCCTGGACCATGGTCCCCCCGTAAACGGGGTTTTGGAGGATCCGCCCCACGGTAGCCGCCGTCCACAGCCCGTCCCCAGGGGGACCGGGCCGGCGGTAGCGGGACCCCTGCCGGGCCTTGTAGGCCGTGGGGTTGGGGATCCCCCGGTGGTTGAGCTGGCGGGCGATGGTCCCCTTCCCCTCCCCTTGGACATACCGCTGGAAGATCTCCTCCACCACCTGGGCCGCTTCTCGGTCCGGGACCAGGCGGTTGTGGTCGGTGGGGTCCTTGGCGTAGCCATAGGGGGCAAAGGAGCCGATGAACTCCCCCCGCCGGCGCTTCATGTCCAGGGTGCGGCGGACATCCGCCGAGGTTTTGGCGGCATACCGGTCGTTGAGGATGCCGTTGATGGGGATTTCCAGCCCCATCTGCACCGCCTCGGGGTCCAGGAAACTGTCCACCCTGGGGTTGCCCACGGAGATGAACCGGGTGCGGTACCGGGGGAAGAACTCCTCCAGAAAGTACCCCTGGTCGGCATAGTTCCGGAACGCCCGGGAGAGGGTTTTGCACACCACGCAGTTGATGACCCCCTCCTTGACGGCGGCAATCATGCGCTGGAAGCTCTCCCGGCTGTCGTCGGTGCCGGTGAGGCCGTCGTCTACGAAAATCTCTTCCAGCTCCCAGGGGCCCTGGAACTCCTCCTTCAGGTAGTCCATGAGAATTTTCCGTTGATTCTGTACACTGAGGCTCTCCGTCCGGCCGTCCTCCCGGGACAGGCGAATGTATAAGCCCACCCGCCACAGGCGGGGGGCACTGCCCCGGCGCCTTCCCATAGGCATCCCCCTCCCCGGCTGCCTGACGGCAGCCTGTTTGGGACCAGCCTATGCGGGGCAGGGGCCTGTCTATGCGTCCTCAGGGGTCCTCACCGGTCAGGGCGCCCAGGGTGGTCTCTCCCCAGGAGTAGTTGCTCATGTACTCCCCCCGGAACAGGTTGCCCGGGGACCGGTCCCCGGCCAGGAAGCGGTAGTAGTCGCAGTCCACCTGCTTGGGGTCCACCGCGATGAGGTCCCGGCGCTTAATGATCACCGCCTCCTGTCCCAGGGCCTGCAGCGTGGTCCGGAGGTCCGTGATCAGGCTGCGCAGCTGGCTGCGCACCCCGGGGGTGTCCAGCCGCCCCTCCCAGAGGATGGAGATTAGTTCCCCCATGGTGCTCCCCGCCCCCCGGCGGTCGATGAGGTAGGCAAATAGCTCCTTGGTCCGGCTGCGGCGGAAGTGCACCGGCCGCCCTTGGAAAAACACCTCGAAGTTCCCAAAGGCCTGCACCCGCAGCAGAGGGGCCTCCTCCTGGACGGGGTAGCGCAGATCGGCCAACTCCCGCTGGACCTCCGGCACCGTCACCGGCTTCATCAAATATCCGCTGGCGTGGAGGTCAAAGGCCTCCCCCATATACTGGGGGAACTCTGTGACGAAAATCAGATTGCCCCGGGGGCACCGGGCTTGCAGCTGCCGGGCCAGGGCAACGCCGCTCATCTCCGGCAGGGCCACTTCCAAAAAGGCCGCATCAAAGCCGGCCCCGGTGGCCTTTAACCAGGCCAGGGCCTTGTGCCCGCTGGAAAAGGGGTGGAGCTCCCCTTGCGGGCAGGCCTGTCGAAGGCAGGCCGTGAGCAAATCCAGGGCCCGTGGATCCCCGTCTATGGCCAAAATGCGCATAGGCCTCCTCCTCTCCTTGGTTTCTTGGGGGTATCATACCACCCTCCCCCCCATCTGGCAAGGGCGCCCCCGCCGGGACGGGCGGAGGCGCGGTGGGTCAGGTGTCCAGTTCGTAGTAATACAAGGTCTCGCTCCCGGCGTCATAGAGGGCGGCGGTGAAGTTATATGCATTCCGGGAGAAGAGGTTGGAGGGGTCCCCGGGGTCCTCCGCCTCCCTGTGGCGGTCCTGGAAAAAATAGTACCCCGATTCCACCTGGGGGACAGACACCCCCTCGGGGAGATAAGGGTCCAAAATCTCCTCCCCCTGGTCGGTCTCCCGGGTGAGGCCATACCAGACGGCCTCCAATTCCTCCGGCAGGGGGGTGGCGTGCCAACCGGCCTCCTGGGAAAACGCCGGGGCCTGGTCCGTCCCCGCCAGGGAGATCACCACCCAGCGGGCCCCGTCCCCGTGGAAGCCCCCGTGGTCATCCCACGCCTCCTGCACCGTCCCCTGGGCCAAATCGATGCCCAAGGTGGTGGAGAGCTCCCCCAAGGTCCCCTGGGGATCCCCGGCACAGGCCGAAAGGGTCAGGGTACACAGCAACCCCAGGATGACTAAGCCACGTTTCATGTTACCAGCTCCTTTCCGCCCGCAAGTGTTTTTTATTGTACCCTGCAAATACAACCAAAGCGTGACCAAATTCTTAAGCCTTTCTTAAGCCCAGCGCAAAACGCAGCCCGGACCAAAGGGGTCCGGGCTGCGCATCGCAGGAGAAGGTTGATGGTTCCCGCCGGTCACTGGAGCCAGGCGGAGTTGGTGTCGGAGACCAAATTGTCCACCCCGTAGAGGTAGAGGACCTTGTCCACCGGGTGCTCCGCCACGAACTGGGAGAGGCTCTGGCGATAGTACCGCAGGTCCACCAGGTAGACGTTTTCATAGTTGGCCGCCAGGAAGGTGCTGAAGCAGTGGGCATAGGAGTCCCGGATCACCAGGACGCTGCCGCTGCCGGCGGCCGCAGGATTGTGGATGGTCACCAAGCTGTGGTTGCCGTCCAGGAAGACGGGGTACTTGTCCATCTCCTCCAAGTGGGAGGGGAAGAAAAGGCTGTCGGACACCTGGGGTTCCATCCCGCCATCTATCAGGGTTACGGTGGGCTGGATGCCGCTGTCCCACACTTCCAGCCGGTCCGGGGCCACGCCCCAATAGCCGCTGCCCGACCAGGTGGTGCCATAGAACCCGTCATAGCTGGCCACCTCATAGGCGTCCCGGGAGAGGTAAGGCGCACCCTGGGCAATTTGGTAGGAGCGGTAGAGGAGATAGTTCCCATAAGAGGTGAGGTGGTGGTCGGTGCGGTAGCAGATCTGCCCGTTTTCCTTGCCCTCCTTCAAATCCTCCCGCACGTCGATGAGGCGGACGGTTTGCAGCTGCTGGGAGGCCAGGTCGTAGAGCTGGTCATCGTCATACGCCCCGTGGAAGGTGGGCAGCACTTCCTCCATCAGGTACCCCGTGGAGGGGACCATGATCAGGTCCGCAGGCACCCCCAACTGGGCGGCAAACTGGTCGAACTTGGTCAGGTTGTTGGTGAACACTGTCTCATTCATGGCCTTGGGGGCGTTGATGAGGTAGCCGCCGTCACAGTAGTAGATGTCCTGGGCCGCGTTGCGGCCGGTGGCCAGGTTCCAGTAGGCGTTGACCCCCACGTAGAAATCCCGGCCGGGGATCTGGTCTGCGGTGTACTTTTCCAGGTCCTCCTGGGTTTTGCCGGAGAGGATGCCCTCTACCGTCACCTCCGGCGCACTGGCCAGGTAACGCTTCTCATTGGGGGAGTAGTCCTTGTCCGGCAGGGCGAAGAGGAGCACTGCCATCCCCCCTAGAAAGACCAGGAAGACCAGCATGGGCAGGATCTTATAGCATTGCTTGAGTTTCTCCAAAATAGGTTCCCCCTCTCAGAACCGGAAATACAGGAAGGGATTGTAACTGTCGCTGACCAGGCTGGCGGTGCACAGGAGCAGCCCCGCCAGGCACAGGGCCCCCTCGGCCAGAGGCATCCACTTCTTGTCCTGGACCTTTTCCCAAAGGGTTTTGGCCAGGGGAGTGGAGGCCAGAACCCCCAGGATCCCCATGCCCAGCCAGGGCATCACCAGGGAGGCCGTACCCACCGTCCCCGGGGTGAAGGAGAACATCACCTGGAGATAGTCCAGGGCGGTGGAGAGGTCCGGGGAGGCAAAGAACACCCAGCCGATGACCACAATCACCATGGTGTACAGGTGCTGCACCGGGGCGGGAAGGCGGCGGATATACTTCCCCAGCACCAGCTTTTCAATGAGCAGCAGGATCCCGTAGTAGAACCCCCAGAACAGGAAGTTCCACCCTGCCCCGTGCCAGAAGCCGGTGAGGGCCCACACCACCAGGATGTTGACGCACTGCCGGATCTTTCCGCAGCGGTTGCCCCCCAAGGGGATGTACACATAGTCCCGGAACCAGGTGGACAGGGAGATGTGCCACCGCCGCCAGAACTCTGTGACGCTCTTGGAGATGTAGGGGTAGTTGAAGTTGATGCAGAATTCAAAGCCCAGCATCCGCCCCAGGCCCCGGGCCATGTCGGAGTAGCCGGCAAAGTCAAAGTAGATCTGCAGGGTGTAGGCGCAGGCCCCCACCCAGGCGCCGATGGCTCCGGCAGCCACCGGGTCGGCGGAAACGCTCTCCCACAGCATCCCGAACTGGTTGGCCAGCAGCACTTTCTTGGCCATGCCCACCATGAACAGGCGCACCCCGGAGTTGAAGAGGGTGGGCGTCTCATGGCGGGAGACCAGCTGCTCATTGACGTCCCGATACCGGACGATGGGGCCGGCGATGAGTTGGGGGAAGAGGGAGATATAGCAGGCAAAGTTCACGAAGTTGTGAGAGGCTTCGCAGTCATCCCAATACACGTCGATGAGGTAGGACACCGCCTGGAAGGTGTAGAAGGAGATGCCGATGGGCAGGGCGATGTTCACCTCCGGCAGGGAGGAGAAGGCGGGAATCCCCCGCAGCGTGTCCACGAAGAGGCCCGCGTACTTAAACACCCCCAAGGCAGCCAGGTTCAGCACGATGCCCACCACCAACACGGCCCTGCGGCGGCTTTGGGTGGGCTGCTTGTCCATCAGCACCCCGGCAAAGAAGTTCACCAGGATGGAGGCGATCATAATGAGCACATAGACCGGCTCGCCATAGGCATAAAAGACTAGGTTGGCCAGCAGGAGGAAAAAGTTCCGGAATTTGAAGGGCAGCAGGTGGCTCACCAGCAGCACCACCGTCAAAAACAGGAACAGGAAGGGCAGACTTGAAAAAACCATAGCTGTGATTCGCTCCCGTAAAGACTGCCGGGCAGTCTAAGATTGCCCGGCAGTCGGTTCGTTCTCTGGATGGGGTTGTGGGTTAGGCCAGTGCGTTCTGGAAGGCAGCGACCATGTCGTCATAGTGGGAGGAGAAGAACATACCCACATAGACGCCGTTGGTGACCACGGGGCAGTTCTCCGCCAGCTCCAAGCTGGTGGGGTCATAGGAGGCCGCAGTCTCGGCGATGGTGTTCAGGCGGCTCTCCAGCTTGGCAGCGATGTCCGAAGCGGCAGACGCATCCACGGCCTGAATCATCACCACTTCCTGGGGGAAGGCAGCGCCAGACGTGGCGTTGAAGCTGGCAGAGCTGGCCACCTGGTCAGCGGTGATGCCGTAGAGGTTGTTCAGGGCGTCGGTCTCCACGTTCACGGAGTCGGTGATCCCACAGTCGGTGAGGATCTGGGTGCGCAGGGCGGCCAGGTCCACCTCACTGCTCTGGGTATCCCCGGTCTGGTTGTTGTCGGTGGTATCGCCGGTCTGCACCTGGGTGCTGTCGGTGGCCTGATCGGGGTTGGCGTCATCGTTTCCACAGGCGGCCAGAGAGAGGACCATGGTCAGGGTGAGTACCATGGCTACAAGAGATACAAGACGTTTCATACTTCCAAAGAATCCTCCTGTAAAATATTGTTACTTCAGCGCCTGGGGCACATGGGTGAGGAGATAGTCCGCCCAGGCCTTGGCACCGTTGTAATTTAAGTGAATGCCCATGGCCTTGTCCCCGCTGAAATCGCTGCGGAGGAAGCCACTCTCATCGGAGAGGGCCTCGGCCACGTTGACAAAGTACCATCCCTTCTCCTGGCAGAGGGTCTGCATCTGCTGGTTAAAGGTCTGGATGGTGGTGTTGTTCAGGGCATCGTCTGCCCGGGGGCTGTCTGCCGTCATAGGGGTGACAGACTGGATCAGGATGGCGGTATCCGGGGACTTGGCCTGAATGCGTCCCACTAATGTTACCAAATCCTGACATGCTCTGTCAACACCTCCGGCGATACAATTCATGCCCAGCATGAGGTAAACCCTCTTGGCGCCGGCGGCGGCAATGGCATCCTCCAGCTTGGGGTGCTGGCCGGACCCCTTGGGGTACTCCGGCAGGCGCTGGCTGCCGGTATCGTAGGACAGGGCGTTCTGCTGGCTCAAACTCACCGAGCAGAGGAAGGTGGCTTTGCCCAGTGCCGCAGCACTGCTGTTATACTGCTCCAGCATAACGGACACAGAGTCCCCCACAAACGCCACCTCGTCGAACCACTGGGCGGCCACTGCCTCGCTGGCAGGGACCAGGGGGTCAAAGGCAGGGGGTTCCTGGGCGTCCTCCGGAGCGCCGCTCTCCCCGTCCACCAGCAGGGTCTCCTCAGCGGGGGGCGTATCGGTTGGATTCTGGCCGCAGGCGGCCAGGGTCAGGGACAGTAGGAATAGAAAGGTGAGAAACAGGGCTGCCTGTCGTCTCATGCGCGATCTCCTTTCCGACGGTTACAGAAGATCCTCGGGAATGTGGGTCTTCAGATAGTTGACCCACACCTTGGCCCCATCATAGGTAAAGTGCATCCCCATACTGTTGCGGTCGCTGCAATACTCCAATTTCAGATAGCCATTCTCGTCTTTGAACACCTCGGCCACATTGAGGTAATACCACCGGTTCTCCTGGCAGTATTCCTGCATCTTGGCGTTGAAGGCGTTGATCTGGTCATTGTTCAGCTTCTCCGAAGTACTGGTGCTGGTTTCCGTCATGGGGGTCACCGACTGGATCACAATCTGCACGTCAGGGTTTTTGCTTACAATGTTGTTGATGATGGTCAGGTAATCGTTGGTGGCCCGCTCGATGCCATAGGCAATGTTATCCATGCCCAGCATGATATAGACCACTTTGGCCCCCGTGGCGGCCACGCTGTCCTCGATGGCGGGCTTCTGCCCGGACCCCTTGGGGTACTCCGGCAGGATCTTGCCGGTGAGCATGTTGGTGGGGCTCATGGAACCGGCGCACAGGAACTTGGCCCCGCCCAGGGCTCCACTGGCAGCGCAGTAGGACTCCAAGGTCATGGAGATGGAGTCTCCGATGAACACCGCCTGGTCAAAGAAGGCGGTGGGCCCCTCCTCCTCGGAGGCGGGCACCAGGGCGGTGAAGGTGATGTCCTTATATTCGTCGTAGAGGCTGTCGTAAGCTCCCGGGGTGAGGTCCACCAGGCTGCTCCCCTCCGGGGCTGTCATATCGGCGGCCACCATGACCCGGTAGACCACTGCGGCACACTCCTCTTTGGTCATGGTGTTTTGGGGGTAGAAGAAGTTGTCCTCATACCCCTTGACCACCCCTGCCATCTGGCAGGCGGTGACCCCGCTGCGGGCATAGTCGGAAATCTCCAGGGAGTCCTTGAACTGCTCCGGCTCCACCGCCTGGATCAGGGAGATCCCCTCCAGGGCAGCAAACCGGGTCAGAATGGTGCACACCTGCTCCCGGGTCAGGGAGTGGTCCGGGGAGAACTCCGTATCGGTGGTGCCACCGACTAGGCCGTTTCCATAGGCCCAGTAGACGGCGTCGTAGTAGGGGTTGTCCTCCGCCACATCGGAGAAGCTGGCCGGGTCGGCCTGGGGTTTGCCCTGCTCCTTCTCCCGCTGCTTCTTCCGGTCGGCAAAGACGCCGTTGTCCATATTATATAGGTAGAGGACCAGGTTGCCCCGGGTCTCCTCCTCCTGTCCATGGAAGTTGTCCCCAGAGGGCAGCACCCCTGCCTTGTTCAGCTCGGTGATGTACTGGTAGCTCCACATATCCTGGGTCACATCGATATAAGGGTTCTCCCACTCCTGCTGGCCCGGGTCCCGCAAAAGGGACGCCGAGGAGAAGAGAATCATGAACACAAGGAACCAAGCGATGACCTGTTTCACCGATACCACCTACCCGTCATCCACCAGAAAATTCTGCTCCAGCCATGGTACAAAACGCTTACACAGTTTGTATATTGTACGGGATGTTCTGCATCAAAAGCGCACCAAATTCTCCCAAGTTTCCCCCGTTTTTCCGGGCCGTTGTCCATCTGTTTGGGCTTCCGTGGGACCCGTGGGCCCCGTTGCCCCGGGGAGCCCGGTTTGGCCGGGTGCGCCGGGCTGTCCGGCAGGGCCGGTGGGCCCCGTGGGGCCGACGGGACCGGCAGGCCCGGTGGGGCCCACCGGCTGCAGGGTGGACAGCAGGGTAAAGTCTGCCGACTCCCCCGGAACCCCGGCGGCGTTGTCGACGTTTGCCACATAGAGGTAGCCGTTGTAGGTCACCAGCTGCCCGGCCTGGTAGCACCCGCCCAGCACCCAGGGCGTGGGTACGCACCCAGACACGCAGGGGGTCTGCGGGGGACAGGGGCAGGGCTGGGGCGGGCAGGGCTCCGGCACAACAGGCGGACACGTAGGCTGACAGGGCGGTGGGCAGGCAGGCGGGCAGCAGCCGGGAGGGCCCCAGGGCCGGCGGCCGGGCACGCCAAAGTCACCGCATTGGTATCGCTTCATAGTGCTTCCTTTCTCCGCCAGGATGGCGGGACGATCTGATGGGGGCGAAGTGCCCTCACCCCACTGTATGCCTCTGCCCGCCTTTTTGCGCCCCAGGGGCCCCGCCTTCCCGAAAAATCCTGTGGCACAGGCCGGGAAATGGTGGTATAATGTTTCCTACTTCTAATCGGGCTTTGCGGCCTGCGGGCCGGCGCCCCAAAGGAGGGAACGGATGTGGAACAACGAGAGCAGCCCATCGGGGTCTTTGACTCCGGCCTGGGGGGGATCAGCGTGCTGCGGGCCTGCACCGCCCTGCTGCCCCAGGAGGACTTCCTCTTCTTCGGGGACTCTGCCAACGCCCCCTATGGGGAGAAATCCCTGGCCCAGGTCCGCCGCCTGACCATCGCTGCGGTGGACCGGCTCCTGGCCCAGGGGGTGAAGGCGGTGGTGGTGGCCTGCAACACCGCCACCAGCGCGGCCATCCATCTCCTCCGCCAGGCCCACCCGGACCTGCCCATCATCGGCATCGAGCC
This sequence comes from uncultured Eubacteriales bacterium, assembly GCA_900546255.1. Classification (GTDB taxonomy): domain Bacteria; phylum Bacillota; class Clostridia; order Oscillospirales; family Oscillospiraceae; genus Evtepia; species Evtepia excrementipullorum. Next base: position 19,190 of record URCB01000024.1, read on the forward strand.
GGCGGTGAAACCCGCCGCCCTGGACGTGGGCAGTTCCTCGGTGATCGTCATGGCCACCCCCCTCACCATTCGGGAGGACAAGTACCAGAAGCTGGCCGCCGCCTTCTGCCACGAAGCCAACGTCATCTCCCTGCCCTGCCCCGGTTTGGCGGAGATGGTGGAGGGCGGGCTCTTCGACGGGCCCGTGCTGGACGGCTACCTCCAGGACCTCTTCCTCCCCTTTCGTTATTGCAGTGTGGACTACATCGTCCTGGGGTGCACCCACTACCCCTTCGTCCGCCGGGCCATCGCCCGGAATTTCGGCCAGCCGGTGGCCATCATCGATGGCAGCGAAGGCACCGCCCGGCAGCTGCGCCGGCAGCTGGATGCCCAGGGCCTCCTCTCCCAGCGGCAGAGGCCGGGCACCGTCACTTTTCAAAACAGCCGGCCGGATAAGTTGACCATGAGCCACACCCTCTTTCATATGGATTTCTGAAGCGGAGCCAGCCTGTGGGCTGGCTCATGCCCGTTTCCAGGGCTTTTTCAGGATACCAGGAAATTCTTAGGGAAAAAGAAAGAAAAAAGAAAGCCTTTCTTAAAATCTATCCGTTGCAAGGAGCGTTTTCCCATGATCTATCGCATTCTCGTCGTCGAGGACGACCCCACCATCCAGCGGGAGCTGGTCACCCTTCTCCAGGGGGACGGGTACCAGGCCGAGGCCGTCACGGATTTCTCTGTGGTGGTCTCCACCGTCCGGGACCGCCAGCCCCATCTGATCCTCCTGGACATCCAACTGCCGGGGCAGAGCGGCTTTGCCCTGTGCAGCCAGATCCGGGCCTTTTCCAACGTGCCCATCCTCTTCGTCACCAGCAGCAGCTCGGACATGGACGAGCTCAGCAGCCTCCTGCTGGGGGGCGACGGGTTTGTCACCAAGCCCTACCACACCGCCATCCTCCTGGCCCGGATCGCCGCCCTGCTGAAGCGGGCCTACCCCCACCAGCCGGACCCCGCCCTCACCTGGCGGGGGGCCACCCTCCACCTGGACCGCAGCCAGCTCACCTACCAGGAGGCCACCGCAGACCTGACCCGGAACGAGCTCAAGATCCTGGCCTACCTCTTCCGCCACGCCGGGACCATCTGCGCCCGGGGGGACCTGGTGTCCTACCTGTGGGACAACCAGGTCTATGTGGACGACAATGCCCTCAGCGTCAACATCGGCCGCATCCGGGAGAAGCTGGCAGGCATCGGCCTGACGGGGTTCATCCAGACCAAGCACCGCCAGGGGTATCTGATATGAACGGCCCCCTGTACTGGAAGGGGCAGCTGCCCGTGATCCTGCTCCAACTGGCCGCCATGGTGGGGCTGGCCCTCCTCCTGCTGCTGGGGGGCATGAACGGGGACAGCGTGGCCCTGATCCTCCTGCTCTGGGCCCTGATCGCCGCCCTGTGGCTGGTGCGGGGGTACGTTCTGCGGAAGCGCCAGCTGGAGGCCCTGCTGGAACTGGCCCGCCAGCTGCCGGAGGCCTACCTGCTGGGGGAAGTGATGCCCGCGCCCACCCGGGCGGATGACCAGGTGTTCTACCACCTTCTCCGCCAGGCCGGCCGGTCCATGCTGGAGCAGGTGAGCGCCGTGGAGCGGGAGCGGAAGGAGTACAAAACCTACATCCAGCAGTGGGTCCACGAGTGCAAGACCCCCATCGCCGCCGGCAAGCTCCTGTGTGAAAACCACCCCTCTCCCCTGAGCCAGGACCTTCTCCCCCTGTGGGAGGCCATGGACCACTACACCGAGCAGGCCCTCTTCTATGCCCGCAGCGAGCACCCGGAGAAGGACTACCTCATCCGGGAACTCCCCCTCTTCGCCCCCGTCCACCGGGCCATCGCCCAGAACAAGTACCTCCTCCTCCAGCACCAGGTCCGCCTGGAAGTGGAGGAGACCGAGGACACCGTCTTTTCCGACGAGAAGTGGCTGTGCTTCATCCTGGGCCAGCTGATCACCAACGGGGTGAAGTACCGCCACCCCCAGCGCCCCCTGGTGCTCACCTTCTCCGCCGCCCGGGGGCCGGGGGCGGTCACCCTCTCCCTCCGGGACAACGGCATCGGCATCCCCCCGGAGGACCTGCCCCGGATCTTTGACAAGGGCTTCACCGGCCAAAACGGGCGGCAGGCCGCCCAGAACGCCACCGGCCTGGGCCTCTACCTCTGCCAGCGGCTGTGCCGGCGGCTGGATATCGGCCTGGCCGCCCAGTCCTCCCCGGAGGGGACCACCATGACCCTCACCTTCCGGGTTAACGACTTCATCCACCAGGTCCAGGGGGAATGAGGCCAATTCTTACCATTCTGTAAGAACTTCGCAAGAAAAGAAGATACCAACCCCCGCCCCCTTGCCGTAGACTACTTGTGAGGTGATTTTCCATGAAACCATTGCTGCAACTGGAACACATCCAAAAAATCTACGGCAACGGCGGCGGGGTGACCCGCGCCATCGACGACATCAGCTTTTCCGTGGAGAACGGGGAGTTTTTGGGAATCATGGGGGCCTCCGGCTCCGGCAAGACCACCCTGCTCAACTGCATCTCCACCATCGACACGGTGAGTGCCGGCGCCATCCGCCTGGATGGGCAGGACATCACCCGGCTGCGGCCCAAGGAGCTGGCCAAGTTCCGCCGGGAGAACCTGGGCTTCATCTTCCAGGACTTTAACCTCCTGGACACCCTCACCATCGGGGAGAACATCGCCCTGGCCCTCACCATCCGCCGCACGGCCCCCCAGGCCATCGACCCCCAGGTCCAGGCCATGGCCAACACCCTGAACATCGGGGACATTTTGGACAAGTACCCCTACCAGGTCTCCGGTGGGCAGAAGCAGCGGTGCGCCTGCGCCCGGGCCATCATCAACCACCCCAAACTGGTCCTGGCCGACGAACCCACCGGCGCCCTGGACAGCCACTCGGCCCAGATGCTCCTGGCCACCCTGGAGGACATGCACCGCCAGCTGGGGGCCACCATCCTCATGGTGACCCACGACGCCTTCTCCGCCAGCTATGCCCAACGGATCCTCTTCCTCCGGGACGGGGCCATCTTCTCGGAGCTGCGCCGGGGCACGGACAGCCGCAAGGGGTTCTTTGACAAGATCCTCCAAGTCCTCACCATGATGGGAGGGGGGACCACAGATGTACGCTAAACTGGTCCTGCGCAGCGCCCGGCGGTCCGTGGGGGACTACCTCATCTACCTGGTGACCCTCACCCTGTGCGTGGGGCTGTTCTACGCCTTCCTATCCATCTCCAGCCGCCACTACCACCCGGACATCGGGGCGGAGTTTGACCTCACCTTCCTCAGCGACGGGATGAAGGTGGCCGTGTGCGGAGTGACGTTGCTGCTGTGGTTCCTCATCCGCTACGTCAACCGGTACATGCTCCGGCAGAAGCAGCCCACCTTGGCCATCCAAGGGGTGCTGGGGATGGAGAGCCGCACCATGGCCTGGCTCTTCTTCGCCGAGACCTTCTGCGTCAGCCTGCTGGCCCTGGGGCTGGGGATCCTCCTGGGGGTGGTCCTCTCCCAGTTCATTACCGCCCTGCTGCTGGCCAGCTACGGCCAGCCCTTCCAGCTGACCTTCTCCCTCTATCCGGACACGGTGGGCCTTACCCTGGCCTTTTTCGCGGTGAGCTTCCTGGTGACGGGGCTGTTTCACGTCCGGTCCATCCGGCGGACGCCTCTGCTGGACATGCTCCAGGCCACCCGGCGCAACGAGGGGGACCTGCAGCGCAGCCGGTGGATGCCGGTGGTCACCGTCCTCTACCTCCTGGCCCTGGTGGGGATGGGAACCATGGGGGTGTGGCTGCTCACCCTGTACGACGACCCCCGCCTCCCCTTGCCCGGGCGGGTGCTGTACTGGGCCAACGCCCTGCTCCCCCTGGCGGGGGTGGCAGGCAGCCTGGTGTGGCTGGTGCGGCGGAAGGCCTGGGGCTTTCCCCGGCTGCTGGGGTACCTGATGGCCATCGCCGTGGGGTGCGGCCTGTTTGCCGCCCTCACCCCCTCCTTCCGAAGCGCTTACTTCCTGCCCCTCTCGGCGGAGAACCTGAACCTCTACCTCACCTTCCTGGTGGGGGATGTGGTCTTCCTCATCTGCGCCCTGTTCTACCTGTGCGCCCGGTGGGTTGCCGCCTGGAAGGACCGCTCCCCTGCCCACAGGTACACGGGGGAGAACCTGTTCTTCTTCGGACAGATCCTCTCCCAGCTCCGCTCCACCAGCAAGTCCATGGCCCTCATCTGCCTGACCCTACTGCTGTCCCTGTTCTGCTTCCTGGCCACCCCTGCCCTGGCGGGGTGGGCAGAGGGCTACCTGGCCAGCCGGTCCATGTACGACGTGCAGGTCAGTTCGGACTACAACCAGGTGTACGACCCCGCCGACCTCCCCCTGGAGGAATACGACCTGGTGACCCAATTCCTGGAAGCGCGGGGCATCGCCGTGGAGGCCGACTGCACCTTCCCCCTCTACCTCCCCCGGGAGGCGCAGTTCCACCAGCGGTACAAGTATGACTTCCCCCCGGTGGCCATGGCCCTGTCGGACTACAACGCCATCCGGGCCATGGCGGGGTACGAACCCATCGCCCTGGCCCCCGGCACCTTCGCCACCCAGTGGCGGGCCACCGCCGGGGAGGAGGACCGCTCCGCTTTCCTGGCCGCCCACCCAACCCTGACCACCGACGGGGGGACCCTCACCCTGGCCGCCGGCACCCCCGCCTATACCGATGCCCTGGGGGAGACCCTCTACAACGACTACACCGACCTGGTGTACATCCTCCCCGACGAAGTCTGCCAGGCCCTGATGCCGGTGATGACCAACCGGTACCTCACCACCACGGAGCCCATCCCCTACGCCGATGCCCGGGACCTGTCCACCACCTTCCGGCAGACCTACTCGGAGGACAGCGTGGAGGGCCAGCCCCGGTACACCATCCGCACCAGCACGGAGCAGGTGAACGAGTCCACCGCCTCCACCTTCCTCCTGCGCACCCTGATGACCTACGGGGCAGTGGTGCTGATGGTCACCTGCTTTACCATCCTCTCCCTCCAGCAGCTGTGGGATGCCCGGCAGCACCGGTACCGCTTCGGGGTCCTCCGGAAGCTGGGGGTGGAGGAGCGGGACCTGCACCGCCTCATCACCCGGCAGCTGGCCTTCTGGTTCGGCCTGCCGGTGGGGGTGGCGGCCTGCTTCGCCCTGGTGGTGGTGCCCTTCTTCTTCGCCACCATCTCCACGGAGATCACCGCCTATCTGGGCTTTTCCGTGCTCCTGCCCCAGGTGGGGGCCATCGCCGCCATCCTGCTGCTGCTCTTGGCCGCCTACTACGCCGCCACGTATACCCTGTTCCGCCGGGCGGTGGGGTGAGGGCGCTTCCTCTCTGCCCCCGCAGATCCCGGCCTGCGCCGAAGATCCCCCACCCGAAACTGGGTGGGGGACCTTCGCGTTCGGGGCGGAAAGGGCGCTCCCCCGTTCCTGCCCTTCTTTTCCCGCAATCCCTTGGGCCCCAAGGACTTTCCCAACGGTCGAGTGGCAAATTCACCCCCACCCCTTGACTTTTCCCCGCCGGTTGGACTACCCTGTACCTGTCTTGCAAGGCACATTCAAGCAAGGAGTGTGGAAACCATGGAAAACAAGAAATCCTTTGGGGCCTTCCTGGGGCAGCGCCGCAAGGAACTAGGGCTAACCCAGAAGGAGCTGGCCCAGCGCCTCTTCGTCACCGACTCCGCCGTGAGCAAGTGGGAGCGGGGACTTTCCCAAAGTTAAAGATACCACATCAATCCCACGCTGACTTTTGCTCAACTGATACAGCCGGAGGGCTGGATAACAAGAAAAGGCGGTATGCGCCCCGTGGAGGGG
>URCB01000025.1 GCA_900546255.1 uncultured Eubacteriales bacterium
CCCACGCCGGCCCCCACCTGCCCCAGCAGCCACAGGGGGTGCACCCCCGCCGACCACAGCATCACCAGATAGATGGCCAGGTACACCGCCACCATCCCAATGTCCCCGGACACCCCGTACACCAGGGCGCACAGCGCCAGCACATGGAGCAGCAGCAGGGCCGCCGACTTGGGCCGGTTGAGCCCCTTCTCCCCCTGTTTCTGCAGCTGCAGGGCCAGCAGGAGCAGGAAGGTCACCTTCACCACCTCCCCAGGCTGGAGGTTGAACAGCCCCCCCGGCAGGGCCAGCCAGCTCTTGTTGCCGGTGCCGTCGTCGTTGCCGAAAGGGACCAGGAGCAGCAGCAGCCCTGCGTTTAGTGGGGGCAGCAGCCACCATAGCCTTTCCAGCAGACGCCGCACATCCAGCACCCGCAGCACCAGGCACACCGTCACCCCACCGGCCAAGGCCACCCCTTGCTTGGCCACCATACTGTGGAGCTCCGGGTCATACCGGGTGGCGCTGTAAACCAAGGCCAGGCCGTATCCAGCCGCCGCCAAGCAGAGGAAAAACAGCGTCCACTCCCCCCGTTTGCTTCCCATGGCCCTCCCCTCCTTTCCCAGCCAGTCAAGGCTTGTCCCCCCGGTCAGACCCTTCTCCCCCCATGATACCCCCGGTCTCCCATAAATTTTGTCGCAGAGGGGTGCAACAGCGGCGGATTTATGATAGAATAAATCAAATCACCGCGCCGAGACGGTTCCACACCGCCTCGGCCATCTGGGAGGCATGCCCATGGAACACTATTCATCCAGCGTCCAGGAGACCGAAGCCCTGGGCCGGGCCCTGGCCCAGCACCTCACCCCCGGGACCGTGGTGGCCTTCACAGGGGACTTGGGGGCGGGCAAAACCGCCTTTGTCCGGGGCATGGCCCAGGGGTTGGGCATTGCCCAGCGGGTCACCAGCCCCACCTTTACCATTGTCAATGAGTACGAGGGGGGGCGGCTTCCCCTCTTTCACTTCGACATGTACCGGTTGGGCAGCGCAGATGACCTCTTCGACATCGGTTGGGAGGATTTCCTCCGCCGGGGGGGCGTCTGTGCCGTGGAGTGGAGCGAGACCGTGCAAGAGGCCTTGGACGCCGACACCATCTACGTGGACATCCGTCGGGGCGCTGAGGACAACCAGCGGGTGCTCACCATCCGAGGCCCCGGTTCCGAGGACCTGTCCCTGGGAAAGGAAGGTGCGCAATGAAAATTTTAGCCCTGGAATCCTCCGCCACGGCGGCCTCCGTGGCCCTGTGCGAGGACGAAACCCTCCTGGTCCAGGCCTTCCTCCACACCGGCCTGACCCACAGCCAAACCCTGCTGCCCATGGCCCGGGACCTGCTGAAGGCCTGCGGCCTCACCCCCGCCCAGGTGGATCTCATCGCCGTGGCGGCGGGGCCCGGTTCCTTTACTGGGCTGCGCATCGGGGTGGCCACCGCCAAGGGCTTGGCCTGGGCGGCGGAGAAACCCTGCGCCGGCTGCTCCACCCTGGCCTCCATGGCTTGGAACCTGGCGGGCTTTTCCGGCCAGGTGTGTGTGGCCATGGATGCCCGCCGCCACCAGATCTACAACGCCCGCTTCCAGGTGGACGGAACCCAACCCCACCGCCTCACCCCGGACCGGGCCATCGCCTTGGAGGACCTGGTGGCAGAGCTCCAGGGGACCCAAAGCCCCCAGCTGGTGGTGGGGGACGGCGCCCAGCTGTGCTACGATGCCCTCACCGCAGCCGGCATCCCCGCCAAACTGGCGCCCCCCAACCTCCGCCTCCAAAGCGCCTGGGGGGTGGCCCGGGAGGGGCTTGCCCTGGCCCAGGCAGGTCAGACCTGCCCGCCGGACCAGCTGGTCCCCGCCTACCACCGCCTCTCCCAGGCAGAGCGGGAACGCCTGGCCCGGGAGAAGGCCGCCCCAGCCCCACAGAACCAATGACAGAGAAAGGGAGACATGGAACAATGGACGAAATGGTACACGTATTGGATCACCCCCTCCTGCAGCACAAGCTCTCCATCCTTCGGGACGAGACCACTGGCGTGAAAGATTTCCGCGAGATCGTCAACGAAGTGGCCACCCTCATGTGCTATGAGGCCACCCGAGACCTTCCCCTCCAGGACGTAGAAGTCCAGACCCCCGTGGCCAAGGCGGTCACCAAGCAGTTGGCCGGCAAAAAGCTGGCCATCGTCCCCGTCCTCCGGGCGGGGCTGGGGATGGTAGAGGGAATCCTCACCCTGATCCCCTCGGCCAAGGTGGGCCACATCGGCCTCTTCCGGGACCCGGAGACCTTGGAGCCCGTCAAATACTATTGTAAGATGCCCACAGACATCGCCGAGCGGGATGTGATCATCCTGGACCCCATGCTGGCCACCGGTGGCTCCGCCTCCGCTGCCATCACCTTTGTCAAGGAGTACGGGGTGAAGAACATTAAGCTCATGAACATCCTGGCCGCCCCCGAGGGCATCGCCCGGGTCCGGGCGGACCACCCGGATGTGGAGATCTACATCGCCGCCGTGGATGAAAAGCTCAATGACCACGGCTACATCGTCCCCGGTTTGGGGGACGCCGGTGACCGGATTTTCGGCACCAAGTAAGGGCGCCAACCTGGGGTCTCTCCCGCCTGTGGAGAGACCCCAGAAAAATTTTTAAAAAAGTCGAAAAAAACGCTTGACAGTTTCTTACCCCTGTGATATTATAAGTCTCGCCCTGAACGAGGCGGCCAAGCGAAAGGCCCTCTCCCAAGGGAAGAAAACAGATGCGCGAGTGGTGGAATTGGCAGACTCGCTAGATTCAGGTTCTAGTGTGCAATACGCACGTGCGGGTTCAAGTCCCGCCTCGCGCACCAAGAAAGACACGACATCAAGTCGTGTCTTTCTTTTTTCTCTTCCTGTTGCACCAGAACGCCTCCCATGCTACACTGAAGCCAAAGGGGAGGTGACCTTCCATGGAACTGCGTGTCCTGCAATACTTTTTGACCGTTGTGCAGGAGGAGAATATTTCACGAGCCGCAGAGGTCCTCCATGTGACCCAACCCACCCTCAGCCGCCAAATGGCCCAGTTGGAGGAGGAACTGGGGGTGCAGCTCTTTGTGCGGGGCCGTCACCTGACCCTCACCGACGCCGGCGTCATGCTGCGCCGGCGTGCCGAAGAGGTCACCGCCTTGATGGAAAAGATGCAGCAGGAGCTGGAAGGGCATGCTGACGTGGGCGGGGTGATCTCCATCGGCAGCGGTGGTCTGATGGCCTTGCAGGCCCTCTCCCCTGCCATGGCCGCCTTCCGAGAACAACATCCTAAGGTGCAGTACCAGCTCTATACCAACCACGCAGAACACGTCAAGGAGCGCCTGGAGCAGGGGCTGTTGGACTTTGGCCTTCTGCTGGAACCTGTGGATGTGTCCAAGTTCGACTATCTCCGCATGGGGGCGCGGGAGACCTGGGGGCTCCTGATGCGGTCAGACCACCCGCTGGCGCGCAAACCCCACATTGTACGGGAGGATCTGGTCCCGCTCCCCCTCATCACCTCCGACCGCCGCTCCATCCAAAGGGAATTGGAGACCTGGCTTGGCATGGCGTTTTCCCAGCTGAATCTCTTTGCCACCTATAATATCATTACCAACGTCGCCACCCTGGTGCACGAGGGCGTTGCGGTTGCCCTTACCATTGAGGGCGCCGTGTCCCTGTTGGAAGGAGATCGCCTGGTGTTCCGCCCCCTCTACCCGGAACTTTCTATGCCCTCTGTGTTGGCCTGGAAAAAGTTCCCCGCCCATTCCCGTGCGGCCAGCCAATTCCTCGAACAGGTAAAACGTATGCAAACATCGTATTCTTTTCCATAAAACATAGGCATTAGACATACTCCGTCTCTCGGCGTACCATGTAGGTGGCCCTGGAAGCTCCCACGGCTTCCTGGGGGCACCTGCTTTTTTCTTGGACGCAGGTTGCCAACCCCATAACATTTACATAGGAGGCCGATTCTATGATTTTTTCAGAACAGGACACCCTGCCCAACGGCGTCACCATCCCACGGCTGGCCCTTGGCACTTGGTTCCTTCCCGACCAGCAGGCCGCCGAGGCGGTAAAAACCGCGCTCTCCATCGGCTACCGCCATATCGACACCGCCCAGGCCTACGGCAACGAGGCCGGCGTTGGGGAGGGAATCCGGCGCAGCGGCATCCCCCGGGAAGAAATTTTTGTCACCAGCAAGGTGGCCGCCGAGCACAAGTCCTATGCCACCGCCGCCCAGTCCATCCACCAGACTTTGACCACCATGGGGCTGGACTATGTGGATCTGATGCTCATTCACAGCCCACAGCCCTGGGCGGAGGTAAACCAGTCGGACAACCGCTACTTCCCGGAAAACCGCCAGGTGTGGAGGGCCTTGGAGGACGCCCTCTCCGCCGGAAAGGTCCGGGCCATCGGGGTCTCCAACTTTCAGCCGGCAGACCTGGAGAATTTGTGGGCCACGGCAGCGGTCAAGCCCATGGTCAACCAAGTGCTCTGTCACATCTCCAACACGCCCCTTGCCCTGCTCTCCTTCTGCCGGAGCCGCGGGATCCTGCTGGAGGCCTACTCCCCCGTGGCCCACGGAGAGGCCAAAAAGAACCCCGCCATCCAACGGATGGCCCAACGGTACGGGGTCTCCGTTCCCCAGCTCTGCATTCGCTATGACTTGCAGCTGGGCATGGTGGTCCTCCCCAAGGCAGCAAACCCGGACCACATGCGGGAAAACGCCTCCCTGGACTTTACCATCTCCGAGGAGGATATGGACCAGCTTCTGCGCCTGCCCCCCATCCAAGACTATGGTCCCTTCCGCCACTTCCCTGTGTTTGGGGGCAAAAAGAACGGATAAGGCGTACCTCCTGTGTCGGCAGAGCGGTTCGCTTTCCTTGCCGCTTTTCCCAAAAATCATCTTTCCCCGGAAAGAGAACTATGGTATACTACGGTTGCTTTCCTCTCCTTTGATCCCCCTTCCCACGAAAGGAGTCTGTTTTGGACCTAAACCGAAAGAATACCAAACGTCTCGTGCTGCTCATCGCCTTCGGGGTGGTGCTCTATTGGGTGCTCACCAACCCCAGCCAAGCCTGGCGTTTTGTCAGCGGGTTCTTCTCCCTCTTCTTCCCTTTTCTTCTGGGGGGCTGCCTGGCCTTCCTGGTGAATGTGGTCCTGCGTCCGGTGGAACGGGGCTGGCGTCGCCTTTGGGGGAAACGCTATGGTCCCCGGCAAGACAAAGCCCGCCGGCCTGTCTGCCTGCTGGTCAGTGTCCTGTTGGTGATCGGGGTGGTTTTTGCCCTGTTCTTCGTCATCGTCCCCTCCCTGAAGGACAGCATCGTGAATTTTGTGAACCTGCTGCCAGAACGGATCCTCCAATTACAAAATTGGTGGAACCAGCTCTCCTCCTTCCTGGCGGAACACGGGGCTCACCTCCCTGATTTCTCCCTGAATGGCCAGGAGATGCAGCAGAAGATCCTGGATTGGATGAGGCAGTACGGGGATCAGTTCCTCAACACCACCATCAGCACCGCCATTGGCATCACCTCCTCCGTGGTCTCCCTGATCTTTAACCTGGTGCTGGCCCTGGCCTTCGCCCTCTATCTCCTGGCCCAGAAGGAGACCCTCACCCGTCAGGCCAAGAAAGTGGTCCAGGCCATATTCTCCAGCAAGCGGGCCCAGCAGATCACGGAATTGGCCCACATGACCAACCGGGCCTTCTCCAACTTTGTGACGGGTCAGCTCACCGAGGCCCTCATTTTGGGCTGCCTGTGCTTCCTGGGCATGCTGATTTTCCGTCTTCCCTACGCAGGGGTGATCTCGGTAATCATCGGCTTTACCGCCCTCATCCCGATCTTTGGCGCCTTTATCGGGGTGGCCATTGGCGCCTTGCTGATCTTGTTGGTGAACCCCATCCAGGCCCTGTGGTTCATCCTTTTCATCATCGTCCTGCAGCAGATTGAGAGCAATGTCATCTATCCCCGGGTGGTGGGCAAGTCCGTGGGCCTGCCAGGCATCTGGGTGCTGGCCGCCGTGACCCTCGGAGGCAATGCCTTTGGCCTGTTGGGCATGCTCTTCGCCGTTCCCCTGTGCTCGGTGCTGTACGCGGTGGCCCGCCGAGTGGTGCACCGCAGGCTGGCGCAGAAGGGGCTTGCGCCTTGATGGAGTTTGCTTCCCTCCCAGGATCCTGGGAGGGAATTTTCTTGCGCTTTCCCGGAAACTATGGTATGATGTAGTGTCCTAAAGCGTCTAAAACCTGGCTCTCTCCCGGGCCAAATGGTTTGGATACCCTGCCTTTGGGAGGTTTGTCTATGCTGCAAAAAAATGTATTGGAATACTTGGAAGCTTCCGCTTCCCGGGTCCCGGACAAAGTGGCCTTTTCCGATGAAGCGGAGGCCTTCACCTTTGCCCAACTCCAGTCCGCAGCCAAAAGCATGGGCACTGCTTTGGCCCAGCGAAGCGCCCGAAAAAATGCGCCGGTGGTGGTGCTGGTCAACCACCGGGCTGCCAATCTGGCCGCCTGTTTCGGTGCTCTATATGCGGGAAATTTCTATGTCCCGCTGGACAGCCAGATGCCCCTGCCCCGGCTGCGTTCCATTCTGGAAACCCTCTCCCCCGCCGCCCTGGTATATGACGAGAAGGAGGCGGAGACCGCCCAAGCCCTGGCGGAGTACTGCCCCCTCCTCTTGGACCGGGAGGGATTTGCCTGCCCGGAGGATCTATCCCTCCTGACCGCCCGGCGCCGGGGTGTGCTGGACATCGACCCGGTGTACGCCATCTTTACCTCTGGCTCCACCGGCACTCCAAAGGGGATCGTCATCTCCCACCGAAGCGTCATTGACTTCATCGAATGGATGGCGGAGGCCTGCCAGATCACCGGGGAAGACGTCATGGGCAACCAGGCCCCCTTTTACTTTGACCTGTCGGTGAAAGACATCTACCTCACCCTCAAGTGTGGGGCCACCACCCACATCATTCCCAAGAAGGACTTTCTCTTCCCCACCTTGCTCATCGACTTTTTGGAGGAAAAGAAGGTCACCGCCCTCATCTGGGCCACTTCCGCCTTCCATCTGGTGGCCAACTCCGGGGTGCTGGAAAAGAAGGCACCCAGCTGTCTGCGCACCGCCATCTTAGGCGGCGAGGCCCTGCAGGCCAAGCAGCTCAACCGTTGGCGGGCTGCCCTGCCCCAGGTACAGTACATCAACCTCTATGGTCCCACGGAAGTCACTGTGGACTGCACCTGGTATCCCATCCAGCGGAATTTTGCCGACCACGAGCGCATCCCCATCGGCACCGCCTGCGCCAACAAAGAGGTGTTCCTCCTGGACGAGACCTTGCAGCCAGTCCCCCCAGGCCAGCCTGGGGAGATCTGCGTGCGCGGCATGGGCCTGGCCAAGGGGTACTTCGGCCAGTGGGACAAGACTCGCGCCGCTTTCATCCAAGACCCTCGGAACCCCAACTACCCAGACCTGATCTACCGCACTGGCGACTTGGCGGTGATGGATGAGGACGGCCTGCTCACCTTCCTCACTCGACGGGACGGGCAGATCAAGCACATGGGTTACCGCATCGAGCTGGGGGAGATCGAAACCACCTTGAACAGCTTCCCGGCCATCCAAGAGGTGGCCTGCTTCTTCGACCCGGAGCGGGACCGCATCCACTGCGTCTACACCGGTACCCAGGACAGCAAGGCCATCGCCAAACAGGCCCGGGCCAGCCTGCCCCGCTACATGGTGCCCAACCTCTACCATCAGGTGGAAACCATGCCCCACAACCCCAACGGGAAGATTGACCGACCCCGCCTGCGGGAGGAGTACCTTGGACATGAAACTCACTGACTACGCCGCCCTCGCCCAGCTGGCCTCGGCCCATCTCCGGCCAGGGGTGCGGGCCAACACCATGGTCTCACAGACGGAATATGGCGCCTCCTTGGCGGGAGGAACCCTCACCGCTCAGGAGACCCCTGCCGGCCTTCTCCTGCTGCGGGACCGTGGAGACCATACCCGGCTGCATTTCTTCCTGGAGGACCTCTCCGTCCCTCTGGGTGCCGCCCTCCCGGACCCTACGGTAACCGAAGTGGCCTACCGTCCCAGGGACAAGGGTCTGCGGGAGGCTGTGGACTACCTCATAGAGCAGGGGTTCACCCCCCTGTTTGAGCGGCTTCGCCTCTCCCGTCCGGCGGGAGAGACGGGAGCGCCAGCGCTCCCTGTGTCCCGCCCTGGGCCGGAGCGCGGGCGGGATGTGCTGGCCTTTCTGCAGGCCAACTTCTCTCCCCTCACCGGCTGCCTGCCCAATGAGGCGGAGCTGAAGGCCGACCTGGCCCACCGCCAGGTCCTGCTCTTGGAGGAGCAAGGGGCCATTACGGGCCTGCTCCACTTTACTCTAGAGGGGACCACCGGCGAGATCCGCCACCTGGCCATCCAGGCATCTCGCCGCGGGACCGGCCGCACCCGCCCCCTCCTGGCCGCCTACCTCCAAGCCATTGGCGGAGCCAAAAGCGTGGTGTGGACCCGCGCGGACCATCTGGCCGCGCAGACCGCCTACGGCCGCTTTGGCTTTGCCCCCGATGGCCGGCGTTCCGCCGTGCTATGCTACACTAAGAAAGAAGGGAACAAACACCCATGAAAGAACAACTGCTGCAAATCTTGACCGAAGCCGTCCCCGGCGTGGACTTTGAAACCGAAACCGCCCTGGTGGACGATGAGATTCTGGAATCCCTGGACATTGTCACCATCGTCTCCGAAATTAAGGACGCCTTTGAGGTAGAGATCTCGGTAGACGACCTGGTCCCGGAGAACTTTAACTCTGTAGAAGCCATGCTGGCCCTCATCCAGGCCCGGAAAGACGACTGACCATGTCCTTCACCTCCCTTCCCTTCCTGGTGCTGGTACTGGTATCGGTGGGGGTGTATTATCTGCTGCCCAAAAAGGGGCAGTGGGTGGCCCTACTGGCAGCCAGCATGGTGTTTTACTGTGTAGGGGGCGGCAAAACCGTCCTCTACGTGTTTTACACCGCAGCCACAGTCTATGTCTCCGGCCGCCTGCTGGGGCACTTCAATGCCCTGCGCCGGGCCGCCCCCAAGGAGGAGCGCAAAGCCATCACCGCCAAGTACAAACCTTACCGTCGAGGGGTGGTCCTGTTTGCCTGCTTGGCCAACTTTGTGCTACTCTACATCCTCAAGTACTGGAACTTTACCGCAGAGCTTTTGCAGCCTCTGGCTGACCAGGTAAGCCCTGGGAGCCAGATTCCCCTGTCGGAACTGGTGCTCCCACTGGGTATCTCCTATTTTATCTTCCAGTCGGTGGGCTATGTCATCGACGTCTATCGGGACAAGTATCAGCCGGAGAAGAACTTTGCCAAACTCCTTCTGTTTGTCTCCTTCTTCCCCCAAATGGTCCAGGGGCCCATCGGCCGGTTTGACCAGCTGGCCCCCCAACTGCTGGCCCAGCGCTCGGCGGACTACACCAACCTGAAGTACGGCATCCAACTGATGATGTGGGGTTATTTCAAAAAGATGGTCATCGCCGACCGGGCCGCCGTGTTGGTGAACACCGTTCTGGACGATCCCTGGTCCTACAGCGGCAGTATCCTCGCCGTGGGGGTCCTGTTCTACTGTATCCAGCTCTACGGCGATTTCTCCGGGGGCATCGACATTGCCCGAGGGGTTGCCCGGATGTTCGGCATTGACTTGGCGGAAAACTTCCGCCGCCCCATCTTCTCCACCTCCCTCACCGACTTCTGGCGCCGGTGGCACATCACCTTGGGAGCCTGGATGCGGGATTACCTGTTCTATCCCCTCTCCCTGTCCAAACCCTTCGGCCGGTTGGGCCGGTTCACCCGGAAGCACATCAAGGGAAAGCTGGGGAAGATTTTGCCCACCTCCCTGGCCACTTTCATCGTCTACTTTGTCATCGGCATCTGGCACGGCGCCAACTGGCGGTATGTGGCCTTCGGCTTTTGGAACGGCGGTATCATCACCCTGTCCCTGTTGCTGGCCCCGCAGTTCTTGGTGTGGAAGGAAAAACTCCACATCAACGACAAGTCCCTGGGTTGGCATATTTTCCAAGTGGTACGCACCAACATTCTGGTCTTCTTCGGCCGGTACATCACCCGGGCCCCCCGCTTTCTCACCGCCGTGTGGATGGTGAAAGAGACGTTCCTCCATCCCAACCTGCCTGACCTGTGGAACGGCACCCTGCTCTCCCTGGGCCTCACCGGTTGGGACCTTGCCGTCCTGTGGATTGGCGTGGCCATCATGCTGGCGGCAGAGTGGTACCAGGAAAAACAAGGGCCCATTCGCCCTATGTTGGAAACGAAACCCGCCTGGTTCCAATGGTTCACCACCATGGTACTGCCTTTGGCAATCCTCTTTTGCCTCGGCGTCCTCCGGGCAGACTATATCCCCGAGGGCTTCATCTATCAGCAGTTCTAATGAGAGGAGGTCTCCATGAATTCCAAACGATGGCTGTTGGGGTTTTTGGCCACCGCAGTGGTCTTAGGGGCTGCTGTGCTGGGCTTTAACTGGTTGGTAGACCCCTTCGGGGTCTTTTCCCACAAAGCGCTGGAGTGGCCCTCCTATGAGATGACCATGAATCCCCGTACCGCCAAAATCACCTACCTCAAAGAGCACCACGAGGAGTACGACTCCTATATCTTAGGCTGCTCCTCCGTGAGTTCCTTTCCCACAGACGCCCTCAACACGTATTTTGACGCCAATTTCTACAATATGATCGCCTACGGGGCGGACATGTTGGATGTAGAACAGCAGGCCTTCTATCTAGTGGAAAACTACGAGGTAAAGAACCTGGTGGTCAGCGTCTACATCGACAACGCGATGAACTATAACGAGGAAGCAGATCCCCTCTCCTATGCCATGCCGCCGGAGACCACCGGGGAAAACCCTCTCGCCTTCTACGCCAAATACCTTTTCATGGACCCCCGCCATAGTTTGGACAAGCTGGAGGCCATGGTGCAGGACACCTATCTGACCCAGACCTTCGACGTCTTTGACGCCAGTGACGGCGCCTATGACAAAAAGGTGCGGGACGCGGAGCCCATTGGAAATATGGATGCGTACTTGGAGTCCTATCCCGTCTTCGCCAATTACCCTGCCCTTTCCAACCAGACCAATGAGGAAGCCATCACCGGCACCCTGGAGAGCCTGACGCGGATTAAGCAGCTCTGTGAAGACAATGGGGTCCAGCTGACCGTGGTGACTGCCCCGGTGTATGCGGACTATTTGGCCTCCTTCCCCTGGGAGCAAGTGGCGTCCTTTTACACCCGGTTGGCCGAGGTCACCGATTATTGGGATTTCTCCTACAGCTCCGTGAGCTTTGAGCCCCGGTACTTCTACGATGAAACCCACTTCCGGGAGTGCGTTGGCGACATGGCCCTGGCCCGGATGTTTGGGGATGAGAGTGTGTACATTCCTGAAGACTTTGGAGCCTATGTCACCCCTGACAACGTAGCAGAGCATGTGGCCCAGATGGCTCAGGCAGAACCTCTTCCGTTGGAGGAGTACACGGCCCAGGTCCCGGTGCTCATGTACCACCACATCTCGGAGGAGGGGAATGACAGTACGGAGCTCTCCCCAGAGGCCTTCGAAGCCCAGATCGCCGCCTTGGCAGAGGCCGGTTACACCTCTGTGTTCCCCGAGGATCTGGCTGCCTACGTCCGGGAGGGCAAGGAATTGCCGGAGAAACCCATTGTCATCACGTTTGACGACGGGTACTTGAGCAACTATGAATACGCCTACCCTATCCTGAAGAAATACGGTATGGTGGCCACCATCTTCGTCATCGGTTCTACCGTAGGGGACACGGAGCATTATAAAGACACCGATTACCCCATCACCCCCCACTTCTCCTACGAACAGGCCAAGGAAATGGTGGACTCTGGGGTCATCTCCATCCAGAGCCACACCTACGACATGCACCAATGGGGCCCCTATGAGGACTCTGACCAGCCCCGGGAGAACCTTCTCCCCCTGGAAGGGGAGTCGGAGGAGGACTACCGGGCCGCCCTCTCCGCCGACTGCGAAACCATCCGCCGGGAGATCCAGGAAGGGACTGGGGAGGAGGACGTCCACGTCATCGCCTTCCCCGGTGGGTACTATGATATCCTAAGCCTGGTAACCCTGTTGGAGAACGGGTTTGACATCTCCTTTTCCACTGAGATCGGCACCAATATCCTCATTAAGGGGCTGGACCAATCTCTCCTGGCCCTGGACCGGTACAACATGAATGGGTCCGTCTCCCCAGAGCAGATGCTGGAATGGATCCGTTCCTAACCCCCCAAACGGTCCCCTTCGGGGGACCGTTTGGGGTTTGTCGCCTCCCCTCACCGCTGCTCCAGCTTGCGTGCCTTGCTGTAAAAGGTGGCCACCGGCAGGCCACAGGCTCCGGCGGCCTGGCGCAGAGTCATGGTTTTGGCCCGCCATGCCCGGTGGAGGCTGTGGAAATTCTCCAGCAGCGGGCGGGGCGGCCGGCCGAAGCGAACCCCTCGGGCCTTGGCCGCAGCGATGCCCTCTGCCTGGCGCTGGCGGATGTTGGCCCGCTCGTTCTCCGCCACGAAGGAGAGGACTTGCAGGACGATGTCGCTGAGGAAGGTGCCCATCAGGTCCTTGCCCCGCCGGGTGTCCAGCAGGGGCATGTCCAGCACCACGATATCCACCCCCTTCTCCTTGGTAAGCAGCCGCCACTGGTCCAAAATCTCCCGGTAGTTGCGCCCCAGGCGGTCGATGCTGTGGAGATAGAGCAGATCGTCCCGTCGGAGCTTCCGCACCAGGCGCTGGTACTGGGGGCGGTCAAAGTCCTTCCCCGACTGCTTGTCGGCGAAGATGTTCCGCGGAGGGATGTCCAGCTGGTCCATGGCTAGGCGCTGGCGGTCCTCGTTCTGTTCCCGGGTGCTGACCCGGATGTATCCATACTTGGTCATGGTATGACCCCCTTTTCTCGCATCCCTCCCTGCCCTGCCAGTGCGTTTCCCCACACGAAAAGCCCCCTGCCCATACTGGGCAGGGGGCCTTCGTCTGTCTTAGATAGGGATGGCCCGGATCATCAGGCGGTCGCAGACGGCGTCGATGTTGGTTTTGTCCACATGGGCCTGGTCCATGGTCTGTTTCACCTTGTCCACCAGGACCTCGTTGTGCAGGTCCGAGAGCTGGCCCATGATCCCCAGCCGGCGGCCCAGGCGGAAGAGGTTCTGGGTGTCCTCCGGCAGGTCCAGGAAGAAGTCGATGAGGGCCAGCATCCGGTCCTTGTCCTCCGGCAGGCGGCCTTTCAGTTCCAGGAGGATGTTCAGGATATGGTCACTGTCCACCCAACTGGTGATGCCGTGGAGGTTCTCCAGGAACAGGCGGATCTCCCCGATGGTCTCAATGTCGTTGGGCCGGGTGAGGATGCCCTTCTCATAGTCCTCATACATCTCCAAATTCTCCGCCAGGGCCATGGAGCGGATGCGGATGAAGTCAGGGTTCACCTGGTTCATCACGTCGGCGGTGTCCAGAGCACTCTGCCTGGCATACTCCCGCCCTCCCATGCCGGGCATGTAGAACTCATTGATCTCGATGCCTGCGGCCATGGCCTTGATGCCCGCCTCGATCTGGGCCTGCTTGGTGACCCCCTTGCGCATCATTTTGAGGATGTGGTCGTTCCCCGTCTCCAGGCCGATGTGGAAGCGGTTGAGCTTGAGTTCCCGGTACCGCTTCAGCCGCTCCAGGGGAAGGCGGTTGATGGTGTCCGACCGGGCGTAGGTGGTGATCCGCTGGATCTGGGGGAAGGTCTGGTTCAGGTACTCCAGCACGTCGGTGAGCTCGTCCGGGTTCATCAGCAGGCCGTTGCCGTCCTGGAAAAAGACGGAGCGCATCCCGCTCTGCACCCAGTGATAGGCCATGGAGAGGGCCTCGTAGTCCGCCTCGGACTTGGCCTGGCGGGGGGGCTGGCGGTTCTGGATTACATCCACCCAGTACTTGACCAGGTCGATGTCTTTCTTCACGTCCTCCGCCCGGCGGATGCTGAAGGGCACGTCCCGGTAGAAGCCGCAGAAACGGCACTTGTTCCAGCCGCAGCCCCGGTTGATCCGCAGCAGCAGGCTGTAGGCCTCGCTGGGCGGGCGGATGGGGCCCAGTTCAAAGCCGTTGTATGGTGGGATCTTTGGCACGGCAGGGTCCTCCTTTGGATGTCATTTTGGAGGTATTATACCCGAAGTTCTCCCCCGCCGCAAGTGAGGAAGACACAAAGCGCCCCCAGCCCGCTGGGCTGGGGGCGCCAAAGGCATCGGGTTGGCTTGGAAGGGGTGCTTCGGACTTACCCCTCCATCCCCCGCAGGCGTTCCACCAGTGGCTCCTTGGCGAAGGTGTGGAGGGACACCCCGGTGATCACCAGGGGGACCAGCACCAGCACCGCCACATAGGCCAGGGCAAACCCCGTGGGGAACTGGAAGACCATGTAGTGCACCCCCATCCCCGCCAGGGTCCGGCTGAGGAACCAGCCGCAGAGGGTGCCCACCGTGAGGGTAACCCCCACCGTGGCCAGCACCAGCAGGAGGCTCTCCCCCAGGAGCATCTGGCGGACCTGCCCCTTGCCCATGCCAATGGACTCCAGCATGGCCAGCTCCTGCTTCCGGGTGACGATGTTGGTGATGAGGGTGTTCATCATGCTCAGGATGCTAAAGAGCATGATGAAGATGGCCAGGCCGCTGATGGCCCCAAAGATGGTGTTCACGTTCTGGGCATCCACCGCCTGCCGCTGGGAGAGGGTTTCCATGGTCAGCTCGCTCCGGGCGGCCACCAGGGGCTCCAGAGCGGCCTCTACGGCGGCCTCCTGGCCGTCGGCGGCATTCACCAGCAGGCCGGTGTTGAAGGTGTCGTAGGACACCCAGCTTTGGGCCACCGCCTCCGGCAGGAGGAACCAGCCCTCCAGCAGCTCGTTGTCCCGGTTGTACTGGTCATTGAGGATGCCCAGCACGGTCACCGTCCGCTCCGCCGGGCCGGTGCCGTCGAAGTAGTGGAAGGTCAACTGGTCCCCCACCTGGAAGCGCCAGCCGTAGATCTCCTCCACGTTGTTGTTGTCGGCCACCAGGACATAGGACCCGGACATCAGCTGGTCATAGTCGGCGCTGCCCTCCTCCAGGTACTGGCCGATGGTGCGGACCTCCTCCTGGGTCATCAGCCAGGCCATGTCGTCGTTGTCATACTCACTCTGGGTGGGAATGTCATAGGAGAGGCCGAAGTTCTTCAGCTCCTGGACCGACTCCACCCCGTCCAGGGCCAGGATCTCCTCCACCATGGCCTGGTCCATGGGTTGGTTGGCCTGGAGGCCGCTGATGCCGTTGTCCTCCAGCTCGATGGCCGCCTGGGTGTAGTTGATATGGGCCTCCGCGTCCTTAAAATAGATCTGGCGGGAGTAGGCATCCCGGTCGAAGGAGGTCATGTAGGTGGCCGCCGTCATAAACAGGATGCCCCCCAGGGCCAGGGAGAGCATGGTGACGGTGGCCTTCTTCCGGTTCTTTCCAAAGTTCATCACCCCCAGCCCCACCGGGGTGAGGTTCCGGCACAGCTTGCGGCCGGCTGCCGCCTTCATGCCGTCCTGGGGCTGGTACCGCAGGGCCTCCATGGGGGAGACCGCCGCCGCCAGTTTGGCCGGCTTGTGGACCGAGAGCAGGGTGATGACGTAGACCACCACAAACACCCCCACCGCCAGGAGCAGGGTATTGAGGATGCTGAACCCCGCCGGCAGGAGGAAATACCCCACCACACCGCCGATCACGATCCCCAAGGGGGCGGCCCGCAGAAAGAGCATCCGCCCCTCTCGGGAGACCAGCTTCCGCATCTGCTTTTTGGTCATGCCGATGGTGCGCAGCTGACCGAACTGATGGACCCGGCCAATGACAGAGAGGTAGAACACCCCATAGATCACCAGCACCGCCGCCAGCAAGATCACCGCCCCCACCAGGCCGTAGAGGAGAACCTGCTGGCTGTCCACCGACAGGGAGTCTAGGAAAGCCCGGGAGGGGTTCACAAACTGCCGCTCCACCCCGGCATCGCTGCCGATGAGGAACATGGCCTCCTGGCAGTCCCACTGGTTCATGGTGGTGGCCCCGTAGAGCTGGGCATAGACCTCATAGGGCTCCTCCGCCAGCTGGCTGCCCGTCTCGGCGTAGGCCTGGGAGAAGAAGAGGGAGAACTGGCTGGCGTTCTCTCCCCCTGCCAGCAGGCCGGTGACGGTAAAGGTCTCCGTATTGCCGTCGTAGAAGGGGAAGGTCACCTGGGTGCCCAGGGCGGCAGGCAGGCCCATCCGCTCCAGCATGGCCCCTTGGACGGCCACCTCGTTGGCCGCCTGGGGGAGGCTCCCCTGGGTGAGGGTGCCCACCTGGATGTGGTCGGACATCTCGCTGACGTAGTAGGGCACCACGGAAAAACCGTCCAGCTCCGTGGGCACCCCGGTTTTCACTTGGATCTGGTAGGCGATCCGCTCGTCCCTTTGCAGGGCCTCCACCTGGGTCTCGGTGAGGTTATAGTAGCCCACCTGCTGGGCGTGGGTGAGGTTCCGCTGGGTCTGCTCCTGCTGCCCTACGGCAAACATCAGGATACCCATAAGCAGGGCCGAGGCCAGGACGATGGTGAGCATCACAAACCCGTTGCGCATCCGGCTGGCCCGCAGGCTGGCCTTGGCCATGCGGGCAATCATGTCCCGTTCCAGTTTCTTCATGGCGCGCCCCTCCTTACCGGTGGATCTTCCCGTCCTCGATGCGGACCTGGACATCGGCCTTGGCTGCAATCTCGGGGTTGTGGGTGATCATCACGATGGTCTGGTGAAAGGTGGCGCTGGTCATTTTCAGCAGGTCGATGACCCGGTCGCTGGTGTGGCTGTCCAGGTTGCCGGTGGGCTCGTCGGCCAAAATGATGGCGGGCTTGGTGATCAGCGCCCGGGCGATGGCCACCCGCTGCTGCTGGCCGCCGGAGAGGTGGCTGGGATAGCTGGCCAGTTTGCCCTCCAGGTCCAAAAAGCCCACGATCTCCCGGAGGAGGGCCTTGTCCTCCTGCTTGCCGTCCAAACGGACGGGGAGGACGATGTTCTCATAGGCGGTGAGGTAGGGGATCAAGTTGT
This sequence comes from uncultured Eubacteriales bacterium, assembly GCA_900546255.1. Lineage (GTDB taxonomy): Bacteria > Bacillota > Clostridia > Oscillospirales > Oscillospiraceae > Evtepia > Evtepia excrementipullorum. Next base: position 17,101 of record URCB01000025.1, read on the forward strand.
AATTTTGAAAGATGAAACCGATCCGCTGGCGGCGGAAGACGGTGAGGTCCTCGTCCCGAAGGTCCTCCAGCTGGAAGTTGTCCACCTTCACGGTGCCGCCGGTGGGCCGGTCCAGCCCGCCCAGCATGTTCAGCAAGGTGGACTTGCCGGAGCCGGAGGTGCCGATGATGGCCACGAACTGCCCCGCCTCTACGGACAGGGAGACGTCGTCCAGGGCCTTCACCAGGCTGGCGCCCTGACCATACTCCTTGGTCAGGTGGGTGGTTTGCAGGATACGCATAAACGATTCCTTCCTTTCTCTGTTGCAGGATGGCCCTATGGTACCACCCTGCTCTCCCGAGACAAGAAGCGGGGCCTAAACTAACACCGACGGGGTAAAACTTAACACCCGCCGGGAAGCCTAGGGCTTCCCGGCGGGTGCTGCATGCAGGCGGTTAGGAGACGGGCTCCTGGGCCCGGGCAGGGGCCTCCACCTGGGGGATGGGCAGGAGGATTTTCAGGGTAAACACGCCCCCCTCCCCCCGGGTGAGCACATGGCCGCCGTACCCCTCCGCAGTGCGCCGGAGGTTGGCCAAGCCGTAGCCGTGGAGGAAGGTGTCCCCCTTGGTGGTGCGGGCATGTTCCGGGGCCTGGGGGTCCATGGTGTTCTCCACCAGGATGAGAAGCATGTCCCGCACCCGGCCGGTTTTCACCGTCACCAGCCGCTGGCCCTGGGGCAGCTTTTCGCAGGCCTCGATGGCGTTGTCCAGGGCGTTGCCGAACAGGGTGCTGATGTCCAGGGGGGCCAGGAACCCCCCGTCGGCAAAGGGGGTCACCGCGGTGAAGTCGATCCCCTTTTCCCGGGCGGCCTTGGCCTTGTCCCGAAGGACGATGTCCAGGTACTCGTTGCCGGTGTGCTGGTAGCTCTCATAGGCCTCCAATTGAACCTGCAGATCCTGGGCAGCCTGGTGGAGGGCCTGGCTGCCCCCGGTCTGGGCCTGGAGGACCAGAAGGTGGTTCTTCATGTCGTGGTAGATGCTGCGCACCCGCTCCTCGTCCCGGAGGCGGTCTTTGTAGTAGGCCTGCTGCTTCTCCAGAGCCTGGGCCCGGTACCGGTCCTGGAGGGAGTCGCAGATGTAGGCCGCCACATAGATGCAGCCAAAGCTGGAGAAGATAGAGGCAAAGCACACCGGGTAGACGATGGCCATCTCCTCCGGCATGAAGTAGATGATGATAAAGATACACACAAAGGGGGCCAGCATCACCGCGTCCACCATCCACCACATGGCGGCGGTGAGGCTCTCGGCGATCCGCTTGAGCTTCCGGCGAAGGAAGGCCCAGGCCCCCACCCAGAACCCCAACCGGGCCAGCAGGGACAGGGTGTGGATCAGGGTGCTCCAGAACCAGTCGGACTCGGTCCAGCCTGGGCCGGGCTCGCCGGGGGCGCCGGTGTAGGCGAAGAAAAGGTTCGACCCGGCGTCCTGCATGAGGTAGTTGACCGCAATGAGGGCGGGGTAGAACACCAGCACCGCCGCCACCTTCTTCATCCACCGCCCCCGGTGGAAGACAGCCACATAGCCAAAGAAGCCCACCATGGCTCCCAGCAGCCCTGGCAGGTCGTTGGAGTAGATCACCACCACCGACAGCTGGGCGCAGACCACCACCGCCGCCAGCCGAAGGGGCCAGGGCTTCCGCACCGGCAAAAAGGTGTGGAGAATCCAGAAAAACAGCAGCGCATAGGCCCACTCCACCACAAAACTCAGCACATCCAGCAGGGTAATGATCACAGCATATCCCCCCAGTAGTCGGTGAGCTGGGCCAGGAAGGTTTTCCGCTTGGGCTGGCTGATGGGAAGGGTCTCCCCGGTGATGAGGGTGAGTTCCAGCTTGTGGACCCCTTTCACATAGAACAGGTTCACCAGGTAGCTGGTGTGGCACCGGGCAAAGCCCTTGTCCCCCAGGGCGGCCTCCATCTCCTTCATGGTGCGGTAGCTGATGAGGTTCTGCTCCTGGGTGTGGCAGAGGAGGTTGCGGTTGAAGGTTTCGATATACCGCAGGTCCCGCAGGGCCACCCGGTGGCGGCCGGCGTCGTTGGCGATCACCACGAAGGGGTCTGGCTCCTTCTGCCGCCGGGCCAGGAACTTGTCCATCTCCGCCTTGAGGCGGATGTACTGCAGGGGTTTTAGGATGTAGTTGGTGGCCTGGTACTGGTACCCCTCCAAGCTGTACTGGGCCAGGGTGGTGAGGAAAATGATGCTCACCTGCCCGTCCATTTCTCGGATGCGCTGGGCGGTGCGCAGGCCATCCATGATACCCATTTGAATGTCCAGAAAAATCAGGTCCAGGGTGGGGTCGTAGGGGTCGGTGAGGTCCGCCCCATCCCCAAAGGTGCTGATTTTCAGTTCTGTGCCGGTCTCCTGGGCGTAACGGTCCAGCAGCTGGGACAGATGCTGGACAAACGCCGCTTCGTCATCACAGATTGCCACGTGGAGCAATCCGGTCACCCTCTTTCTCGTGCAAATTCCGCCCTATTATACCCCCTCTCTCCCGCGGGTGCAAGGGCGAGTCCCTCCAACAGGGCAGCAGGAACAGTGTACCAGAACGCGTCTCAAGAATCAACCTCTTGTTTTTCTATTTTCAACCCAATGTTTTTCCATATTGGATACAATAAAATGTACCGTTACGGGAACTGTTTTCACTGCAAGGAGCCATCGTTATGAACCGGATCGGCGAACGGATGAGGGAATATCGGAGGTCCATCAAAATGACCCAGGCGGACTTTGCCTCCCGCCTGGGGGTCACCGGGGCGGCAGTGTCCGCCTACGAGACGGGCAACCGCCTGCCCTCCTACGAGGTGCTGGTGAAGATTGCCAACATCCTGGGGGTCAGCACCGACGCCCTCCTGGGCCGTCAGAGCGCAGACCGGGTGGTGGTGGACGTCACCTCCCTCACCCCCCGGCAGCGGAGCCTGGTCCAGGACATGGTGGAGGAGTTTGCCGCCGGGAACCGGCGGGGGGATGCCCTGTGATGTGGGTGTACCAAGGGCTGGACATCCTGGGCACCCTGCTGGAGGCCATGGGCCTCTATGTCCTGGTCAACGCCTTTTGCCCCCACCGAGAACCTAGCTGGCGGTACCTGGTCCCCCCGGCGGTGTTCTTTGTCTCGGTGTACCTCTGGACCTGGTTCTGGGAGGACTCTGCCTATAAGATCGCCGTCACCCTGCTCCTCACGTTTCTGGCCTACAAAGGGCTGACCAAGCAGCCGGCCATGGCCATCCTGGCGGGGATGATGACCCAGCAAATCTACCTCGCCGCCGCCAATGCCCTGGCGGAAACCGCCGCCTTTTTCCTCCTCGATGAGATGACGGTGGTGGTCGAGGGCCAGCAGTTTCTTCGGCCGGTGGTCTATGGGCTGTATTTCCTTTTCCAAATTGCCTTTATGCTCTTCTTCCGATTCTTCCTGCGGAAGTACGCCGGAGGGCTAGACAAGCGAAGTGTATTGGCCATCGCCCTCCCCTTCCTGCTGATTGAGGTGCTGGTCCACCTGCTTACCGTTCCCTTCCACAATGGACAATTGGGATGGTTTAACGTGTATTGGGAGCTGGGCATCCTCCTCATCGCCATGCTCTTTCTGGTGCTGTTGGTCTATATCAAGAACAACCTCTTTCTCCGGGAACAGGAGCAGCGGAGCAAACTGCAAATCGCCCAGTTACAGCAGCAGTTTGCCTACTACCAAGACAAGCAGAAGGAGGAGGAACGGGTCCGCGCCCTCTACCATGATCTGAAAAATCATCTGCTGGTGCTGGAGCAGCAGCCCAGTACGGAAGCCACCCACCGGATGGCCGAAACCCTCCGGGGCCAGATCGCCGCCTATGAGGACTACGTCCACACCGGCAACGAATTTTTGGACATCATCCTCAAGGACAAGGCAGCCAAAGCCCGGGAGAAGGGGATCGACTTCTCCGCCCAACTAGACCTGCACGGGGCCGATTTCCTGGACCCCCTGGACCTGAGCACCCTCTTCGGCAATGCCCTGGACAACGCCATTGAGGCCAGCGAAAAGCTGCCGGAGGGCCAGCGGCTCATCACCGTGCAGGGAAAGCGCATCCGGGACATGCTCCTGGTCACCGTGGAGAACCGGGCCCAGCCAGAATCCACCCCCGCCCAGGGCACCTCCAAGGAGGATCCCTTCCTCCACGGCTTCGGCATCCCCAACATGCGCCAGGCCGCAGAGCGTTACGGCGGCCAGATCCAGTTCCAGCAGTCGGGGGAGACCTTCCGGCTGAAACTCCTCCTCCCTGTCCCCTGATCCTTTCCCCGCCCCGCTGCCCAGCAGCGGGGCGCTTTTGGCCCAATTTCTCGGGAAAACCCGGGAAATTTACAGGGTTTTCCCCTCTGAGAGGCAAAAAAATCTTGCCATTTCCCTCTAACCTCTGTATAATAGTTGCGGTATTTTTTCCCATGAAACGATACTGCTTATCTTTATGAATATATTGGAGGATATACTATGGCAGGCGTGATTTCCAGAGGCATCCAGGGCCCCATCATCCGGGAAGGGGACGACATTGTCGACATTGTGGTCAAGAGCGTGTACGCGTCGGAACAGGCCGACGGCTACACCCTCCAAAACCGGGACGTGATCGCGGTCACCGAGTCCGTGGTGGCCCGGGCCCAGGGCAACTATGTCACCGTGGACCAGGTGGCCCAGGACATCCGCGCAAAGTTCCCCACCAAGAAGCTGGGGCTGGTCTTCCCCATTCTCAGCCGCAACCGCTTCTCCATGTGCCTCAAGGCCATCGCCCGGGCCATGGACGAAGTGGTGGTCCTGTTCAGCTACCCCAACGACGAGGTGGGCAACCCCCTCATGGTCCGTTCGGCCTATCTGAAGAACCGCTACAGCGGGGTGTATGACTTCGAGGAGGCCGACTTCGTCAAGACCTTCGGCTCCCCCGTCCACCCCTTCACCGGGGTGAACTACCTGGACTTCTACCGGGAAGTCATTGAGAGCGAGGGCGCTAAGGCCACCTTCCTCTTCTCCAACGACTGCCGCTACATCGCTTCCTACTGCGACAGCATCCTCTGCTGCGACATCCACACCCGGAACGAGACCCGGGACGTGCTCCAGTCCATGGGCAAGCAGGTGCTCACCCTGGCGGACATCATGAACGCCCCCGTGGACGGCAGCGGCTACCACGAGGCCTACGGCATGCTGGGTTCCAACAAGGCCAACGAGGAGAAGCTGAAGCTCTTCCCCCGGAACTGCCAGCCGGTGGTGGAGGGCATCCAGGCCCGGATCAAGGCAGAGCGCGGCCTGGACGTGGAGGTCATGGTCTACGGCGACGGCGCCTTCAAGGACCCCGTAGGGGGCATCTGGGAGCTGGCTGACCCCGTGGTCTCCCCCGCCTACACCGCAGGGCTGGCGGGCAAGCCCAATGAGCTGAAGCTGAAGTTCCTGGCCGACAACGACTTTGCCGACCTCTCCGGCGAGGCCCTTCAGGAGGCCATCCGCCAGGAGATCCGCGCCAAGCGGGAGGACCTGGTGGGGGACATGAGCTCCGAGGGCACCACCCCCCGGCAGTACACCGACCTGCTGGGCTCCCTGTGCGACCTCACCTCCGGCTCCGGGGACAAGGGGACCCCCTTCATCGTCATCCAGAACTACTTCAACAACTACGCGGGGTGAGGGTTCCTCACCTCCCTGCCCGGGTGGCTCCATGCCGCCCGGGCTTTTTTTGTCCCCCGGTCCCTTGTGACCGCCGCCCCCCTGTGCTATGATAGGGAGGCAAAAGGAGGGGAAGATTCTTGAACCGCGCAAACCAATCCTTTGATGTACTCATCGTCGGCGGCGGAGCCGTAGGCTGCGCCATCGCCCGGGAGCTGGCCCGGTACCGGCTGTCCATCGCCCTGGTGGAGAAGGAGGCCGACGTGGCCGCCGGCACCAGCGGGCGCAACTCCGCCGTGGTCCACGCCGGCTTCAACAACCGGCCCGGGAGCTTGATGGCCAAGCTCTGCGTGGCGGGGAACCAGGGCTTTCCCGCCCTGTGCCAGGAGCTGGACGTGCCCTTTCGGAAAACCGGAAAAATCCTGGTGGCCTTTGACGAAACCGACCTGGCCACCCTCCGCCGCCTGAAAGCCCAGGGAGAGGCCAACGGCTGCCGGGGGCTGGAACTTCTGGATCGGGCGCAGCTCCAGGCCAAGCTCCCCCAGGTGGGGGGCATCGGCGGGTTCTTCTCCCCGGAGACGGGGATCTGCGACCCCTTCCTCTACACCGTGGCCCTGGCGGAGAACGCCGTGGCCAACGGGGTGGCCTTCTTCCTGAACCACCCTGTCACCGCCATCGCCCCCGCCGCTGGGGGGTACCAGGTGACCGCCGGGGACACCGTCCTCTCCGCCCAGGTGGTGGTGAACGCCGCAGGGCTGTACAGCGCCCAGGTAGCCGCCATGGCGGGGGTCCAGGGGTACCACATCTACCCCTGCCGGGGGGAGTACTTCATTCTGGACCAGATCGCCGAGGGGCTCCTCCCCCTGCCGGTCTACCCCGCCCCCCGGGCGGGCGAGGGGGGGCTGGGGATCCACCTCACCCCCACCGTTCACGGGAACATCCTCCTGGGCCCCAGCGCCGAGTACATCGACTCCCTGGAGGACACCGCCTCCACCCAGCCGGTGATGGACCGGCTGTTCCAGGAGGCCCGGCAGCTCCTCCCCGGCCTGGACCGAAGGCAGATCATCGGGGCCTACGCCGGCCTGCGGCCCAAGCAGGCCCCCCCGGGGGAGGGGGGCTACCGGGACTTCGTGGTCCGAGAGGACAAGCCGGGGTTCATCGACCTCGTCGGCATCGAGTCCCCGGGGCTCACCGCTTCCCTCCCCCTGGCCCGGGAGGTGGTGGGGCTGGTGGAGCGCACCCTGGACCTGGTGCCCCGGGCGGACTTCCAGCCCCGGCGCCAGGGCATCCGCCGCTTCCGGGACCAGAGCCCGGAGGGCCAGGCCGCCCTCATCGCCGCCGACCCGGACTACGGGGAGGTGGTGTGCCGGTGCCAGACGGTCACCCGGGCGGAGCTCCGCCAGGCGGTGGAGAACCCCCTGAGGGTGCGCACCCTGGCGGGGATCAAGTACCGGGCCTGGGCCACCACCGGCCGCTGCCACGGGGGGTACTGCCTGCCCAAGATCGCCCAGATGCTGGTGGAGGACTACGGCCTGGCCCCGGAGGAAGTCACCTACCGGGGGGCCGGATCCCCTCTGTTTACCGGGAGGGTGAAGTGATGGAAGAAAGGTATTACGACGTGGTCATCATCGGGGGCGGCCCCGGGGGGCTGGCCGCCGCCCAGGGGGCCAAAGAGGCGGGGGCGGCCTCCGTCCTGGTGCTGGAGCGGGAGGACCAGGTGGGGGGCATCCTCCACCAGTGCATCCACGACGGCTTCGGCCTCATCCGGTACCGGGAGACCCTCACCGGCCCGGAGTACGCCCGCCGGGCCCGGGGGGAGGCCCAGGCCGCCGGGGCAGCCCTGGTCACCGGGGCCATGGTCACCCGCCTGACGGCGGGG